>NZ_JBFAKM010000019.1:70420-145459 GCF_040655695.1 Polymorphospora sp. NPDC050346 | reverse complement strand
CGACCAACTCCACGACCCGCTAACCTCCTCACAGGCCCACCACTCCGGAGTTCGCCCCGGAATCCCGCAAAGTTGAAGCGAACTCCAGACCAGTGGCGGCGAGCTGGTGTTCGCTGGCGGAGGCAACGGTGTGGAAGCCGACGCGGTGGGATCCGGCCAGCAGCAGCGCCTCGCCGCGCTCGGCGGACAGCAGCAGCCGGGCCTCGCCGGCGGTCAGGCCGAACGTGTCGGTGATCAGGTCGATCGCCTGCGGGCTCTGCCGCATCAGGATCTGGGTCGCGGCGTTGTTGACCACCGCCCGCCCGAGGTCGGAGCCGAGCAGGTCGGCGGCGTCCTGGGTGACGACGGCGACGCCGGCCCGCCGTTTGCGGGCCGCCTTCGACAGCCGGTACAGGAACTTCGCGCCTTCGCTGTCCTGCAGCAGCGACCAGGCCTCGTCAACGACGACCAGGCGGCGGGCGCCGAGCCGGTCGGTGTCGACGTCGCGCCAGATCGCATCGAGCGCCAGCAGCATTGCGGGGGCGCGAAGTTCGTCGGGCAGTTGCCGGGTCGACCACACCACCAGGTGCCCGTGGGGTGCGGACGTTGTCGGCCCGTCGAACAGGTCCCTAAACGAGCCCTGCGTCCACGGGGTCAGCCGGGCGGCAAGCAGTTGGGCGGCCGGGTTCGGGTCGCCGGTCAGGGTTTCGGCCAGGTTGCGCAGCAGTGGTGACGGACGCGACCAGGTGCCGGGGTCGTTGGTGATCCCGGCGGCGGCGTAGGTGGCGGTGATCGCCTTGTCCAGGGCGGCGCGTTCCGCCGGCGGCGGCTGCTGCGCCAACAGCACCGCGACAAGGGTGTGCAGAAACAGTGCGCGGCGGGTCAGGGCGTCGGGGCGCCGGTCGGCGGCGGGAATGTCGAGCGGGTTGACACGCACGCCGGCGGCGCCGAGCCGGATCGATGTCGCGCCGACCGCCTCGCACAGCCGCAGGTACTCGTCCTCGGGGTCGATGACCGCCACGACGACCCCGTCGTACAGCGACCGGAGAATCTCCAGCTTGACCAGGTACGACTTTCCTGCCCCGGAGCGGGCCAGCACGACGGAGTTGTGGTTCTCCTGACTCCACCGGTCCCACCACACGACACCGCTGCTGCCGCTGTTGAGCCCGTACAGCACTCCGGCGGGCGGGGTGCCGTCGCCGGGCAGCGGCGCCGGCAGGTCCGCCGACGCCAGCGGGAACGCCGCCGCCAGGGCGTCGGTGTCGAACACCCGGCGCATCGCCAGCCGGTCGGTGCCCAGCGGCAGTGTCGACAGCCAGCCCTGCAGTTGCCGCCACGTCGCCGGCTGGGTGTCCAGCAGCACGCTGGCCGCGGCCGCCCGCACGTCGGCGACCGCCTCGACCAGCTCGTCCTCGGTTTCGGCGTGCACACACAGGTAGTGGCCGGTACGGAACAGGCGGGCGGCGCCGCGGGCGACCCGGTCGGCCAGGTCCGCGGCGTCGTCGGCGGCGGCGTCGGTGAGCGGGTCGCCGAGCCGGCCGTGGTCGGCGTCGACACGGCGGCTGGACTCCAGCCGGGCCCGTTGCCGGCGCAGCCGGGCGGCGGCTGTCGCGGGCGGTACCGGTTCGATGTGTGCGACGACGTCGACGCGGCCCGGCCACGACACGATCGTGTCCAGCCAGGCGACGCCGACCTGCGGCGGATAGCCGGTGACGATCAGGACGGCGGCGAAGCCGTCACCGATGCGCAGGTGCCCGGCCAGGGTGTGCACCGAGGACGGGCCGACGGCGGCGGCGACCTGCCCGGCCCGGTCGACGACGTCGGGGCGGCGGGTGCGTGGTGCACCGAGAAGGGATCTGAACGCGGTTATGGGGTTCACGGGGTTTCCTCCGCAGTTGGGTGGGCGGTGATCGGTGTGCCGGGGGTGGCCCGCGGCCAACTGGCGTCGACGCCGGTGTACGGGTCGGCGGCGGCGGCAACGACCGCGGCCGCGGTGGGCCCGTCCAGCACCCGGGTCCGGCAGCCGAGCCCGGACAGGGCGGCGGCGGTGTGTTCCGCGCGACGCAGCGCCTCGGCCCGTCCCCCGCCGACGGCGGGCGCGACACAGGCGATCGTGACGGTGCGTGACAGCGGGTCGCGGTCGGCGGCGATGTCGAGCAGGAAGTCGGCGTAGTCGGCGGCGGCGTCGGCCAGCGCCGGATGCGGTAGCGTCCGCGCCGCGTCGACGACCCGCTGGGCGTGGCTGGTCAGGTCGACCCGTCGGGCGGAGACGACGACCTGCACCGGGCCGGTCAACGAGTTCAGCCAGCGGCCGTAGCCGCCGACGAGGCCGGCCTGCTCGCTGCTGGTACGCAGGCCGATGTTCACCGTCGTCGCCGCGACCAGGGCGACCGTGCCGTCAGTGCCCAGGTCGATGACGCCGCTGTCGTCGATGGCGTGGGCGGGCAGCCGCAGCACGCCGACCGGGCTACGGTCGCCGAGCGCGTGCGGCGCCCACGCCGGCACGCTCGCCTGCTGCCCGGACGCCGGCACCATCTGGTGTGGGCCGCGCCGGTACCGGATCGCGGCCCACAGCCAGGCGTCGAGCGTGACCCCGTCACGGCGGCCCACCGCCACCGCCGCCGCCACCGCGACCACGGGTACGGCCACGGCGGCGAACGCCGGCAGCGGTATCCGGGCACCGACCAGCTGCCAGCCGAGGTAGACGACCGCGACGGCGGCGGCCACGACCGCCACCTGCCGGGCCGTGAAGCCGTAGAAGATCTTGTCCGGGGCTTCGACGTCGGCGGGAACCCGCGCCGAAACCGGTGGGTCAGTGTCCACGACGTCCTCCTGTCGAGCGATGACGAACAGTGGCCGGCGCCCGCCGGTCACGTACCGGAACGGGGCGGCGGCCCGCCCAGCCCGGCGCGGCGGTGTGGCCTGCCGCGCCGGGCATCTGCGCCGTCGGCGACGGCCGGCCGGCCCGGCGCCAACCCGGCTCACGCGAAGGCATGGCGGTGGCCGGCGTGACCCCGGCCGGGACCGGCAGTCGCGGCGCCGCCGGCTTCGTCGTCGTGCCCGCCGACGTCCGGGCCGCTCGCAGCGCGGGCCGCGGCAGCCGCGGCCGCCAGTACGAGATGACGGTGTCCGCGACCGACCCGCCTGCGGCGTCACGGGAACGGCGCCGACCGCGGCCACCGCCGGCGGCCGCCGCCATCCGCGCCCCGCCACGAACGGCCGGCATCCGGGCCACCCGCGACACCTGGTTGATCACCAGCGCCTTCAGCAGCGTCCCGGGGCCGTGCCCGCCCATGACGTAGCGGCGCATCAGAGCCGGGATACGGACCGTGACCCACAGCAGGCAGGCCACGATGAGCAGATTCACCGTGCCCGTCGGGTCGTTCGGGATACCCAGCGCCGGCAGGTTCGCGTCCACACCGACGAAGATCGACAAGGTGGTGTGCATCGCGAACGCCTGCAACACCGCGGTGGCCAGCACACCGAGCAGCGCCCGCCACCACAGCCTGGCCACACCGTCGGTGTACGGGGTGGCATGGCACGCCAACGCCAGCGGGGCGATACCGACCACGAAGACCAGCACCGCCACCCGGACCAGCCAGGTGACCATCAGCATCGCGGTCAGCACCGCGATCATCAGCCCGATGATCACCGTCAGCAGGGCGTTGGCCGGATCGGTCAACGCGTCGGCGACGACGCGGCGCATCTGCGTGAACGAGTCGCCGGAGGTGACCGAATCGCCGGTCAACGCGGCCGTGACCGCGTTGACGAACTCGATCAAGTGCCGACACAACGGCATCGCGAAGTTCGCGGCCACGAACCCCACCACCAGGCGGGACACCAGTTCGCCGACGCCGTCGCGGCCGGGCACCGTCCGACCGGCCATCACCGCGACCCCGACCGCGACGATCGCCAACACGAAGACACTGTTGACCACCAGCAGCGACCGGTCACTGGCCGCACCGACCTGAGGCAGCACCGTCACGTCCGGGTTCGTGAACGCGGTGCGTGCCAGCAGCCCCCACAACAGCTCGAGGACCGCCAGCACAGCCCGGACCAGCCAGCCGACAAGCTGATCGATCTGCCAGCCGATCACGGCACACCCAGGACGCCCTTGAGGACCGCCAGGATCACCGGCGCGAGAACGGCCAGCGCGTAGCCGACCCCCGCCGACTTCAGCGCATCCTTGGCCCGCTCGACCTCCGACGGATCACCGCCGGCCATCAAATAGCGGGCGCCGCCGATAGTCAGGAACAACGTGGCGACGGCGGCGATGATCCCGACGATCCATCCGGTCAGGTTCCGGATCACCGTCGGCAGATCGGCGACCGCCAGCAGCGCCGGTTCGGCCGCCGACGCCGGCGCGGCGGCCAGCACGACCGAGGCCAGGGCCACGAACCCGGCCGCGGTCACACGAAGCAGTTTTCGGTACATGGATGACTCCCATCTGCGCCCCAACACCTGGGGCACGTGTGAACGGATGAGCGTCACCGCTGGTGCACAGTCGGATCCCGACAACGCCGTGCCGTCGCACGGTCCCGCAAGTCGGTCCACGCGGTCCGCTGTCGCAGCCCGCCTGCCCACCCGGTCGGTGGCGCGGGAACCGCCGCCGACCGGCCGGCCTCGCAGCGATTCCTTGCCTACAAAGGGCCCTCGTTGACCACCCAACGAAGCGGCCGCACGGGCTCGCGCACCCAACCGCGAACCAACACACCCAACCGGTCAGCGGCGCGGCCACCACCTGCCGGCACCATGACCGGGCAACCGGTCCACGCCGGCGCCCCGGCTGGTCGCGTCCGGGCCACAACAAAGTGGCGGGGCGACGACCAAGGTCGTCGCCCCGCCACCGCGCACGATCAGCCTGCTGCGCCCGCCGGCCGGGCCGCGTCGGTCACCTTGCGACCCTTCGGCAGCAGAGAACTCCAGTCCAGCTCCCCGCCACCGATAGCGTCCACCAGACGCCGCTCCGCCTTCCTACGCCAGGCCCGCGCCACCTCCACCTCGACGCCGAGCCTGTCGGCGACGACCTGGACCGACAGATGGTCCAGCCTCGTCCACGCGATCAGAAGAAACTCGTCCGGGTCGATGACGGCCGCCGCCACCGCCCGCGACAGCAGCCAGTCCGGGTGATCCCACGGCTCTGGCGGCGGCGCCGTCCACACCCGCGCAACCCGGACGAACTCCGCCCCCGCCTCCCGGTCACGGGCCTGCTTCACCGCCCGGGCGCCGGCATCGACCAGCCGCCCGCAGATCCGCGGCTCATCCAGGTCGACGGTGCCCAGCCGCTGCAGGAAACCGGCAAGCAACTCCGCGTCAAGGTCGGCGATGTCCCCACGCCAACCCCGGGCGAGCATGCCCGCCGTACGACGCAGACCAGGCATCGCGACCCCGACCGCGGCCACCACCCACGCCGGTCCGTCGCGACGGGCCCGGATCACCAACTCCCGCCACACCAGATCACGTACCGGGCGCGGCGTCGCACTCGAGGTGAGCGTTCGTTTCACCTGGTTCAGCGGCAGGACCGTCGGCGGCATGCCGGTAATCGCCCGACAGTCCAGGGACAGCGGCGTCGGTGGACAGGTCAACAGGTCGAAGGCACGCTCAGCGGCGGCCAGGGGCGTGGACGGCCAAGGCTCAGACATCAGCGATCTCCCGGACTGGGCGGATACGCGGTACCCCTGGCGCGGGCCCACGCATTGACGGCCTCCATCCGCGCACGTCACCCCAACGCGTTGCCCCACCAGCGCCAGCCCGGCCCCGCGCGGCCACTGCCACAGCAGCCTGCGGTCGCCAACCACCAAACGGCGTGACGACACAGATCGGCCCATGCCGGTGAACCCGCCCGTTGGTGCGCCTCAACTGGACAGTTGGCTTTCCATGCCGCCGACGGCCGACACCGGTCGGGTGCGTCGATACAAGACGTCAGCACCGGTTGGGTAACCGGCCGACCACGGCCGCCACATTCCGGTCGCCAGTTGGGCCATGGGTAGACATGAACGACACCTACCCGGGACGGGAACCACACCCGCCCACGACGCAGCCACTACACCCCGCCGTCCCCCGGCCGGCCGCCGACCCGCCCACACCATCCCGGATCTCGGCCAAGCCCCCGGCCGGCGCCGCCGACGCCCTGCCTGGTGACCTGCCCGTGCCCGTCACCATCTGGCACGTCACCGATCTTCACGACCGCGGCGCCCACCACACCGACACGATCACCGCCGAAACCGCGCGGCTGCTCGTCGCCTACTACACCAGCGGCCCCGGCGACGCGATCGTCAGCCTCGGCCACGAGCCCGCCCTCGCCGGAGCGGCCGGCGCCGCCGGCTGCACCTACGTCGCCGTCAGCTCGCCCGCCGACCTCGCCGACCTCGACCACGTCGCCGGCACCGTCCGGCTCCTCGTCCTGCGCTGGCCGCCGCAGCACCGCCAGCTCCCACCCGCAAAGACCGCCACCGCGGAACTGACCGACCTGTTCGCCGCCTGCCGGCTGCTGCTCGCCCACAACGGCTACACCATCGTCGCCGTCACACCCGGCGACGCCGCCACCGACTACACCGCGCACGTCCGGCTCGTCGTCCCGGCAGCCCGCCGAGCCGGCCTCGGCTGGCTGCGGCACATCGTGGCGGTGACACCGGCCGCAGCCACACGGCCTGCCGTTCACGCTCCCCGCGAGACGACCACGCCGGCAGGTGTCGACCTACTGGTGTTCGTCATCGGCGACAGACACCGTTGACCCACACCGCCGAGCCGACCCACGGACAGGTCGGGCACCCCGGCCAGTGTCCAGTGGCCAACGGCTACGAACCCTGGCCGACGTGTTCGCCTACGCCGCCGCCGAAGGCGTGACGCTGCGACTGGACACCACCGAGATCCGGGTCCGCCGACCCGGCAGGCCGGGTCGCGAGGCGTTCGCGCCCGGCGAGACCCGACAGAACACGATCAACGCCACCGTCGTCTCCGACGCCGGCGTGTGAGGCGGTGGTGCGGCAGCTACCGCCCGGACGCATGCACGACGCCACCGCCGCCCGGGCCGAGGGAATCGAACCCCTGCCACGCCTACCCGCAGGTGAAGGTCCTGGTCGACACCGACCATCAGGGCCTGACCAAGACCTACCCGGCCCAGGTCATCGCACCACCGCTGAAACTACGGCCCGCAGCGGCCCAAGCACGCCAGGTCACCCGGGAAGCCGAATGCAACCCCGGCCCACAAACCGCCACATTCCCGCCGTATAGCGATCTGACCTGCGGAGAAACCGCTACGCGATCTTGAGAAGAGATGAACGGACAGATAAGTTCTGTCGCATGTGACCCGGGCCACCGCATGACGGTCCCGGGTCCAGCCCCAAACCAGGAGGACCCTTTGACTACACAGGACGGGCACGCCACCCCCTCTTCCCGCTCCCCCCTGAACCGCCGCCGGATGCTGGCCGTGGCGCTCGGCGGTGCCGCCACCGTCGCCCTGCCGGTCCCGGCCTGGGCCGCGGACGACCTGCGCCCGGGTGCTCTCCGGATGCCCCAGCTCACCCTGGACGACAAGAAGATCGTCCGGCAGGCCTCGGCGAAGCGGGCCCTCAACGACCTCTTCACCCTCTCCGAGAAGATCGGCCCCCGCATCGGTGGCACGGACTCGGAGCGGCGGGCCGCCGACTTCATCGCCCGCACCCTCGACCGGATGGGCTACGACACGACGTTGCAGCCGTTCCCGGTGGCGGACAAGTTCCTCGCCGACCTCAGCTCGCCGACCCGCCTGCCCTGGGACCTCTGCTGGCAGGCCGGGGCCTCCGCGCACGGTGCGCTGGACACCAAGGTTCGCGGCCAGGTGATCGACGTCGGCGCCGGCGCACCGGAGAACTACCCGGCGAACTCGACCGGCCGGATCGTCCTCGTCGACTACGTCGCCGCCCAGCGTGAGCAACTCGTCGCCACCGCCCTGGCGAAGGGCGCGGCGGCCGTGATCTTCCTCCCGGCCGACGCGGTGGCACCCCGGATGGCCTCGGCCTTCTCCCCCACCCTGCCCGGCTCGGCCAGCAACCCGGTACCGATCCCGGTCGTCGGCGTCGCGCAGGCGCAGAAGCACCGGCTGCGTGAACTGGCCGCCGCGCAGCGGCTCGTCCTGGTCATCAAGACCACGGCGCACCGCAACCTGATCTCGAACAACGTGATCGGCGAGCGGGTCGGTTCCCTCGGCGCGGACGGCCCCATCGTCATGGTCTGCGCCCACTACGACACCGTCATCGGCGCCCCCGGGGCAAACGACGACGGCTCCGGCACGGTGCTCGCCCTGGAGTTGGCCCGGGTGCTGAAGAACACGCCACTGGAGGCGACCATCCGGTTCGCCCTGTGGGGTTCCGAGGAGCAGGGCCTGATCGGCTCCCGGTACTACGTCCGGCAGCTTCCGCAGGCTGAGCGGGACCGCTTCCTCGCGGTCTACAACAACGACATGGTCGCCACGAGCTGGGACCCGGCCACGAAGTACTGGCTGCTGTCCTTCACCGGCGAGGCGAACCGGGCCACCAACGAGGTCGCGGCGGCGGCCACCCGACTCGGGTACGAGCCGCGGATCTCCCCGGTCACGCAGCGTGGTTCCAGCGACCACCAGTCGTTCCAGGAGGTCGGCATCGCCAGCGCCAACTTCTCCTGGCGGGGCGAGGAGTCCCCGGCGCTGCTGGAGCCGCCGTACCACAGCCCGGAGGACACCATCGAGAAGAACATCAGCCTGGAGCGTCTCCAGGTGTCGCTGGAGCTGATCGGCGCCGCCACCTTCGCGACGGCCCGGGGCTGACCTCCGGTCGGGTGGCCGGTGAGCCCGCCCGGCACGGAAGCACCGGTACCGGGGTGGGACGGCGTGCCGTCCCACCCCGCGGCCTGTGGATCTAGCGGAATCTCTCTGCGTCAAGGCGTTGGCAGTAGCCCCGGACCTGCTGCCGACACCGACACGCAGGCACTGGCCCTGGCGGTGGTCGGGGTGCTGCACCACGTCGCGCCGACCGGTGCGAGCGGCCCGGCGGCCGACACCCGGATCCGCCGCGCGATGGCCGCCCTCACCGCCGGCTTCCCGGCCGTCACCACGACCTGATCACAGACCCCGCCGGGACGAGTGTCGCCAGCCCGCCGGCCGGGACCGCCCGCCGGCGGGTGTCCTAGATCGACGTGGTTGCCGCCTCGCGGGCCGTCCGGCTGCCTCGAGCGCCTCGCGTCAGCCTGTCGCCTCGGTCAGGTCACGCAGCAACTCGGAGGCCGAGACCGGATCGAGTTCCCCGAACGTAACGTCATGCGGGTCACGCCACTCGTCACCGCCGGCGCGACAGATCCACACGTCCTCGAACGTCTGCTCCGGATGATGGTCCGGAGCCCCCATCATGATGCCCGGGACGAGCGCGACGACGACCCGGCCGCCGTCGGGCAGGTCGCACTCCATCCGATGCTGGCGGCCGCCGTCCTCGCCGCTGCGCCGCCAACCCCGCCGTTCCAGCGCGAGCAGCCTGACCGTCGACGCCTTGACACCGTCGAACCGGGCCAGCCGGACCGCCGACCGTTCATCGACGGTCAACCCATGAACCTCACGTCCGAGCTGCGGAAACGGCTGCAGCAGCTGATAGTCGTCGAACAGGTCGGCCCAGGTGGACACGTCGGCGCCGAGCTGCACGGGGTGGGCGACGCCGACACACGCATCGTCGGCGACCGTGATCGTCTCGTCGTCGAGATCGGCGAACGTACGGTCCTCGGCGACCCGCAACGCACCGACAACCTCGCCCGACGGTTTGAACAGCGCCCAGACCAGCCTCGGCACCACCCGGCCGAGCACCGGATGGTCCACCAGCAGTTGCCGGAACTCGGCACCGGTCCAGCGCCGCTGGCGCACCATCGCCTCCTCCAGGCGGTGCACCTGTCTGGTGAACGCGCGCAGCCCCTGGCGCAGCGCGGCGAACCGGTCCAGCGCTGCGGCGGCCAGCTGCGGGTCGTCGGCCGCGGCGGGCTTCGGCAGCCCCTTACGGTGGCTGCCGTCCCCATCGGTGATCAGCGGCCTGAGCTGCTCGTCGAGGCGCACGACGAACCGGCGGGGACCGTAGTCGAGCACGAGGGTGCCGTCCGGGCCGAGGCCGAGATCGGGCACGAGCCGGTCCGCGAGCTGCTCAGCCGACAGGCCGCGCTGCTGGGCCGCCTCCTGCAGGTTCGCCGTCGCCCGGGCGCGGACCGCCTTCGCCTTCACAGTGGTGGCGATGCTGTGCAACTGCAGCAGCGCCGCCTCGGTGCCGAGCCGGGCGAGTGCGTCCAGGCCGGCGGCGGTGCGCTGGTGGGCGCCCTCGTGGGGCCATCGCCGCACCACGGCGCCGAGACGTCCGGCGGTGGTGTCGTCGCCGAGCAGGGCCTGCGCGTTCAGCGTCCACCCGTGCGCGGGCGCTGCGTCGGCCCGCAGCCAGCGCTCCAGCAGTTCCCACGCGAACGCGGCGAGGCTGTCCGGGGTGCACGCGCCAACGACCACGGCCAGCCCCGCGTACGGCTCGTCCGGCTTGGAGATCGCGAGCATCGTGACGACGTGCCCGGCCGCGTCGGGGGACAGCACGCCGGTGCCGTCACGCAGCCGGACGGGAGGCATCGTGGCCACGTCGACCCAGTCGGGCAGTCGCGGGATCCGCGCCGGGAACCCGTCGAGCGGGTCTGCGTCGAGCAGGTCGGTGATCGCGGCGGCGGCCGGCGGGCCGTAGGACGCGGCGGCGGCCAGCACGGTGTCCCGGTGCCCGGCCCCGGCGATCGCGACGAGCGCCCGCTCGGCCTGCCGGCGGGCAACTCCCGGCTTCGACAGGGCCACCGGGACGAGGGCCCGCGCGGCCGCCGCCGGGTGGCGGCGCAGCCACGCGAGGGCGAGTTTGTGTACGGTCTTCAGCCGGGCCAGCCAGTCGGCCATCAACAGCGCGATGTCCGGGCTGGTGAACCGCGCCAGCTGCGGGCCGGCCTCGGCCGGGCTGCGCCGGGCGATGTCGAGCACCAGCGGGTAGGCGTCCACACCGAACCGGGTCGTCAGGCGGGGCAGCCACCAGGCAAGCCCCCACAGCTCGCGCGGGCGCCAGACCGCCAACAGCGGTACGGCGATCTGCGGCGGTTCGGTCTCCAGCACGTGCCGGGCCTGCCAGTCCACGGCGGTCCCGGACCGGATCTGCGCCTTGACCAAGGCCGGGTTGACATCGTGGCGCAGGTCGACCGGATCGATTCGAACCCGGTCGGCGGAATCCGGATGGAACTTGGGCTCGTCGGCGCAGCGCAATCCGGTCAGGACCACCGGTCGGGGCGTCTTGCGCCGCACCGTCCACGGGGGCGTGACCAGAAGTGCAGGCAGGGGCTGCGCGGGTGCCGTCGGTTCGGTCGGCACTGCCCTGGCGGCGTGGATCCGGGCTGATGCCGCGGCGGGCAGGCCGGGCGGCAACTCGTCGGCGAGGCCGGGATGCCGCAGCAGGTGTCGGCGCAGCAGGTCGTCGGTCTTCGGGGCCGTGGCGAGCAGCCGCAGCGCCCGGTGCGGGAACCGGTCGGCGGCCGCCACGACGGCAGCGGCCACGTGCCTGTCGTTCAGCCTGTTCAGCAGCAGCTGGAACGGGTGGTCACCGGGCAGGGCCGCGACCACTGACAGCAGCACCCAGCGGGTGGCGGCGTCGGCGTAGAAGTCGTCCAGCCAGTGCACGAACAGGTCCGCGCCGGCGGCACCGAGCCCTTCCGCGACCGTGTGGAGCATCCGCGACGAGAACAGCGCGGCCCGGACCGACACCGCGAGGGCATCCTCGATCAGGTGCACCTGGGCGACCGTGGTGGCCGAGGCGAGCAACAACAGCGCCGAGGAGTCCTCGATCCCGGCCAGGGCGCGGACGTCCGCGTCGACCCAGTCCTCCCGGCCCGGGACGAGGAACGAGGTGACGATCCGCTGCCGCAGCGACCCGTCGCGATACCCCGACAGCGCCGCGACCGCCGCCGTGTACTCGTCGGTGGACTCGCACGCCAGCGCTGCCCGTACCCGGCCGAGGACCTGCTCGTGGCCACGTGCGAGCCAGTGGCTCCCGATCACCTCGCCACCCTCGCGGTCCCGGTGGACCGGTCCCGAACGCGACCAACCGCCGTAGCCGAGCCCAGCCAGCTCCGCCGCCGCCCGCACGGCGAACATCAGTCCGTGCCGGCCGATCCAGGCGTCGGCGATCGGCTGGTAGTCGGGGTCGCGCCGGTCGGCGAACGCGATCAGCGCCGTCGCGACCGCCGCCGCACCCAACGGCGTCTCCTCGCCGGTCTCGTCGAACCATGCCAGCCCGGCCGACGCCACCTCGGCGGGGGTGTGGTGGTGCCGCAGCGCGTCACGCACCGACGGGCGCTGCGCGACGAGCCTGCGAAGCGCGTTCTGCCAGTCCGGATCCGGCTCGTAGCCGACCGGCGCGCCGTCGCGACGCGGATGGATGCTGCGGTACCACGCCCGCGGTATCACCAGCTGGTCCTCGTCGGTCATCCCCGTACGCCTCCCTGTGCGACCGGGCGACACGGTAGCGACGACCACCGACAGAACCGGGCCTGCTTCCCGGCCACCTGGGACCTGGTGGCGGCGTCCCGGCCGGCACCCCTGCCCGCACCATCCAGAGCACCGCCTCGGTGCTTTCGGCGTCAGCCGGCAACGCCGTCGCCGCCGGGGTCAGCGTCGTGCCCACCGCCGGTATGCCGCGATCCACTGGCTGCCGGTCGGAGCGGGGTCCGGCAGCGGCAGGTCCAGGATGCCGATCGCCTGGCGTATCCCGGCTCGCTCGCACACGGCGACGATCCGGCCGTCGTCGGTCAGGTCGATCCGGTCGACCGAAACCGCGACACCCAGCACCTCGGTGGTGAAGGGCAGCGCCAGGTGCTCCTCAAGCATGGTGTACAGGCCGGTGAGCTGGTCATCGTCGTCGTACGCATCCACGGTCGCGAGCTCTATCAGAGCATCGAGTTCGGTGCCGCTCCACCGCGGTCCCCGGGGCGGCACCTATACCTCGGTGGGGCGGGCTGTTCGACCCGTCCCGGACAGGTCGAGGTCAGGAAGGTCGGCCAGGAACCGGTCCGCGTCGGCGACGTCGACCAGAGAGTTGTCGGCAAGCCATTCGACGGCCCGGCGGACGGCTCGCCTGCCCGAGAACCCGTGCCACATCTGGAGCAGGTGCGGGTACTCGTCGTGGAGTTCGTCCCTGAACCGGCGAAACGCACCCCGGCCCTGGATCGCACGGGCCAACCTGTCCCCGGCCCGCTCGTCGGCGATCCCGTCGACGAAGTCCGCCATGTCCCGATACCACACACGCGACGGCAGCGGATCGATCCGGACCAGGTCGCAGTCGTCGAGGTCCGGATCCGGGTCGAGGTCCGAAGACCCGAACGTGATCTCGCCGGTCACGGGGTCGATGAGCCAGAACTGCTCATAGCCGTCCTGGCTCTGCAGCGCCGTGACGATCTCGTCGAGGTCGAGGTCCACAACCCTCAGCACGGGCGGTCTCCTGTTCAATCCGTCTCGGGCGTCGTCGGGGACGGGTGAGCGTCGTGCCAGGCCTGGATCACCTCCGGGCGCAACCGACCGCGGTCGGGCACGTCGATGCCGTTGAGCCGCGCCCAGACACGAATCTGCCTGGTCGACGGCTGCGACCCGACCGGCGCGGCAGTGGTGGCAGGTGTGGGCCCGTTCCCTGCCCGCACGGCGGGCGCCTCGCCGACGGCCCAGACGTGGGCGGCGGCAAGGAAGCGGTACACCCACTCCTCGGCGAGCTTGCGGGTCTCGCAGAAGACGATGGGCACGTTGGGCCAGGCCACCTGCACCTCGGCCAGGCCGTCGGCCACCACCGCCGGCCGCACCCGCGTCAACGCGTACACCCGCGAGTAGCGATCCTCGACCACCAGCGCGGCCCGGGGCAGCGCGGCCAGGTCCGCGAGCGCGAACTTCAACTTCCCGGACGTCAACGAGGCGACCAGATCGGCCAGGCTCTTGCGCTCCACCGCGGCCACCAGGCGACCCTGGTGTTCCAGGCCGTAGTCGCCGCAGCGCAGTGCCCGCCGGGTGACCGTGACGGGTTTACCGGCGAACGTGTAGGCGTACCGCTCGTGCGAGTCTACGACCACCGGCAGATCGGCCAGCCCGGCGGCGCGGGCGGTGGGCGTGTTCACCTGCGGCCTGGCCTGCTTGCGGGTGCGCGGAGACTGCCAGAACACCACCTCGCGGCCTCGCGCGGTCGTGTAGACGATCTGTGACCGGTTCTCCCGGCCACGGTCGAGGACCAGGTCGATCGCCGCACCCCGGCGCACGCACGACCGCACGGGCACCCGCTCGACGATCTCCGGGGTGTCGGGCCACTCGTCGGCCCAGACCGGGTGCAGGTACACCGCCGTTGTCCGCGGCCACGTGTCGCGCGCCCGGAAGACCAGTCCGTCGCCCAACGGCACCTTCAGCAGGTACGGCAGGGTCGATGCCTCGTCCGGGTTCCTGGCGATCAGCAACTCCACGCGTCCAGTGTTGCTCAGCCGACCCGCGGGTTCCCCGCCGACCGGGTGACGGGATCATGCGGCGCCGATCGCCGGAGCTGTGAAGAGGCGACCACCCGCCCTCGCGCGCGGCATGTCATGGGTCGGGCATAGGCTCCTCCTGTGGAGGGCAGCCTGTGTCATCGATCGACGAGTTGGTGCGACGCAGTGTGACGCTGAAGCGTGAACTGCTCGACTATGCGCGCAAGCCGCGCTTCGACCGCGCGTTCCGGCAGGAGATCAGAGCCCGGTTCGGACGGGTCGTCGTCGTGGAGGACGAGGGCGAACTGTCGAACTTCTTCGACTGGTTCGTCCAGCAGCACCGCCTGCACGACGGGCGCACCGTCATCGACCTGTTCGTCGAAGCCCATCCCGCACTCCCCGAGGCCGAACGCGAGTTCCTCCTTGGCTGGCGTGACGTACGCGAGGGCGTCTTCGAGGTGACCGGGCGCGATGGCCCTGTCCTGCACACCGTGAATCTCGTCGACGACCTGCCCTACCGCATCCGCACCAACACCGACGAGCCGACCTTCGACAAAATGCCGCCAGGCTCGTTCATCGGCAGCCGCATCGTGCCCGTGCACGACGACTGGCTGCTCAGCGGCGCTACCGCCCGCTACTCCGCCCAGGACCGGGCCAGCGCCTACGGTGCGGCGATCCGGCTCGCGACCGAGCAGCCCGCACTCGTCTTTTACAACCCGCAGCGCCTGGCCCGCGCGTGGGAGCTGCAACGCGCCCAACACGCCGCGTTCGTCGCGCACTTCGGCAGCGACGAGGTCACCCTCGGCGTGGACGAGGTCGACAAGGCCATACGCGGGTACTGGGACGCCTACTCCGGCGAACCCGGCACCGCCCCGCCGACCGACCTGGACTGGCTCGACTACTCGGCCGAGACCGTCGGCGTGATCTACGACCCGCAGACCGGCCTCGGCATGTACGCCGACTACGCCCTCGCCGAGCAGGCCTTCGCTGACCCCGATCTCATGCGCCGCCGCCGGTACAAGGAGATCGTCCGGGCGTACCTGCACGATGACACCGTCGACCCGGTCCCGCTGCAGCGGCTCGCTGCCCGCTACCCCGACAACGCCGATCGTGTCCTGCGGGCTGCCACCGGCAAACCCGCCACGACCTGGCACGAACACGGCGAACAACTGCTACGCGGACAGAAGTCCGACTGGTACGCCAGCAGCCATCTGCCCCGGCTCACCGTCCTCAGCGACCGCCTCGCCGCGCATGTGCGAGTCGGACTGCACGAATAGCGCCGACCGGACGGCGGCGAGCCGTATGAACCAGCCCGCCACACGAAACGCACGGACTTGTCACCCTCGCGGCCGCTGGCCGCCACCCGGGTCAGCGCGGGCGGGGCAGCCGGCGGGCTCTCTCCCGGCGGGCCGGGGTCGCCGGGTCGGCGACGGTGCCGGCGCTCTGCGACCGCGACCCGACCCGCACACCGGTGTCCAGGGCCGCAGCGACCCGGGACAGGGCCCTGTCACCGGGCCTGGCGGCGAGGTGGAAGTGGGAGACCTTCGACGGCCGCAGGTCGCCGCCCCAGACGACCGTGCCGTCGCAGTCGAGCAGAATGTCCCGCACGATCACCTCGTGGTGCGGCCAGAGTCCCTCGCTGCCGCCGAGCGGATACGCGGTCGGGTGCAAGGCGACGGCCGTGCCGGACAGGTGGTTGGACTCGAAGTCCGCGCCGACGACCCGACTGGTGACGTGGCCGGTGATCCCGCCTCCCTCGCCCGTGTCGAGCGGGGCGATCTCGTAGTGCCAGCGACGGGCGACGTGCAGCAGCACCACGGCGGCCGGGCCGGAACGCAGGGCCACCGAGGTCGACGATCCCTCGACCCGGTGGTCGGTGATCGCCTTCGGATCGATCGGCCAGCCGTTGGCGGACACGCCCCGGGTCCACTCGCCGGTGACGGCGGCGTGGGCGCCGGCGCCGGGCGTCAGGGCGAGTACGCCGACGCCCGCCGACGCCGCACCGAGCAGGCTTCGTCTGGTGACCATCGGAACTCTCCTCACTCGCCGTTGTCCAGGGTGGTGACGCCGGGGTCGGACCCGTCGCGCCAGACGTTGTGGTCCAGTCCCCAGCCGGGCCGGAAGTCGTACTCCCGAATCTGGTTGAACGACCAGTTCGCCGGCAGCGGGAAGCCGAGGTTGCCGGAGAAGCCCCACGACATGCCGGAGACGAACGACCAGCGGGCGCCGACCTCCCGCGAGATCCGGTTGCACACGTTGCGCGAGCCGTAGACGCCGAAGAAGTAGCGGTTGCCCAGTTCGGTCAGGGCGGTCCTGACCCCCTCGAAGTACGGCCGGACGTTGCTGTCGATTTCGGCGTCGAGGGCGTCGTAGTCGACCGCGAAGTAGATGCAGGTGCCGGCGGGAAGGCTGTACTCGACGGCCTTGTGGTGGGCGGCCCGGCCCTGGTCGTACCCCTTCTCGTAGGTGAAGTTCATCAGCTGGGTGCCGTTGTACTGGAAGATCGGGTAGAGGCGCAGCCCGGCGTCGAGGATGGTCTGCGGCTCGGTCGGTTTGAGGGCTTTGCCGAGGTAGAACGGGTCGCCGGGGGGAAGGTGTTCGTCGAGGTAACGGCCGACGATCCGGTAGCCCGCGGCGACGAGTTGCCCGCCCCGGGTCGCGGTGATCTCGGTGATGCAGTCGCAGCCGGTGGCCGGCCGGTCGGTGTCGCCGGAGGAGACCAGCAGCTGCGCCCAGGTCGTGTAGTCGTTGGTGCCGGTCACCGGGATCTGGGAGAACCGCTGGAATGTCCGCAACCAGTTCAGGTGGGTGCTGGTGGCGGTGTCGGTGCCGATGTCCTCGGGCCGGTAGCCCAGCGGTGTCCCGGGGTTGTCGGGTGACACGGTGGGCGAGTTGAAGTAGCAGGCCGAGCGGAACAGGTAGCGCAGGTCGCCGGTGAGGGTGCCGGAGCCGACTGTCCGCAGTCCGGTCTGGGTGCCGGGGCCGAAGTATCCGTTGATCGAGGCGGACGGGATGCCGATCTCGTGCTGGATGGCCATCATGAGTCCCTGCTGGACGTCACGGGAGTAGATCCCGTCGCAGGGCACCAGGCCCATCGCGGGGATCCCGATCCCGGCGACGTACCGGGAGTTCAGCCGCCGCTGGATGGTCTGGATGTTGGCGTCGCCGCCGGGCACGAGCTGGAACTGGTCCATCCGCAGCATCGCCTTGAGGACGTGCGGCCACATCGCGTGCCGCATCGTCTGGTTCGAGTACGACAGTCCGGCGTCGGCGTACAGCTGCTCGATCGCGGCCTGCGAGTCACCGCTCCAGGTCCCCTGCTCGGTGGAGGTCCAGTAGCCCTTGCACCACAGCGCGCCGTTGTAGATCCGGATCAGGTTGGCCCGGAACTCCTGCTGCGGGAGCAGGTTGCGGGCGCGGACCGCGTTGAAGGTGCCCGGACCGAAGTTCTGCACCGTCGGGGAGATGCCGAGTTCGTGCTGGAGGCCCTGGGTGAGGGACAGGACCGTCGACCAGCCGGTCCGCCCGTCCTCCGGACACCTGAGGTATCCGGGCGCGTTGGCGTAGGTGACGTTCGCCCACTGCTGCGCCCGGTAGATGTGGATGTCGGCAAGGCCGGACCACGCGACGGCGGGGTCGATCGTCGACCCGGCCCGGGCGTACATGGTGAGGTTGCCGGGGCACTCGGTCTCGCCGTGTTGGTACGAGTGCGGCAGGATGCGCGGGCCGGTGCGTCTGGGTGCCTCGGTGCGCAGGTGGTCGATGAGTGACCGGAAGGCGCGCAGCAGCGGCTCGGCGGCGTAGTGGTTCGAGCGCATCAGCGCGCAGATGGAGTAGAAGCCGGCGTTGCGGCCGAGGCCGTCGATCCTGGGGGCGGTGCCGGAGTTGGCCTCGCCCCGCTCGTATCCCCGGCCCTGGTAGATGTTGCCGTGCTGGCAGACGAGGAAGTTGTAGCCGATGTCGCCGTCGAAGTCGGCGCTGTTCCAGTGCGACTCGTAGATCTCGGCGATGTCCCGCTGGCAGTCCTCCTCGGTGTCGTAGCTGCGGGCGAACGGGTTGAAGGGTCCACGATGGTGGATGAAGACTCCCCCGACGGGGTCCCATTCGCGTCCGGTGGTCGGCACCGGGGCCGCGGAGGCGTGCGCCCGCCGTGGCTCGGAGACGTACTGGCCCCAGGTGGCGCGCGGACGGATCGTTACCGGCATTCTTCCCCCGTACTGCTGGCGTCGTGGCGATGTGTCGCGTGCTCATCGGCGGACGAGTCGGACCGCGGTGGCGATCGTTCCGCCGGGCCGAAGGGTGGTCGGTGGCTGTGCGGCCGGCCCGCCAGGCAGGCTGGGGACCAGGGCCGGAGCTTGATCGAGTAGCGCCAATCGTACGGACAGTTAGCAGCGATGTAAATCTCTCGATGTTGTCGGCGTCGCTACACGCACCACGTGTCGACCTGGGTGTAGAGCACTGAGGCCGTGCTGGCCTTCACGCACCGGTCAGGCGAATAGATCATTCGGCTCCACCAGTAGGTGCCGTTGGTCGCGCTGTAGTCCTGTGTGTAGCCGGTCCCCGGCTGAACTGCCCGAACGAACGAGAAGGCACCGTAGTTCACCCTTGCCCAGTTCGTCTGACAGGTCGGCGACCACCGCAACTCGACCTCGAGGCCGCCCGACCAGGGGATGCCGGCCGAGGCAACGGTGTAGGCATCGACCGAACACTTCGTCTCCTCCGGGTCCCGGCCAGAACACCAGTCGCCCCAGCATCCGACTTCGACCTTGCCTGCGAGGGCGGGCCGTGCCGGCACCAGTGTGCCCGTCGTGCCGACCACCGCCGCCACGAGCAGCACCACGAGCCATCGGCTCAGGGTCCGCCGCTTCGGTTCTCGCGCCATCGGCGACTTCACTGTTTCCGTGGATACGGTCTGCATGGAGCGCAGCGTATGGACCGCGTTCGGCGCGACGACGACACCTTGCGCCTTCGAAGGCGGATGCAACGGCTGTTGATGCATGATCACGCGCGTGGTAGCGGGCGGAACGGACCACGGTCGGCGCGTAGGCGCCGAGGCACGGGCAGGTGGTCCGGAGCGCCCGGCCTCTCCCGCAACATGTCCCTGGTCGGCAGCGAGACCCGGTTTGTTATTCGCATGACCGGCTGGACCCGAGTTCGTAACACCCTTGACATAGATCTTGAGATGCAACAAGATCGCTCCACCGCCTCGCCTACCTCGATTGGCGGACCTGAGTAGTTATACGCATAACAAGGAGTCTCATGGGAGCGGGTCGAGCAACCCAGGCCGACGTGGCACGCCTGGCCGGCGTAAGCCAGGCGACCGTCTCGCTGGTACTCAAGGGCGACGGCAACCGCGTCGGCGACGACACCCGCCGACGGGTGCTCGACGCGATCAACAAGACCAACTACTCGGCCAACCCGGTCGCGCAGCGCCTGGCGGGCGGCCGCAACCAGATCGTCGGCGTCTTCACCTACGAACCGGTCTTCCCCCGTGGAGGTGGCGACTTCTACCACCCGTTCCTCATCGGGATCGAAGGCGAGGCCGAACAGTGGGGATGCGACCTGCTGCTGTTCACCAGCGCACAGGTCGAGCACGGCCGCCGCCGGCTCTCCGGCAAGGCCCGCGCCCACCTCGGCATCACCGACGGCTGCCTGCTGCTCGGCCACAGCGAGGACAAGCAGGAACTCGTCCACCTCCTCGACGACGGCCTCCCGTTCGTCTTCGTCGGCCGCCGCCAGCTGCCGAACAACGCGGACCTGCCCTACGTCGGCGCCGACTACGTACGGGCCACACACGACGTCGTACGCCTGTTCCTCGCCCAGGGCCACGAGCGGATCGGCTTCGTCGGCGAACTCAGCGACCGCGAGTCGATCCTCGACCGGCTCACCGGCTACCGGGCCGCGATGCGCGACGCCGGCCTGCGACCCACCTCCTTCGATCCCGCGGACCTCACCCCCGACGAGATCCTCGACGTCGTGCTCGACAACCGCCTGACCGGACTCGTACTCGCCGAGGCACACCGCGCGGAAGGGCTCCGCGCCGCCGCCGCCCGACGAGGGCTCACGGTGCCGGCGGACCTGTCGATCGCGATCCTGGGCCAGCCCGAGATCGCGGTCGACAGCGCCGCGCACAGCGGCCTGAACTGGTCGGGATTCCGCATCCCGCGCGAGGAGATGGGCGCCCAGGCCCTCCGACTGCTGGTCGAACTCATCGGGGGCCACGGCGACACCGATCGCCACCGGCTGCTCCCCTGCCGCGTCGAGACCGGGCAGACCGTCTGCGCCCCGGCCCCCAACTGACTGCCGCGAAAGGAACCTTGACAGTGGACAACTCCCCCCGACTGTCCCGGCGACGCCTCGTCGCCGCCGGTGTCGGCCTCGCCGCCACACCCCTGCTTCCCGACATCGCCTCGGCGGTCCCCGGTACCGCCACAGCCCCAACCGCCGCCCACTGGGACCCGACCGTGTTCGGGTCCGTCATCACCACCCCGCCGCACGACCCCACCGCCGTCGTGCTCGGCTCCCCCGGATTCGACACGCACGCCGACGGCGTCGGCGACGACACGCAGGCGTTGCAGGCCGCCATCGACGAGGCGTCCCGCCGCGGCATCGCCAACAAGCTCGGCGACATCCTCGGCGGCGCACGAAACTTCCCGCACGGCGACGGCGGCGGGGTCGTCCTCGTGCCGCAGGGCACCTACCGGCTCTCCGCCCCGGTCAACGTCTACGACTCCGTACGCGTCGTCGGCGTCGGCGCCCGCCGCCCGCTGTTCCTCCTGGGTGCGCACACCCCCGGGTACGCCACCGGAACGATCAGGGACATCTTCGCCTTCCGCCGCCGCCCGGTCGGCGGCCCGATCGCGTACGCGAACAACGACACGTTCGGCTCCGCGCTGGTCAACGTCGACATCCGCATCGGCCCGGGCAACACCGACGCGGTCGCCGTACGGTTCGGCGGCGCGCAACTGTGCCTGCTGCAGGACATGGACATCGACGTCGGCGACGGCCACACCGGCATCGACCACAACGCGAACATCATCCAGCGGGTACGGGTGACCGGCGGCGAGATCGGCCTGCACGCGTACGCGGCCTCGGCCGGCTGGCAGACCACACTGCTGGACTGCCGGTTCACCGGGCAGCGCCGCGCCGGCGTGGTGATGTTCAACGACGCCAAGCTCGTCGTGGTCCGCACCGCCTTCGACGGCATGCCGCGCGCCTTCGAGAGCGCGCAAGGGCAGTGGCAGCACCTCTACATCCAGGACTCCCACTTCCAGGACGTCCGCGACGTGGCGGTCGTACTCAACAACAGCGACACCATCCCCGGCGCCGACAACGACCTGATCCGGTACAGCAACCAGCTGACGCTGCTCGACTGCACCGCCGCCGGCACCCGGGACCTGCTCCTGCTCGCCCAAAGCGGCCACCGCACGAGTACCCGGTCGGCGTCGACCCGCATCCGCGAACTGACGTACGGCCTTCGGGTGGAGCGGGCGTTGAGCCGGCACGAGAAGCGCGCCGACGGCGTACACGCCGACCTCGCCGGGGCCGCGCCCGCGGCCCAGATCCGCCGCACGCTGCAAACCGACGTACCGGCCCTGCCACCGACCCGCACCTGGGTCAGCGTCGCCGACGTCGCCGCCGAGATGGGACGCAGCATCGGCACCGGCGCCGACGACCTCGAGGTCTTCCAGGCCGCGGTCGACCGCCACGACACCGTCTTCGTCCCGATCGGCCAGTACCTGTTCAGCGACACGCTGCACCTGGGCCGGACGACGAACCTGATCGGCCTGCACCCCCGGCAGACCTGGCTGCTGGCCGCCGACGGGCACCCGAACTTCAGCGACCCGGGCAAGACACGCCCCCTGGTCGCGACACCCTGCGGCGGCCGCAACACCGTGACCGGCATCGGCCTGGACACCGCACAGCAGACCGCCGGCTCGGTGAACCTGCTCTGGCAGTCCGGAACCGGCTCCTACCTGGCCGACGTCACGACACAGTTCGTCAAGTGGCACCCGGCCGACGTCGCGTCCGGCGACCCCGGCTACACCTACCGGGGCGCGCACAAGTACGGCATCTGGGTCCGCGGCGGCGGTGGCGTGCTCGCCAACGTCTGGAGCGTCAACGGCTGGGCCGACAACGGACTGCTCATCGAGGACACCAAGGTTCCGACCCGGGTGTACGAGGTCTCCGTCGAGCACCACGAGACCCGCGAGGTGGTGCTACGCGACGTGTCCAGGTGGCAGTTCCTCGGCCTGCAGACCGAGGACCACCTGTACGGGTGGCGGTCGCAGGCGGTCGAGATCGAGGACTCCAACGACCTGCTGTTCGCCAACTCGGTGCTGTTCCGGGTGGCGACCGTCCTCGGCCCGCACCCGTACGGCGTCAGCGTCCGAAACAGCAAGCGGATC
This sequence comes from Polymorphospora sp. NPDC050346, assembly GCF_040655695.1. NCBI lineage: Bacteria > Bacillati > Actinomycetota > Actinomycetes > Micromonosporales > Micromonosporaceae > Polymorphospora > Polymorphospora sp. NPDC050346. The sequence goes on along the minus strand of NZ_JBFAKM010000019.1, from coordinate 122,585 downwards.
GAACTGCGCGGCAACCGCGGCTACCGGGACAAGACCCCGGAGTTCACGCAGTGGGGGGTGGCGGTCACCGACCACGACACCGGGCGTTCGGTGCCCGAACTCGAGTTCACGCTGATCGAGATCCGGTGACCGCCATGATCAGTCGCCGCGGTCTGCTCACCCTGGCCGGAGGTGCCGCCATCGGGGCGTACGCGGGCGGCGCCAGCCCGGCCGTGGCGGGGACGGCCGCCGCCGTCGCCGCCGACCTCGTCCCCGCCTCCGGCGCCCACTTCGGCGCCTACGTGTACGCCGGCAACAACACCGGCGTCTCCCAACCGGAGGCACTGGAGTCGAAGATCGGCCACGGGCTGCGGATCAACCACAGCTTCCAGCACGCGGGGACCGGGGCACCGCTGACCCGCATCCAGCAGGACATCGCCGCCGGGCGCATCCCGATGATCTCCTGGGGTGCCGGCAACGAGGCACGCCTCCGCCAGATCGTTGACGGTGTACACGACGCCGAGATCGACGGCCAGGCCCAGCTTCTGGCGGGCCTCGACGCCGCCGTGTTCCTACGCTTCACCTGGGAGTTCGACCTGCGCTACACCGACACGGCACTGTTTCGGGACACCTGGCGGTACGTGCACGGCAAGTTCGCGCAGGCGCCGAACGTGGCGTTCGTGTGGTGTCCGACCTGGCGGGCGTACCGGGAGACGTTCAAGGCCGAGCCGTTCTATCCCGGCGACGACCACGTCGACTGGATCGCCGCCGACGGCTACGCCCGACCGAAGCCGGACAAGCCCGACTACCACTACCGGCCGTTCGACCTCATGTTCGACACCGCGCACGCCTTCGCCGTCGCGCACGGCAAACCGTTCATGGTCGGCGAGACCGGCGTGCACCGCGACGACGTGGCCCCCGTCCAGGCCGCGTGGCTCGACGCCACCCGGGCGGTGGTCAAGAGCGACTACCCGAACCTGAAGGCGTTCCTCTACTTCCACCGCGACGGCGACGACATCGACAACCGTTGGCGGGTCACCGTCCCCGACGGCGGACCCGCGCAGCTCGCCTTCGCCGGCTTCGCCGCCGACCCCTACTTCAACCCGCCGGGACCGTGACACCGGACCCTCGCGCCGGCCAGCCCTCCCGGTCACAAGCGGGCCGGAAGTCGGCCACGGGGGGCCAGGCGCGTCGGCCGTCGTCGAAGGCCGCGTCACTTTCGAGGAGTCGGGGCGGTGGTCACGGGTCAGCGGGTGTAGACGGCGTCGGGGTCGTAGCGGGCCCCGACGCGGCCTGTCCGGTCGAGGTTGTCGCCGTCAACGTGGCGTCCAGTCCGGGTCCCGGCCGATGAAGCCGAGCAACCTGGTCTGCGCGTCGGCGTCGTCTCGCACCGGCACCCGGGCACCGAACTGCCCGGACGACCGCATGACCTGCTCGATCGGCTCCATCCCGGCCAGCAACTCGGCGCAGAAGTCGGAGTCGAGCCGGTCGTCCTGGCCGGTGGCCCGGGCGAGGTCCCAGGTGTGCATGAACACGTCGGCGGTGTAGAACTGGTCGATCGCGCGGTCCAGCGGCACCTCGCCGAGATGTGGGTTGCTCAGAACCAGGTCGGCGGTCGCCGGGTCGTCGAGCAGCGCCTGTACGGCCTGGCACTGTGCCTGCCACGCGCCGACCGGATCGTCGTCGACGCTCGGTCCGCCCGGCAGTTGTCTGCCGCTGCCGGCGGCCAGAAACGCGGGAAACCACTGCGTCAGGTGACGCACCACGTCCCGGGCGGTCCACCCGGTGACCGGCGAGGACACGTCCCACGACCGGGCACCCCGGACGCGGTCGGTGAACACCCGGCTGATCTCCCGGTGCCGCTCGGCGGGCCGGTCAGGCAGTGCCATCGGCGAGCATCTCTTCGAGCTTCGTGTAGCCCTCGTTGACCCCGACCTCCATGCCGCTCCTCAGCCATGCGTCCCGACCCTCGAAACTATCCACAAGGGACTGGGTGCGCAGCCGGGTCCGGCCGTTGCCGAGGTCCTCGAACCACAGCGTCTCCAGGGCCACACCGTCGGGGTCGCCTTCGTAGGTGAACGTCTGCACGATGCGGTCCGGCCGGACCTCGTGGAAGCAGCCGCGAAACGCGTACTCTTCCCCGTCTCGACTGGACACGAACCGCCAGCTGCCGCCGGAGCGCGCGTCCCACTCCTCGATGCGCGTCCGCAAGGAACTCGGGCCGATCCACCGCGCGAACAGCTCGGGATCCGTGTGCGCCCGGAACAGCTGCTCGGGCGTGCCCGCGAACTCGCGCACGATCCGAATGATCGGCACGTTCGGGTCGGCCTCGATCCTGGTTTCGGCGATGGTGCTCATGCCGCGGTTCCCTCCTGCTGGTCGTTGCCGGTCTCGTTCAGTTGCGCGATGACCTCGTCCAAGCGGCGGTAACGCTCCTCCGCCTGGCGCCGGTAGCGCTCGATCCACCTGTCCATCAGGTCGAAGACCTCCACCTCCAACCGCACCGGCCGAGGCTGGGGCCCCGGCGGCCGGCTCACCACCCCGGCGTCCTCGAGCACCTTCAGGTGCTTGTAGACCGCTTGCAGCGAAATCTGGTACGGCTCGGCGAGCTGGTGCACGGTCGCGTCGCCGGCCGCCAGCCGCGTCACCATGTCACGCCTGGTCGGTTCCGCGAGTGCCGCGAAGATCCGGGACAGCCCGTCCGCCGTCATCTCCACCTCTTCCGAGCAGTTTCAACCATCTGGTTGAAACTGACGTTAGATCGCGTTCTTGACTTCGTCAACCGTCGCATTGAAAGTCCTGCTCAGCAACGGGGGTGAACGAACGGGCGGGTCCGGCTGAAGGCGACCTGCCCGGTTCGACCCCTGCGGGCAATCAGGCGGCGAGCCGGGTCAGCGGTGCGGCAGCGAGAGCCACGGATCCTCCGCCATCCGGGCCTGCAGGAGGGACAGTTCGGCGTACCGGCCGCCGAGCGTGAGCAGCTCATGGTGGCTGCCCCGCTCGACGATCTCGCCCTCGTGGAGCAGGTAGATCTGGTCGCAGTTGCGGACGCTGGCCAACCGGTGCGTGATCAGGACGACCGTACGGCCCGCGGCCAGGCGGCGCAGTGCCTCGTAGACCGCGTACTCGGACCGGGCGTCCAGCGGGGCGGTCGGCTCGTCCCAGATCAACACGGGTGCGTCGCGGAACAGGCCGCGGGCCACCGCGAGCCGTTGCCACTGGCCGCCGGACAGGTCCACGCCGCCGCGGAACGCGGTGGTCAACAGCGTGTCCCAGCCCTGGGGAAGGGAGTCGACGACCTCGTCGGCCAGTGCCTCCCGGGCCGCCTGCCGCAGGGCCTGGTCGTCCGGGTCGGCGCGGTCGAAACGTCCCATCCGGACGTTCACCCGGGCCGAGTCGGGCCAGCGGACCGGATCCTGCAGCACCATCATCACCCGGTCGGCGACGGTGTCCGGATGCAGGTCGGCCAGGTCCGTGCCGTCCCACCTCAGCGATCCGATGGTGGGACGGTACAGCCCTGCGATGATCTTCGCAAGGGTGGTCTTGCCGGAGCCGTTCTCGCCGACGAGCGCCACCGTCTGGCCCGCGTGCAGGGTCAGGTCGACTCCCCGCAGCACCAGCCGGGAACCCGGATAGTGGAAGCCGACATCACGTAGCTCGATCCGTTGCGGTGCGGCCGGCGCCGGCGGCCCCGTCGCCGGACGGGCCCGGGTGGCCGCGTCGGCGAGGAACGCGTGGAAGTCGGCGACGTACAGGCCCTGCTCGAAGAGTTGGTCGGCGGCGCGTACCAGGCGGGCCAGCGCGGCGACGGCGGTCCGGGTGGCGATCAGCGCCGTACCGGCGACGGCGAGCGGGATCCAGCCGGCGTCGAGCAGCAGCCACAGGGCCGCGAAGACGCCGCCGAGAGCGACGCCGGCGAGCATTCGCCCCCGCGCCCGGACCCTGACCTGTGCTGACGCGACGGCGACCTCCTCGTCGCGGACCAGGTCGGCCGCCTCCCGGTACCGCAGGAGGACGCTGCCCTGGGCCTGGGTCGCGCGGACCTCCGCGGCCGGCTGCCGTTCCGTGGCGAGGTCGGTCACCATCGCCACCCTGCGGTTCAGCGCGACGAGCCGGGCGTTGCTGGCGTAGCCGAGTCGGGCCGCCCGCAACGCGGCCCACCCGTCCGGAAGTACGGTCACCAGGAGTACGGGCAGCAGCACCGGATGCAGCACGGTCAGGCTGACCGCGGCCGCGGTCACGGCCAGCACCGCTCCGATCACCTCGACCAGGTTCTCGACGACGCGTTGCAGGTAGAGCAGGCCGCGGTCGCGGGCCCGGAACATGCGGTCGAGAAACCGTTGATCGTCGAACGCGGTCAGTTCCACCGACAGGCCGGCCGCCACCAGCCGCTCGTCGGCGAGGCGGCGCACCGCCGGGGCGATCCGCGCCTGCGCCAGCGTCGCCACGATCTCCAGGCCGGCGCGGCCGGCGAAGGCGAGCACGACGAGGGCGAGGGCGGGCGCGGCCGACGCCAACCGGGCCCCGGTCGGCCCGGCCGCGAAGAGCCGCTCCAGCACCCCGGCCGTGGCGACGAGCCCGTACGTGGTCGCGACGCCGGCGGCGAGGTGGAGCGTGACGACCGTCCAGGCGGCGCGGGGCGCCGCCTGCCGGATCAGGCCGACGGCGGGTCCGATCGCCGCCGGCATCCCCCGGATGACCTGCCACGGCCCCATCCGGTCGGTCGGTGTCTCCAGCCGCCAGTACGGCGCGGCCACATCATCCATCGGTGGGCCCGATCCGGTCCGGCGGGCCGGGATCGGGAAGCAGGACGGAGGGCAGGCGGCACCCGGGATGCATGCGCAGCAGTTGGTAGCCGATGCCGCCGAGGCCGAGCAGCAACCCCGGCCGGAACGCGTCACGGTTCGGGCCGGCGACCGCCCCGAACTCCTCCATCCCGGTGAGCACTCGGGCGTCGAGCTCAGCGCGGTCCACATCGGAGGGGGCGACGCCGGCGTCGATCGCCACCCGCAGCAGTTCCCAGGTGCCGAGTTCGCCGTGGCAGAGGGTGTGGTTGGCCCCCATGCCCGCCGGCCAGCTCGCCGCCGCGGCCCGGCGCAGCATGTCGGCCCACCGTTCGCGGGTCCCCGGGTCGGGGGCGCGTCGCCATCGGTCGGCGGCGACGATGCCGATGCCGACCGCCCCGTGGCACCACGCCGCCGCGTCGGTCGGCCGCTCCGGCTTGCGCATGTCGAGCCAGCCCGGCAGGCCGGGGTCGTAGAGCGACTCCTCGTACCGGAACGCCGCCGCCGCCAGATCGCCGCACCCGGCAAGGTGGGACAGGGCCCAGCCGATGCCGGTGGCGCCGTGGGACACCCCGCCCAGGCCGTCGGTGGCGAACGGCCCCGGCCACCACACGGCCGCCGGGTCTCCGTCGGCCCGGCGGGCGGCGGCCCGCAGGTGCTCGCCGATCGCGGCGGCCGTCGCCGGCCATCGGGGGTCCCCGTCGATCTCGGCCAGTCGTAGCAACGGAACGATCGCGCCGGCCGGCCCGCGCAGCAGGTCGTACGCCTCGTCCGCCCGTACGGCGGCGGGCAGCAGCGCGGCGAGGGCCTGGGCGCGGCGCAGCGCCTCGTCGCTCGTGCCGTGTAGCCCGGCGCCGGACCGGCCCGCGCCGGCAAGGCCTGCGTCGCCCCGGCCGAGCCGGCGCAGCAGCAGCCAGCCCCAGATCCGGGCGCCGAGTCCGAGGTAGCCGCCCGAGGGTTCCGGACGGATCGGGATGCCGGAGCCCCGGTCGGCCTCAGCCCGGTCCTCGTCGGCGCGCATGGTCGCCAGTACGGCATCGAGCAGCTCGGCAGCGCCGTCGACCGGGTCGGCCCGCCCCGCCCGGACCTCGTTGTCGTAGGCGGCGAGCAGGACCGCGATACCGACGGTACCGAGGTACATGTCGGGCGTCAGCGGCTGCACCGCCCACCCGGAGCCGGCGGTGAGGACCGGCGCGATCCAGGTGGCGGTACCGTCCTGCGCCCGGACGGCGGTGGCAAGCAGCGTACGGACGACCTCGGCGGCGAGCGCACGTCGGCGGCGGTCGAGATCCTCCGCACGGACCTGCCGCGGGATCAGCGGTGGACCGGCCGGCGCGGGCGGAGCCTCGTTCAGATAGGCGCTGATGAGGGTCGACCGCAGTACCTGGCCGTCCAGTTCCGGATCGGCTCCGCGCCAGCGGCGCAGCGTGCCCGCGATCAGGTCCGGGTCGGCGGCCGACGTGAACATCGGGATGTCCCCGACGAGCAGGTCGGCGACCTCGGCGGCGATGACGTCGGGATCGTCGGGTGCCTCCGCGTCGTTTCTTGCGTGGCGGGCCAGCAGGTCGGTGGCCCTGGCCCGCGCGGCCGGCTCGTCGAACAGGGACGCCGGATGCCACAGCATCCGGGCCAGTTCGGCGTACGTCTCGGTGTTGCGGCGAACGTACCGCACCTCGCAGCCGGTGAACCCGGCCAGCAACGGCTCGAGCCGGCCACGCCGGTCCAGGCTCCGCAGCCGGTCGGTCAACTCGTCGAAGGCGTCGCAGACGTCGCCCCAGTAGCGGGCCAGGACGGGCTCGGGGCTCGGCTGGTTGGCGGCCTCGGGGGCGTCGAGTTCGGCGAAGCCGACCCGGACCTGGTCGGTGCCCTCGTCGACGAGGACCGGCACCCGCACCGTCGGCTGCTCACCCCGCAGCCCGCCGGCACCGGACGGGTCCAGGCCACGCCACGCCAGCGCGACACCACGCCCGGGCAGCAGTCCGGTTCCCAGCACCGACGAGCTCAGGGCGCGGCCGGCCCGGTCACTGGCCAGACCGTACCCCGACGGCAGGAGCGGCGGTTGCGGCGTGAACAGGGTCTCGCAGTCGACGATCACCGGCACCGGTCCGACCGCGATGAGGTTCTCCGCGTGCAGGTCGCTGCCGCCGAGCATCCGCATCACCGCGGCCCAGTGGCCGAGTCCCCGGTAGAACGCGTGCAGTTCCTCCTCGGTACCGCAGTACCGGTGGGCCTCATGGGCGGCCCAGCCGTACCCGTCGCGGACCAGGACGGTGGGCACCCGGATCCGGGTGGCCGGCGGTTCGTCGGGCAGCAGGCGGGCGACGAGCCCGGCCAGCTCCGCGTCGACGTGCAGGGGACGCGGCTTGTAGACGACCGGGCCGGCGGCGCACCGGACCATCGCGACCGTCTGCCCGCCGCGGTGGGTGTCGCCCGAGCCGAAGTCGAGGTCGAGCAGCGTCGGGTCACCCGACGGCAGTACCGCGTGCAGCGCGGACCGGTCCGCGGCGAACCGGTGCGCGAACGTCGCCGCCGCGCGGCGGCCGCCCGCCAGGACCCGGTCCAGGCGCGGGCGCAGGGTCGGGTAGCGGTCGTCGATCGACGGCCAGAAGCCGTCCGTGGTGGCCAGTTCCAGCCAGTGCTCCCACCGGGACCGCGGATCGGGGCCCGCCAGCCGGCCACCGGCCCGGGCGGCGTAGACCTCCAGCACCAGTGTCCGGGTCACCTTCGGTCGTACGGAGTTCCGCCACGCCCGGGTCGCGGCGGCGAGGATCACCGCCTGCTCGTCGGCGCCCAGGTCCGCAACGACCCGGAGCTGGGCCGCCAACCGACCGGCCTCCGGCGCGATCAGGCGGTCCAGCACCGGGTCGAAACTTGCCGTCGCCCGGTTCGATACCCCCGCCGCGGGGCCCGTCGTGGGGTTCGACGCCGTCGTCGCGGTGCCGGTTGCGCGGGGTGCCCGCGGAGCCGAGGTATCGGTCATGTTCGGGTCAGCAGCACAGGACGGGTCGGGAGCCGGTGCAGGAGCTGCAGCGGGTGGCCAGGCACCGCTGGGTCATGGTGATTTCCTGCAGGGCGTAGTCGCCGCCGGTGAACAGCGGGCCGGCCGGGTTCTCCCAGCCGTCGACCGGGGTGTCCGTCAACCACCGGGTGATGTGGTCCTGCGTCGGCAGCCGGTCAAGATCGGGCAGTGTGGTGATCGGCATGATCATCTCTCCTTCGCTAATTGATCGATACATGCGATTCTTCGACTGCGCGCTTGCCGGGTCCTTCCCCCCGACTTCCCGGACGGTTCCCGTGTCCTGACCTGGCCATTACTTTGGGTGGTAGGTCTCTTACCGTCGGGAGCTCTATTGGAAGTACGGGTCCTGGGACCGGTCGAGGTGGTCATCCACGGCGCTCCGGTTCGCCTCGCCAAGCGGCAACACCGGTTGATCCTGGGCGTCCTCGCCATCGAGGCCAACCGCAATGTGTCGAGCGGGCGGCTGATCGAGCTGTTGTGGGGCGACCGGCCACCCGCCCGCCCGCGGGCCGTCCTGCACAGCCGTCTGTCGGAGTTACGGGCCGCGTTGCGGGCGCTCGGTGGCGGCACGGCCCACCGGGCCATAGCCACGGGCGACGACGGGTACACGCTGCGGATCCCGAAACGGATGGTGGACGCCCACCGGTTCTTCGAGCTGGTCGCCTCCTCCCGCAGGATCGGCTCCGACCCGCAGGTACGGGACGTGTTGCGGCAGGCGCTCGACCTGTGGCGGGGGCCGGTCCTGGGCGGGTGGTCGCCGGCCGGCCCGACGGACCCGCTGTTGGGCAGCCTCGAGTCGGCCCGGTTGACCGCCGCCGAGGATCTCTACGAGGCCGAGCTGCGACTGGGGAACCACACGTCCATCGCGGACGAACTGATGGCCCTGTCGGCCACACACCCGACCCGGGACCGGCTGACGGTGGCGGTGATGCTCGCGTTGCACCGCGCCGGGCGTAGCGCCGAGGCGGCCAGCGTCTACCACCAGCGCCGGGTCTGGCTGTCCACCGAGTTGGGCGTCGACCCGGCGCCGGAGCTGAAGCGACTCCACGTCGCCGTGCTACGGCACGATCCCGCCCTCGACCTGACCGGCCCGGATCCGCTCGACCGGCCCGCCTGACCCGACCACGCCCCGGTCGGCTGACCGGACCGCCGCGCCGGTGGTCCGGTCGAACCCTGCTGCGGCTCGACGGACCACGGGCACGGCACCGGTCAGCCCTTCACGGTCAGAACCGGCTGAAGTTCGGCAACGGGCCGGGCAACGTCCGCCCGTCGGAGGCTGTTCACGACCGGCCCGACATCCTTGTACGCCCACGGCGCTTCCTGTTTCAGGTCGCGGCGCCAGGCGTCGACGATGTCCCGCCGGGCGGCGATGGCCGGGTCACGGTGGTCGAGCGGGGTGACGACCCGGAACTCGCGGAGGAAATCGTCCAGTTCGGCGTCGCTGCCACGGGCCGCCGCACCACGCGGAACCCGACGGCCGGCGCCGTGACAGGCGCTACCCAGCGCGCGGGTTTCGCCGAGCCCGCGCAGCAGGTAGCTGGGTGCGCCCATGGAGCCGGGAACGATGACCGGCTCGCCCCACAGCTCGGGGCCGCGGTGCGCATGGTCGGTGATCCCGCCCGCCGGGGTGGCGCCCTTGCGGTGCACGACGGTGCCGTCGTCGTGTGGCCAGAGCAGGTTGTGCGGCGCGTCGTAGACCAGCCGGGAGCCGATCTCCCCAACCACGTCGGCGAGGCCGGCGCGCAGCATCATCGCCAGAAAGAAGCGGTTGCCGATCGCGAAGTTGGCCGCGTTGGCAAACGCGGTCAGGTAACGCTCCCGCCGCGGTGCGCCGGCTTCGTCGAGCAGCATCGGCAGGATCCGGTTGTTCGGCATCGGTACGCCGCGCGGCCAGGCGGCGCGGGCCTGGTCCTGGCCGGTGGCGTTGGCCTGATGCCCCAGCGACAGGGAGCCGCTGTGCACCATCAGCACGACCCGGCCGGGTGCCAGGCCCCAGGCGTGCGCGGCCGCGCCGTCGTGGATGGCCGACACGTACTGCAGCTCGGCGAAGTGGTTGCCGCCGCCGATGCTGCCGACGATGCTGTCGTAGCTCGTCCCGCCGCCGCTGGTGATCCAGTCACGGAACCCGGACGCGGACCCGACCGGGAATCCGGTCGCGTGGAGCCGTCCGTCGAGGTCGGCCGTGTCGTCCGGGCGGACCTGACGCCAGGCGCCGTCGGCGTCGGTCGGGACACCGCCGTCGAGCAGACCGGGCAGCCCGTCGCGCAGCAGCCCTTCCCGCTGCGTCGCGGTCAGGCCGATACGGCGTCCGCCCTCGAAGAACAGGTGGCGCAGCCGTCGCTCGAGGGTGTCCAGGTGCGGACGCAGCCGGTCGACGGTGACGTCGGTGGCCTCGACCCGCATCCCGCAGTTGATGTCGTTGCCGACCGCCTGCGGGATGAGGGCGCCGACGGTGCGCAGCACGGTGCCGATCGGGATGCCGGCGCCCTTGTGGAAGTCCGGTGTGCACACCACCCGGTCGATGCGGGGTTCCACCTCGAGGCCGGGCGTGGCCCTGGCCAGCGCCCGCAGCGTGTCGGCGGTCTGAAGCACGGTGAGGAGTTCGTCGATCGCCGCGGACTCGATCGGGACCTCGGGACCGGCGCAGACCTCCACCGGCACGTTCGCGGGGTTGGGCAGGGTGAGCCAGGAGTCGTCGGTCCGGACCAGACGGGGGTCCGGCCGCTGTGAGACGGGCATGTGGGGCCTTTCGGAAGCTGCTGAAGATGGGGACGGGACACCGACACGCGATGGTGCTCGCGTGGATCCGGGTCGTACCGTGTTTGGTTGTGTGCCTGACGGTTCAGCAGCCGCGAGGTCGTGATCAGCATAGGCGGCGGCGGGCGTGCCCCGCGAACCCGTTTCGCCGGCACCGGCGTTCCCGGGTTTGGCCCCGGGCAACAGGCCGGGGACCATTGGTCCGAGGGGTCGAGCCCCCGGCACTACACCCGTGCACCAGATGGGTACAGGTGTGCACGATGTCAACGCCGGCGGTTCACCGCAGGCTCAGCGGGTAGAAAGCCCTCATGCCAGGCGTACCGGTCGCACACCGCACTGCCGATGTCGACGGCATCCGGACCTTTTACCGGGAGGCCGGGCCACGAGACGGCCCGGTGGTGCTGCTGCCCCACGGCTATCCATCATCGTCGTTCCAGTTCCGCAATCTCATGCCGGCGCTCGGCGAGCGCTGGCGCCTGGTCGCGCCCGACCTGCCAGGCTTCGGGTACACGCGGGCGGAGGCGGCCACTTTCGCCTACACCTTCGATGCGTACGCCGAGTTTCTGCGCCGGTTCGTCGAGGTGCTGGGGCTGACCCGCTACGCCATCTACCTGCAGGACTACGGCTCCCAGTTCGGGTTGCGGCTGGCGATGAGCGCGCCGGAGCGGGTGGCCGCGCTGATCATCCAGAACGGCGACATCTACGAGGACGAGCACGGTCCGAAGTACGCGCCGCTGAAGGAGATGTGGGCCGACCCGAGTCCCGAGGCGCTTGCGCGGGTGGCGGAGAACGTCTCCGAGGATGGGTTCCGCGCGGAATTTCGCGGCGAGGTGCCGGAGGAGATCGTCGACCGAATCAGCCCCGACCTGTGGACGCTGTCGTGGGCTCAGGTCCGCCGCCCGCCGGGGCCGGAGAACCTGGTCCGTCTCTTGGCCGACCAGCGCAACACCGTCGCGTGGTTCCCACGGCAGCAGGCATACCTGCGCAAGCACCGCCCGCCCACGCTGATCGTGTGGGGGCCGTACGATGGCTACATGCCCGAGAGCGCGGCCCGCGCCTATCTGCGCGACCTGCCGGACGCCGAACTGCACCTGCTCGACGGCGGGCACTGGCTCCTGGAGACGCACATAGACGTAGTGGTGGCGCTGATGCGCGACTTCCTGGGCCGCGTCCACCCGTAGCAGCACCCGGTTACCGGTCAATGTCACCGACAACTGGATCGACGCGGCGGCGAACTCGGTCATGGCGGCGGGTGTCGCGAAAGGTCGAGAGCTGACGGTCGCTGCCGACCGTCAGGCGCAGAAGGCGCCTCTGCGTGCCCCGGAACGCCGACAGCAGGAGGACATCGGCGTGCCCGGCGTGCCGCCCGGCTTCTTCGATCATGTGGACCAGGACCCATCGCTGGGACGGCAGCAGGGCGCGACCTGGGAGCCGGGGTGCTGCGGGGTCAGGTCGGTCCAGGTTTCGATGACCTGGTTCGCTTGAGCAGTAGCTGCCCGATAGTCTGCGAGGAGGCCCTCGACGGTTGCGCCGCAGGTGGGCCGGAAGGTGCGGCTCATGTTGTTGATCGGTTCCTCGAGGAAGTAGAACCTTTCGACGGCGGTCAGGTGCCTGGTCAGCCCGAGGAGGTTGGTGCCCGGGGGCACCCCAGCGGTACGGACCTCCGGCTCCGGCACATCGGCGACGTTGTCCACGATCACGCTGCGCAGCTAGTCGGGGATCACCCTCGGCCACGAACGCAAAGCCGACCACTCACAGGCCTTCGGCGACCTTGTCTGCGCCCTGCTCAGCCACCGCCGACCCATCAAGACGACATCTGGGATGAGCCCGAAGCGACAACCTCGTCAGGCGATCGGCGGCGCATCACCGCGCCGGCGGCCGACGAACGCGGCGGGAGTCGTTCCGAGGAACCTACGAAAGTGCCGCGTGAGATGTGACTGGTCGTGAAACCCCGCCTCGATGGCAGCGGCAGCGGGGGTCCGCCCTTTCAGCAGAAGTCTTCGCGCCACGTCGACTCGGCGGCCCGTCACGTAGCGGTGCGGTGGAACGCCATAGGCCCGCGAGAAAGCTCGCATCAGGTGATTCGGGTGCGCGCCGAGCGTCTGCGCAGCCTCGGCAATGGTCAGCGACTCGGTGAGTCGGCTATCGAGCAGTTCACGCAATCGGCGTGCCAGAGGAACATCGTGCGCGGGCGAGGGCAGCCGTACGAGTTGCGCTTGCGCGAGCTCGCGCAACTCATGGATGCCGTGTTCGGCCGCCATGGTATCGGCGGGCGACCGCAGCGCCGCGTGCACGTGCCGGGCCGCAACGACGGCACGTGCGTCGTGCAGCGTGGGGGTCGCCGCGGCAGCAGTCGCGGTACGTGGCGGCAACCATGCGGGGTCGAGGTAGAGCACCCGCTTGCGAAAGGACTTTCCACGAACCGCCGACCGGCCGTCATGAGGAACGTGCGGTGGCAGCAGCGTCACGCTCGTCGGCACCGCCTCGTGTCTGGCGCCGTCCAGGTCGTATGCCACCGCACCGGCGTCGATGAGCAGTACGGTCCAGGAGTCGTGCGTGTGGGCCGGGTAGGCATGGTGCTCGAACGTCGCGTGCAGCACTTCCTGCACCAAGGGCACCTCAGGGTGCCACGCGCGCACCGCGTCGACCATGCTAGGAACGTACAAGACCAGGCTGACGGGGCCGTCGGACAGTAGACGGATGCAGGACACCCTTTCCGCGCCCGGCGCGGCTACCGACTCAACCGCACCTGTCCGCTTCGATACGAAGGTTGCGGTGCTGCTGCGAGACGACCTGCTGCCTTGGCAGGAGTTGAACGTCACCGCGTTCCTCATGAGCGGCATCGCGACAAGCGCTCCGGACCTGACCGGGGAGCCGTATCGCGACAACGACGGCAACGAGTACCTGCCGATGCTTCGTCAGCCGGTGCTCGTTTTCACCGCGGACGCGGCGAAGCTGTCCGCGGCACGGGAGAAGGCGCTCGAGCGGGGCGTCCCGGTCGCTGTTTACACCCACCAGTTGTTCTCCACCGGTCACGACGCAGCCAACCGCGCCGCCGTTGCCTGCGTGCCCGCCGGCGAACTCGACCTGGTCGGAGTCGCGCTCCGCGGACCACGCAACGCGGTCGACCGCATCACGAAGGGCACCCGGATGCACCAGTGACAGGAGCCGGCCCTCGAGGCGGCACGGTCAGGCGAGGCCGACACCCCGGGAACGGCGCGGCCTCGTCGGCGCCTTCCTCTGGATAGGTCACGGAGTTTGGTCCGCATCACCCGCGTTAGCCGCCCTGAACGGCGGGTACACACCGACACCTCGAGGTACGCCGGGGCCAGAAAGGGGTGGGTACCGATGCGCCACGGAACCGGTGCCGCGGTGACGGGAATGGTCCGCGGGACCATGGCGGCCATGGCCATGTCTGGCCTTCGGCAGGTTACTACCTCGCTCGGCCTGGTAGCCCAGGTACCGCCAGAATCCGTCCTGTGCGAGACGGCCCCGCGGCTGATGAACGCGATCCCGGTAGCCCAGCGAACCGCCCTGGTCGAGGGGATCCACTGGAGCTACGGGGCGTTCGGCGGCGTACTGTTCGGGATGCTCCCGCGACAGCTACGCCGTCGACCATGGGCCGGCCCCGCCTTCGGGAGCGCCTTCTGGCTGGGCTTCGAGTTGGTCATTCGGAGAACGCTGGGGATCGCCGACGGCGAGGGCGACGTCCGCCAGAAGTTGGCCCTCGCGGCCGACCATGTCCTCTACGGGATGGTGGTGGGTGCCTCCGAGTGGCCATACCGGGACTGACGCCGGGTACGGCAACGGCGGCTGCCTGCGCCCGATCGAGCGATGTGACGGGCGCACCGTCGCTGAGGCGGACCTCTGCGTTGTTCGGTCGCTCTCAGTCCGGCAGGGGCGGACGATCCAGCGCCCGTTCGATCGCGAGCCCGGTTGCGCAGAGCAGACCCTCGCCGTACATCGGGCCGACAAGTTGCAGGCTGACGGGCACGGGAAAGCCAGATGACGGTATCGGCATGGAGATCGCGGGGACGCCCGCGAGATTGAACGGCGCGGTCAGCCGGGTGAGTGGGAAACCCGCGAAGGCGGTCAACAGTGGCGGGGACGCGACCAGCGTCGGCAGCGCCAGAACGTCGACCTCGTCCAGCACCGCGGCCACTTCCGCCTGCCACGCCGCGCGGGCGACCATGGCCTCGGCCAACTGCTGATCGGTGACGTCGCGGCCCGCGTACAGACCGCCGCTGACGAACTCACCGACTCCGTCGGCGTCGAGCAGCGTATGGTGCGCCCGCCACAACTCCCCGAGGATGATCATGTCGAGGGCGTCGTAGGTCTGCTCCCATCCGGGCAGCCGCACCTCGCGGACGGTGAACCCAACCGCGTGTAGTGCCGCGTCGACGACCTCTTCGACCGCGGGGTCGACGCCGTCTATCCGCAGCCGTCCGACCAGGCGAGCGGGACGCGACGCGACCGTCCAGTCCGGCTCCAACAGACGCATTCCGGTGACCACGCCGGCCACGTCGCGGGCCATCGGACCAATCGTGTCCAGACTGGGCGCCAACGGCCAGACACCTTCCGTCGGCACCCGTCCCCAGGTCGTCTTCAATCCCACGATCGCGCAACACGCGGCCGGGATACGGACCGAGCCGCCGGTGTCGGTGCCCAGCCCGATGTCCGCTTCACCGTTGGCGACCGCCACCGCGCTGCCGCTGGATGAACCACCCGGGATGCGGTCGGGCGCCACCGGGTTGACGGGGGTGCCGAACGTCGCGTTGTCGCCCGCCGGGCTGACACACAGCTCGGTCAGCGTGGTCTTGCCGACGATGTACGCGCCGGCCGCGCGCACGCCGGCGAGGCAGCGCGCATCGGACGCGGCGAGGGCCGCCCGATCACGTACCGCCACGCACCCGGCGGTCGTGATCACGCCGGCCATGTCGATGGCGTCCTTGACGGCGACGCGGACGAGCCCGTCGGGGTTGGCGGCGGGTGGATCGAAGCGGGTGATCCAGATCGACATCCGGCGAACATACGACGTGCCGACGACCGACCACCAAGCATTTTCCGGCGTTGGAACCGTCGATGGCAAGGAGGACGCGTTCACGGCGCCCATTCCATGCTCGCGGCCGGTTCTCCCGCCAGGGGAAACCACACTGGTCCGGCGGCAGGTTGACCGTGGCGCGGTTCGGCGACGGCACGACTCCGTATGGTGTTCGCACGGCCGGGGTGCGGGACCCGTCTCCGCCGGCATGTTCCGGCCGTCGCGGACGAAGGGCGAGTTGACGTGGGTACCGATATCGCCGGCGGGGTGGAGATCCGGCCGAACGGTCCGGGATCGCCGTGGCTGCTGACCGACGTCGGCGTGGATGACCTGCCGCGCAACTACGATGCCTTCGGTCTGCTGTTCGGTGTGCGGAACTACGCCGGGTTCGAACCCGTCTCGCCCGGCCGTGGCCTACCGGCGGACGCCAGCCCGGAACTGCTCGCTCTCCGGTTCTTCGACGACGAACACGATCACACCTGGGTGGCGTGGACACAACTGGCCAGCATCGACTGGACGGCGCAGGCCCCCCGAGTGGACGACCGGATCCACGAGTACGAACTGACGAGCGAAGGACCGATCCTCGCCGGCAAGGCGGGTCACCACGGGCGCGCTTGGCGCGCGGTGGCCGGCGAGGACGCCGACCCCCGGGGTAGCAGCTATCCCGAAGGAACCCAGTGGCGCGCGGCCGACAGGATGTGGCGGGTGGAGCGCCTCCGCCAGGGCGACGTCCTGCGTGGCGACCCGCCGCTGCGCACGCTGCTGGACACGATGCGCGGTCTCGCCGAGCGACATGGCGACGACAACGTACGGCTGGTCGTCTGGTTCGACAGTTAAGGCGTATCCGCGGTCCAGGTCCTTTCCACCCTGGTCGAGGCCGCGTTCGGCATCGCCGGGCAGGCATGATCGGTGTACGGGGCCGGCACCTCGCCGCCATCGGACCGCAGGTCCGGCCGCGCTCGCGGGTGGCGTACCGCTTGTTGCCCCCTTCTAGGCTGATCAGGTGACAATGGGCGGATATCGGCTCGGAGTGGACTTCGGCACCTCGTCGACGGTGGCGATACTCGCGGCCCCGGACGGGCGGGCACGGCCACTGCTGTTCGACGCCTCGCCGCTGCTACCCTCCGGGGTCTTCGCCGGCCGGGCCCCTGGGCTGCTGCTCACCGGAGCGGACGCCGAACGCGCCGTGGCCACCCACCCGGCCGGCTTCGAAGCCAATCCGAAACGGCGTATCGACGACGGAACGATCTGGCTCGCCGAACGGGAGATCACCGTCGTCGACGCGATCGCCGAGGTACTGACCCGGGTCAGCAACGAAGCCCGACGCGTCGCGCGCAGACCACCGGACACGGTGGTGATCACCCATCCGGCCGGGTGGAGCCGCACCCGCCTCGCAATCCTGGCCACCGCCGCCGAACGGGCCGGACTCGGCGGCTGCGGCCTCGTCCCCGAACCGGTCGCCGCCGCGGCCTACTTCGCCACCGTCCTCGACCACGACCTGCCGTTCGACCGCCACCTGGTCGTCTACGACCTCGGCGCCGGCACCTGCGACGTCAGCGTCGTCCGCCGCACCCCCGGCGGGCCGCAGGTCGTGGCCACCGCCGGGCTCGATGACGTCGGCGGCCTCGACATCGACGCCGCCGTCGTGAGTCACGCCCGGTCGCTGACCGCCACCGCCACCGACGCGTGGGGACGACTCGACTGGCCGCAAACCCCCGCCGACCAGCGGGCCCGCCACCTGCTGTGGCGCGACGCCCGAACCGTCAAGGAACAACTGTCCCGCCACACCACCGCCGACCTGCACATCCCGCTCGTCGACACCGTCATCCACCTGACCCGCGACGAACTCGAAACGGCGGCCCGCCCCCACCTCGACCGCACCGTCAACCTGACCACCCGGATCCTCCGCGACGCCGGCATACCCCGCGAACACATCACCGGGATCCTCCTCGTCGGCGGCTCCTCCCGGGTCCCCCTCGCCGCCTCCCTGCTGCACCGCGCCCTACGCATCGCCCCCACCACCCTCGACCACCCCGAACTCGTCGTCGCCGAAGGCGCGCTCCACACCACGGCCAACGAACCCACCCCACCCGCGACAGCGCCTCCGGCCCCCGCCGAACCACCGGCCGCACCACCCCCGACCACCGATGACGCTCCCCACCAAACCGGTCAGCCGACGACGACCGGCAACACCCCGGGCAAGGTGAAACCCGACCCAGGCGTTGCCGCCGCCCTCGTCCGCTGGCCGCACTGGCCACCTCGAACCCGACGCGACAAAGCCGCCATCGGCGGCGCCATCGCCCTGGTACTGGCAGTCGTCACCGCCACCAGCCTGCCGAGCTTCCTACCCACCAACCCCGACTCGTCCGGCCCCCGGCCCCAGACCACCGCCACCCCCTCTGGCGACAGTCCACCGAACAGCACCGCCCCCACCGGCCGACGCACGTCGAACGCCCGTAGCCTGACCGGCCACACCAACATGGTCGCCAGCGTGGCGTTCAGCCCTGACGGTAAAACTCTCGCCAGCACCGGTATGGACGAAACCGTCCGGCTGTGGGACGTGGCCGCCGGCAACGCCACCGCCGAGTTCCTCGGCCACAGCGAGAGTGTCTATGACGTGGTGTTCAGCCCCGACGGCAAAACCCTTGCCACCGCCGGCTTCGACGACGTCGCTCGACTGTGGAACGTGAACACCGGCAAGACCACCGCCAACCTCACCGGCCACGACAGAATCGTCACCGGCGTGGCGTTCAGCCCCGACGGCAAGACCCTCGCCACCGCCAGCGACACCATACGGCTGTGGGACGTGGCCGCCCACAAGGTCGTCGCCACTCTCACCGAGCCCACCTGGTTCCACAGTCTGGCGTTCAGCCGAGACGGCAAGAGTCTCGCCGCCGCCAGCATCGACGAAACCGTACTGGTATGGGACGTTGCCACCCGCAAGGTCACCGCCACCCTCACCGGCCACACCGACACGGTCCGCAGTGTGGCGTTCAGCCCTGACGGCAAGACCCTCGCCACCGCCAGCGACGGCAAGACCGTACGGCTGTGGAACGTTGCCACCGGCCAGACCATCGTCACCCTCACCGGTCACACCGACACGGTCAACGGCGTGGCGTTCAGCCCCGACGGCAAAACCCTCGCCACCGCCAGCAGCGACCACACCGTACGGCTGTGGAACCCTGCCACCGGCCAGACCATCGTCACCCTCACCGGCCACACCGACACGGTCAACGGCGTGGCGTTCAGCCCCGACGGCAAAACCCTCGCCACCGCCAGCAGCGACCACACCGTACGACTGTGGCGGGTCACTCCTGACGCCATCAACGGCGAGGGAGGGCAGCGTGCAAGAGCTGCCCCCATGCCGGCGCGGGCACCGCGGTCGTCGTTGACCGTCGGGTGGCGTGGGCCGTTCCCAGGGATGGCGCAGATCGGTGGTGAGGTGGCGGGCGAGGCGTGGTTGGGTGTGGGGCGGTGATGATCAGCCAGGCCTACCGGTCGGCTGCTTGTGGGGTGCGGATCCTCGGCCGGTCCAGCCGAGACGTCCGATATCCGTCGAGGTCAAGGACCGGGGATGATCTCCCAGTGGACACGGACGAAGCCCTGCGCCTGACTCGGTCGCAGGTGTGGTCGGACCGGGCCAATGCCGGGCGCCATCTGAGCGCTGTTGCCGGGCAGGAGCCGGTGGATGCCGCGGTGCGCGATCTCCTTCTCGACCGTGGTGACACCGCGGTCACCGAGGCGACTGCTGAGGCGCTGCTGAGGCGTGGTGACGCACCGGCGCTGCGGCTGCTGGCCGCGGTGTGGCACGTCGCGGCGCCGCAGACAGCGGACCATCTCGGCGCTGCCCTGAGCCGCGTCCTGTTCGAACTGTCCTGCGCCGACTTGCGGAGTCGCTTGCGGTTCCTAGCCGCGGTGGAGGGCCTGCTGGCCGAATCTGATCCGGATGTTCGCGCCGATGCTCGGGATCTGCTCGATGAGGTTGCCCAGGCACTACTCGACTGACTTCAGGGGCTTACCGTCGTCACCGGGGCGAAGGCCTTGGTCGGATCGTATAGCTGTTCGGTGGCCAAGCAGCGGTAGAGACAGCCGAGGAGCCGGTTGAACAGGTGGCGTAGGGCGGCGGGGTGCCGGACGCCGTGGTCGCGGCGCCGAGCCGTCACGATCGTCTGCGGTTGCGGCCCACTCGGTACGGCGTGTCGACGGTCTGAGCCGCAGACGATCAAGAGCCGGCGGCGGAGGAAGGCGGCCACAGCCCCAGCTTCGCGGGGTTGACCACCAGGTTCAGCTCGGCGATCCGACCGTCGGCGACCTCGACGCCGATCACGCCGCAGACGGCTCCGTCGAGTTCGAGTACGAACCCGTGCCCGCCGGCGTCGACGAGCACCAGGCGTCGTTGTCCTGGTGCTCGTCGACGAGTTGCCCGTGCGACCCTTCCGTCCACCCGACGCGACACGCCACACTGGATGGAGACCGCCAGGGGGCAACAGAGGAGGAGGCGGAACATGCTGAACTTAGAGGCACTCATGATGGCTGCCTTGACCACGGCGTTGATCCTCGGAGGAATCGTCGTCGTCTTCATACTGATACTGGCCTGGTCGACTGGCACCCCGGTCTCCTCGTTCTTCACCAGCTCCAACGGATCCAGCCGCCGCGGCGAGGGCGGCGGTGGAGACTTCGGCGGTGACGGTGGCGGGGACGGCGGCGGCGGGGACGGTGGCGGCGGCGGTAGCGGGTGACGGGTCGCCTCCGGGGCGACGACGGCCCCACCTTCACCTTCGACTACGCCGGCACCCCGACCGACGCCTGGCCCGAACGGACCCGGGTCACACCGGCGGGCGCACGGGCCGCCGCCCACGAATTCCTGACCAGTGGCGGCCGGCCGGCCCTCGAACCTCGGCTGGAACGTCGTCGCCGACTAACTTGATCTTCAACCCGTGCGGCGTGGTCCAGACGTGGCACAGACGCAACAAATTGGCATCCGAGAGGGCTGGAGCATCTGCCTCGCTCAGCCGGCAAACCTTTTCGCGAGTTCTCGCATCCGTCGCGCGCCCTCGGCCACCTGGTCGCCGGTGAGGGGCGCCCCGGGCATGAAGCCCAGGTGCTCGATCTGGTCGGCGAAGCGCAGGCATTCCCGGTGGGCGTGTTCGCGGCAGGCGAGACAGGTGACGCTCTCCGGACGGGTGGAGGTCATCGCGTAGGGCACCTGGACTCCGCAGCCGGTGGTGACGACGGTCGGAGCGTCCGTCGCGCGGCCCAGCATCGACACGACGAGGTTGCGGGTGTCGGCGTCGGCCTTCGGCACCTTGCGCTCGACGTGGATGTGCGGATCCGGGTCGCTCGTCTGCATCCGCGCCTCCGTGTTCGTCGCGAGTCAGGTTACCGCCCGACGCCGCGACCCGGTGTGGGCTGATCCCGCTCAGACCCGACCGCCGCCGGCACGAACCTGCCGGCGGTGGTCGGCGCCAAAGGTCAGTCGCGTTCGATGAGGTGGCCGACGACACCGGGGCCGAGCATGACCGGGGTGCCGGAGCCGTCTCGGCGCTGGTCGACCGGCGGCAACTCGACCGGCTCGCCGGTCTCGGTCGCGCCGGCCGGCCGGGGGCCGATCCAGGCTACGGTCAGCTCCTGCTCGCCCTTGAGGAACCGCTGGGCGCGGACCCCGCCGGTGGCGCGGCCCTTGGCCGGGTACGCCTCGAACGGGGTGACCTTCACGCCGACACCGGTCGAAGTGACCACCATCGGCTCGCCGTGCGCGGCGTCGTCGGTGCGTACGGCGCCGAAGAAGACGACCCGGGCGTCGTTGGCGAGGTTGATGCCGGCCATGCCGCCGCCCTTGATGCCCTGCGGGCGGACGAGGTTGGCGCCGAACCGCAGCAGCGAGGCGTCGGAGGAGACGAACGCGAGCGTCTCGGTGCCGTCGGTGAGCCAGGTCGCGCCGACGATCTCGTCGCCTTCGCGCAGGCTGATGACCTCGAACTCGTCGGAGCGTACGGGCCATTCGGGGGCGGTCACCTTGACCACGCCGGCCCGGGTACCGATGGCGAGGCCCGGGGAGCCGGCGCCCTGCTCGCCGAGCGGGGCGAGAGCGACGACCCGCTCCCCCGGTTCGAGCGGCAGGAGTTCGCTGGCGGACATGCCGCCGCTGAGCGAGACGGTGCCGGCCTGTTCGGGCAGGACCGGCAGCGGGAGTACGTCGGTCTTGAAGGCGCGGCCGGTGTTGGTGACGAGGAGCACCTGGCCACGGGCGGTGGAGTGGACGAGGGAGCGTACGGTGTCGTGCCGGACGCGGCCGTTGCGGCGGCGGCCCTCGGTCGCCTCCTCGGATTCGGCGGCGGTCCGGGCGACGAGCCCGGACGTGGACAGGATGACCTGGCAGGGGTCGTCGGCAACCTCGAGCGGGCCGGCGGGCGCGGACGCGGCGAGGACCTCCTTGAGGTCGCCGTCGATCAGCGTGGTGCGCCGGGGCGTGGAGAACTCCTTGGCGACGGCGGCCAACTCGTCGGAGACCACCTTCTTCAGCACCGACTCGTCGTCGAGGATCTTCGACAGTTCGGCGATCTCGCCGCGCAGCCGCTCCTGCTCGGTTTCGAGTTCGATGCGGTCGAAGCGGGTCAGCCGGCGCAGCGGGGTGTCGAGGATGTAGGTGGCCTGGACCTCGGTGAGCGAGAACTCGCTGATCAGTGCCTCTTTGGCGGCCTGGACGTTGTCGCTGCCGCGGATCAGCGCCACCACCCGGTCGATGTCGATCAGGGCGATGAGCAGGCCGTCGACCAGGTGGAGGCGTTCCTGCCGCTTGCGGCGGCGGAAGCTGCTGCGCCGGGTCACCACGTCGTAGCGGTGGGCGAGGAACACGTCGAGCAGCGGCTTGAGGCCGAGGGTGCGGGGCTGGCCGTCGACGAGGACGAGGTTGTTGACGCCGAACGACTGCTCCAGCGGGGTGAGCCGGTAGAGGTCGGCGAGCAGGGCCTGTGGGTTGACGCCGACCTTGCACTCGATGACGAGCCGGGTGCCGTTCTCCCGGTCGGTGAGGTCCTTGACGTCGGCGACGCCCTGCAGGCGGGCCGCCTGCCGCTGGCCGCGGCGAGGGCCGGAGGTGATCGGCTTGCCGCGTACCTCGTCGGTGACCGCCTCGATGACCTTCTCGGCGCCGACGCCGTACGGCAGCTCGACGACGGTGATCGCCTGCCGGCCGCGGCTGCCCTCGACCGGGCCGATCTCGACCTTGGCCCGCATGCGGACGACACCGCGTCCGGTCTCGTAGGCGCGGCGGACCTCGTCGAGGCCGAGCAGCATGCCGCCGGTGGGCAGGTCGGGGCCGGGTACGAACTCCATGAGCTTGTCGAGGCTGGCGTCGGGGTGCCTGATCAGCCAGCGGGCGGCGGCGACAACCTCGCCGAGGTTGTGCGGGATCATGTTGGTCGCCATCCCGACCGCGATCCCGGAGGTGCCGTTGACCAGCAGGTTGGGGAACGCGGCCGGCAACACGGTCGGCTCTTCCAGCGAGCCGTCGTAGTTGGCCTTGAAGTCGATGGTGTCCTCGCCGAGTTCGCCGACGAGCAGCATCGCCTCGCGCGACATCCGGGCCTCGGTGTAGCGGGAGGCGGCGGGTCCGTCGTCGGGCGAGCCGAAGTTGCCGTGGCCGTCGATCAGCGGGGTGTTGAGCGAGAAGTCCTGGGCGAGCCGGACCATGGCGTCGTAGATCGCGGTGTCGCCGTGCGGGTGGTACTTACCCATGGTGTCACCGACGACGCGGGCCGACTTCACGTGCGGGCGGTCGGGGCGGTAGCCCTGCTCGCTCATCGAGAACAGGATGCGCCGGTGCACCGGCTTGAGGCCGTCGCGGGCGTCGGGCAGCGCACGCGAGTGGATGACCGAGTAGGCGTACTCCAGGTAGGAGTCCTCGACCTCGGTGGTGAGCGGATTGTCGATGATCCGCGCACCGGCCTGGTCGAACGCGGACAGGTCTACCTTGGGTTGGTTGCCCTTGCGGCGTGCCATGGTTCAGCCTTCTGTTCGGACGTACCGGGCGGGTCGGACTGGGTGACGCCGGTCAGGCGTCGATCGTCTCCTGGTCGACCCGGTCGGCCGACTCGATGAGCCAGTTCTTGCGGGGTTCGACCTTCTCCCCCATCAGCAGTTCGAGAACCCGTTCGGCGGCCTCGACGTCGTCCAGCGTGATCCGCCGTACGGCGCGGCTGGCCGGGTTCATCGTGGTCTCCCACAGTTCGTCGGCGTTCATCTCGCCCAGACCCTTGAACCGCGGGATCGGCGTGACGACCTGCTTGCCGGCCTTCTCCAGCCGGGCGACGGTGCCGGTCATCTCGGCCTGGGTATACGTGTAGATCGTCTGGGTGTTGCGGCCCTTGGTGGTGATCTTGTGCAGGGGCGGCATCGCCGCGAAGAGCCGTCCGGCCTCGATCACCGGCCGCATGTACTTGGCGAACAGGGTGATCAGCAGGGTACGGATGTGCGAGCCGTCGACGTCGGCGTCGGCCATGATCAGCACCCGGCCGTAGCGCAGCGCGTCCAGGTCGAAGGTGCGGCCCGAGCCGGCGCCGAGGACCTGGACGATCGCCGAGCACTCGGCGTTGTCGAGGACCTGCTGCAGGTTGGCCTTCTGCACGTTGAGGATCTTGCCCCGGATCGGGAGCAGCGCCTGGTATTCCGACGAGCGGGCCAGCCGGGCGGTGCCGAGCGCGCTGTCACCCTCGACGATGAACAGCTCGCTGCGGCCGATCCCGGTCGAGCGGCAGTCGACCAGCTTCGGCGGCATCGACGCACCCTCCAGGGCGGTCTTGCGCCGGGCGGCGTCCTTCTGCTGCTTCTGGGTGAGCCGGACCCGGGACGCGTCGACGATCTTCTGCAGTACGGTGCGGACCTCGGCCCGGCTGCGCCGGTCGTCCAGCCAGGACCGTAGCTGCCGTTCGACGACGGTCTGGATGACCCGGGTGATCCCGGCGGTGGACAGTTCGTCCTTGGTCTGCGAGGTGAACTGCGGCTCGGGGATGCGGACGTGGATGACGGCCGTCATTCCCTCGAGGACGTCGTCGAGGACCGGCGGATCCTCCTTGGCCTTCAGCAGCCCGCGGGTGTTCTTCACGGCGTCGGCGAGGGCGCGCAGGGTGGCGCGTTCGAAACCCTTGCGGTGGGTGCCGCCGTGGGCGTTGCGGATGGTGTTGGTGAAGCTCTCGACGGTGCGGTCGTAGCCGGTCCCCCAGCGCAGCGCGACCTCGACCTCGGCCCGCCGTTCGACGCCGGCCTGCATGACGCCGCTCTCGTCGGCGGCGTTCTCCTTGTAGGTGCCCTCGCCGGTGATGACCAGGGTGCCGGAGACGGCCTTCTCGCCGGTCGGGGCGAGGAACTCCACCATGTCGGTCAGCCCGCTGGGGAAGTGGAAGACCTCCTCGGTCGGACCGTCGCCCTCGGCCGCGTCACCGGTCAGGTCACGCAGGACGTAGGTGACGCCGGGCACGAGGAACGCGGTGTTGCGCAGCTTGGCGCGTACGGCGGCGACGTCGAGGGTGGCGCCGGACTCGAAGTAGCGGGCGTCGTACCAGTAGCGGATGGAGGTGCCGGTCGCCTCACCGCGCTTCATCTTGCGGGCGATCCGCAGCCCGGACTCGGGCGTGTGCGGGGCGTCGGGGTCGGGGCCGTCGAAGACCCCGGGTACGCCGTGCCGGAACGACATCTCGTGGACCTGCCCACCGCGGCGTACGGTGACGTCGAAGCGCCGGGCCAGGGCGTTGACCGCCGAGGCGCCGACGCCGTGCAGGCCGCCGGAGGTCTTGTAGCCGGAGCCGCCGAACTTGCCGCCGGCGTGCAGCCTGGTCAGCACCAGCTCGACGCCGGACAGGCCGGACTTGGCGTGCCGGTCGGTGGGGATGCCACGGCCGTCGTCGTCGACCTGCACCGACCCGTCGGCGTGCAGGATCACCTCGACACGGGTGGCGTGCCCGGCGACGCCCTCGTCGGTGGAGTTGTCGAGGATCTCGTTGACGAGGTGCCCGACACCGCGACTGTCGGTGGACCCGATGTACATGCCGGGCCGCTTGCGGACGGCGTCCAGACCCTCGAGGTGGGTGAGGTCGTCAGCCCCGTAGAGGGCCTCGGGCTGTGCGGTCAACTCGTCGTACTCCCAGCTCTGGCAGGTGGGCTCACCCGCTTTCGGGCCTGTTCGTTCCGGTGGCGTCCGGTGGGACACCGCCCGTGAGCCTAACCGGCCGGTCGGACATCGGTCGGCGACCGGCCGGTGGCCGGACCTGGATTACTCGCGGATTTCGATCTAGTTACATGTGACGCTTGCCGCACGCAGTTAGCAGCCTCTATGGTGTGGAAGCGCTTACGAAAGCGCTTTCGCAAGCGCTCTCTGGCTACTACGACGGATTGGTTGGCTTACCTTGTCGAAGCCCAGATGGCTGCAGAAACGGCACCGGAGCATCGCCCTCGCCGCCGCCGCGGTGCTGGTGGCCACGCTGCCCGCGACCCCCGCCGGCGCCACCGCGAACAGCGCGCCGAACTCGAACAACGCCCCGATCACCGACCCGATTCCCGAGGACCCGACCCCGGCCACCCTCGGCCTGGTCGTCGAGGAGTTCGCGAGCTTCCCGAAGTCGGAGCCGGTTCCGGCACCGACCGACCAGCGCCTGGTGCGACACGCCCGGATCAACTACCTCGGCGAGGTCCCGGACGGGTCCGGCCGGCTCTACGTGCCCGACCTCAACGGCAAGCTCTACCTGGTCGAGAACGGCGTCAACCACGACTACCTCGACGTCGGCGCCACCTTCGCCCCCGACTTCTGGTCCGGCCGCGGCCTGGGCAGTGGGTTCGGTTTCGTGACGTTCCACCCGAAATTCGCCCAGAACGGCAAGTTCTACACCACGCACACCGAGGCCGGCGCCGCACTGACCTCGAAGACCCCCGACTTCACCACCCAGCCGAACACCGTCGTGCACAGCGTGGTCACCGAGTGGACCGCGACCGACCCGGCCGCCGACACGTTCAGCGGCACCCGGCACGAGGTCATGCGGATCGGGTTCGCCACCTACATCCACGCCATCCAGCAGATCGACTTCAACCCGACCGCGAAGCCCCGCGACGACGACTACGGCCTGCTCTACCTCGCCGTCGGCGACGGCGGCATCGGGGTGAACACCGACGAGCCGCAGAACCTCGGCACCCCGCAGGGCAAGATCCTGCGCATCGACCCGCTCGGCACCAACAGCACCACCGGCCGCTGGGGCATCCCGAAGAAGAACCCGTTCGTCAAGAAGGCCGGCGCCCTCGACGAGATCTACGCGTACGGGATGCGCGACCCGCACCGGTTCAGCTGGGACCCGGGCACCAACAACCGGATGTTCCTCGGCCACATCGGCGAGCACGCCATCGAGGCCGTATACGAGGTCCGCGCCGGCGACAACCTCGGCTGGAGCGTACGCGAGGGCGCCTTCGTCTTCGACAAGAACGACCGCTGCAACCTCTACCCGCTGCCGAACAACGACCGCGGCTACGTCTACCCGGTCGCCGCGTACGACCACGACCCGCCGGCCGGCTGGCCGTGCACCAGCGACAGCGGCCACGCCATCAGCGGCGGCTTCGTATACCGCGGCGACCTGCCGGCCCTGCGCGGCAAGTACGTCTTCGGCGACCTGGTCGAGGGCCGGGTGTTCTACACCGAGGCGAACCAGATGCGCCGCAACAAGGAGAAGCTCGCCAAGCTCCACCAACTGCACCTCTTCGACCAGGCCGGAAACCGGGTGAACACCCAGGACCTGGCCGGCGACGGCCGCGTCGACCTGCGCTTCGGCACCGACGCCGACGGCGAGCTCTACCTGCTGTCAAAGGCCAACGGCAAGATCTGGAAGGTCACCGAAACCCGCCGGGTCAAGGCCAACCCCGACGTGCACCCCAGCATCGAGCGGAGCCTGGCCGCCTACTACGACTTCGAGACGATCTTCCCGCCGGACCGCGCCCTGGAACTCGACAAGGGCTACTCCGGCACCGACATCCGCCTCGTCAACGGCGGCCCGGACATGCGGGTCAAGGACGGCGCCTACCCGGGCAGCAACACCTCGATCCAGACCAAGCAGGTCAACCCGACCGTCGCCGGCAACGACGACTGGAAGGCCGGGATCTTCAACCAGAACGGCGTACCGACGCTGAACGCCTTCAACCGGACCAAGGGCACCACGGTGATGGGCTGGTTCAAACTGACCGGGCCGCACAGCCCGGCGCTGAACTCCAACACCGCCAACCCCGACGACCGCTACAACGCCATCGGCCTGGCCGGCATCCTGACCGGCGACTCCGACGGCCACGGCGTCCGCGCCCTGCTGGAGCTGATCAACGTCAACGGTGAACTGCGCCTGGTGGCGCTCGGCCGCCGGCTCGACGGCGGCGCCTCGCAGACGTTCGCCGCCAGCGAGGACTGGCGCACCCTGCTGCCGCAGAACGAGTGGGTGCACCTGACCGCGACGTTCGACTTCGACAAGGGGACGATGGCGCTGTACCGCAACGGCGAGAAGGTCGACGGCTTCTACACCGCGACCGGCGACCCGTGGCAGGTCGGCGGTGAGGGACCGCACTACACCACGCCGACCGACCCGCGCGGCATCAAGATCGGCGGCTCCTACCCGCAGGACACCCGGGAACAGAACCCGTGCGACTGCCGGATGGACGCCCTGATGTTCCTCGACCGCGTGGTCACCCCGTCCGAGGTACGGGCCCAGTACCGCCTCGTCACCGCCGGAAGCTGACCGGCAGGTGAGAGCCGGGGTACGGCGGGTAGTCCCGACCCGCCGTACCCCGGCTGGCGTCTGCACCCCGAGCTGGGTGCGCAGCATCTCCAGGGTGGACGTCGACCTCGTGACGCCACTGCCCGACCCGCGACGCGGCCTGATCCGGACGGATTCGGCTCGCTCCCGGGAGCGGCAGGTCACGGGTGGGGATGGCTGGTGATGCCGTCCAAGAGGGTGGTCAGGTTGTGGTGGAAGGTCTCGTCGGCGTTGAGGTGGGCGCCGTCGATGACGAGCCGGGCCACAGTGGGATAGCGGCCCGTTTCGAGCATGCGTGTCAGGTAGGGCCCGAGAGCGGCCTGCCAGGTGGACACGTCGGTGCCGGTGGAACGGGCGGTGCGCCGCTCGGTGATCTCCGTACGGAGCGCCCCGACGACAAAGGCGTTGAGGGCGCCCGATGCTCGCTGGAGATCGTCGATACCGCGCACGCCAGGGGCCTGACTGAGCGCCGCCGCGGTCGATTCGCCCACGGCGAGCGCATGAGGTCCTATGTGTGGCCTTGCGCCCAACAGATCGGCGAACCACTCATGTTCAAGAGCGGCGTCGCGGGTCCGGTGAACGATGGCCAGGATCGTGGCGCGCCACTCGGAGTGCTGGCCGGCCTCGGCGATCTGGGCGTACACGGCGTCGACCATCAGATCGAGCAGTTCGGACCTGTTGACCACATAGTCGTAGAGCCGCATCGGACCGACCCCGAGCTCCTTGGCGATCTTGCGTACCGATAGCCCGTCGAGGCCGTGCGCGTCGGCGAGCCGGACCGCCGTAGCGGCGATCTTCGCGCGACTCAGCGGCACTGGCGCCGCCCGCGGCTGAGGCTCGGACCGTTCCCAGACGGGAACCGGCGCGCTACCGTACGGCGTATCCATACGATACAGCGTACGGTAACGGAGATGATGATGCGAATCGCGATCGCCGGCGGCGGCCTCGGCGGCCTGACCCTGGCCCGAATCCTGCACCGGCACGGCATCGACGCGGTGGTGTACGAACGCGAGGCCGGCCGATCCACGCGATCACAGGGCGGAATGCTCAACCTGCACCCGGAGTCCGGACAACAGGCCCTGGCCGACGCCGGCCTCGCCGGCCGATTCCGGTCCGAGGCACGGCCGGAGGGCGAGGAACATCGCATCCTCGACCCGGCCGGACGCACCCTCGTGCACCACAAGCCACAACCCGGCTCGTTCTCCGGGCGCCCCGAGATCGACCGCGGCACACTGCGTGATCTTCTGCTCGACTCGCTCCCCGCCGACGCGGTGGCCTGGCAGCACCGGCTCGTCGCGGCAGCACCACGACCCGACGGAGGCTTCGGGCTGACGTTCGCTGGCGGCCACCGCACCGACTGCGACATCCTCGTCGGCGCGGACGGCGCACGCTCGGCCGTCCGGCCGCTGCTGACCGACGTGACGCTGTCCCCCGTGGCCACCCTGGTGGAGCTCGGCATCAGCGACGCCGACCGACGCCACCCGGATCTCGCCGAACTGGTCGGCCCCGGAAACCTGTGGTGCATCGGCGTCAACCAGATCCTGGCAGCCCAACGCCTCGGCGACGGCGGCATCCGAGTCGGCATCTCCCTACCCGCGGACGATCGCCACCTGGACACCTACCGCAGCAAGCGCGCACTGCTGGACATGTTCGATGGCTGGAACCCCGACCTCACCGCACTCATCGAAGCCGGCGACGGCCCGCCGACCCCACGCAGGATCGAAGCGATGCCCACCGGTACACGCTGGGCCCACCAACCGGGCATCACCCTCATCGGTGACGCCGCGCACCTCATGCCGCCGGTCGGCGAGGGCGCCAACCAAGCCATGCTCGACGCCGCCGAACTCGCCGCCCAACTCGCCACCAACCCCGACTCGGCAATCCGGACGTACGAAGAGGCGATGTTCACCAGGATCCACCCGATCGCCGAAATGTCCGCACGCGTCCAGGCGATGATGCTGTCCCACACCGCGGCCGACGACATCATCCGCTTCTTCACGGCCCGGCCCGCCGAGCCGTCACCAGCGTCCGGACGTGTCGATGAGCAAGCACGCCGTTCCGCCCGCCCACCGAGAAAACCCATTGCGAGTGGCCCGCAGCGGATGTCTGGTTGATCGGCCATCAATCACAGACGGGACCATGACGCCGATGCCGCTGCCCACCCCCACGCTGCACACCACCCGCCTGCGACTGCGTCCCTTCGACGACGCGGACGCGAACGACCTCTTCGCCCTGCACAGCAACGCCTACGTGCTGCGCTACTGGGACGCGCCACCGTGGAGCGAACCCGCGCGCTCCGAACGGTTCATCACGGCTTGCCGACAGATGGCAGAGGAGGGCACCGGGGCACGGCTGGCCGTGGATCGTGACTCCGACGGGGCGTTCATCGGCTGGTGCAGCCTGAACCGATGGAATCCGGACTACCGCAGCGCCTCGCTGGGCTACTGCTTCGACAGTGCGGCGTGGGGCCACGGCTACGCGACCGAGGCCGCGCGGGCCCTGCTGCGGTGGGCGTTCGACACGCTGGACCTGAATCGCGTCCAGGCCGAGACCGACACCCGCAACGTGGCATCTGCCCGCGTACTGGAGAAGCTCGGGTTCGTGCGCGAAGGGACGCTGCGGGAAGACTGCATCGTCAACGGCGAGGTCTCCGACTCGTGGGTCTACGGGCTGCTCAGACGAGAGTGGCGGCCGCCGGCCGAGCCGGCACCCACCCGCTGAGTCCGCACACCCTCGCGCGCCGTCGCCCGGCATCGGGGCGATACGACAGCGCGACGCCCGCGCGGTGGGCGATCATCCGAGCGGCCAGAGCCGGGTCACGACACGGCCGGTGACATCGCCGTCGGGGACGGGTCCGTACGCCCGCGAGTCCCGCGATATCGCGCGATCGTCACCCATCACGAAGACCGTGTCCTCGGGCACCGTCACGGGCTCGCGTTCGCGATTCGACGCGACCCCACGCCGCCGACAGCGACCCTGCGCTGCGGCGGGCGGACCATGCCAACATGTCTTGCGGCCTTGTACGGAGTGCGGCAGGTGTCCGGTGACCGCTCCGACCGGCGCCGGGACCATCCGCGCCACGCTGCCCGGCGGTACGCGGATCACCGCCCGCTGCGCCGGTACGTGACCCGTCGGACCAGTACCTCGAACGGCCCCCGTCGTCCGGTCCGCCGCATCCAGTCCGCCAGCAGCACGGTGGACAGCCACGTCGTGGTGGCGAGAAACGCCGTGCCGGCGACGGTCAGGGTGGCGGAGAGATCAAGGAGGAACGGGGTGAAGACGACCGCCCAGACCACCGACTGGGCCAGGTAACAGGTCATCGATCGCTCACCGGCCGCGGCGATCGCGTCGACCATCCGCCCAGGGCCGCGAGCCTGGAACCGGACGGCGATCAGCGACAGCAGCGCGGCGTAGCCGAGACCGCCCAGGACCCCGGTGGCGTCATGCAGGGGGCCGATCAGTTCGAGTGTCGGCTGGTCCGGGGGTGTCAGCACTCCGGCGAGCATCAGCGAGATCGGTTGGGCGCCGAGCACCGCGGCGCCGATCCCGACCGACGCCGTACCCCACAGCAACATCCGGTGCCGCTCCGGCCGCTCCAGGATCCGCCGCCGCCCTGCCCAGAGCCCGATCGCGAACGGGCACAGGAAGCCGACGGGGCCCAGGAAGGCGATGTAGAGGGATACCTGGGCCCGCTCGACGAGCATGGTGGGCACGTCCGGTGGCAGCATCGCAACGTCCGGAGGGCTGCTGTCGATGGTCGACGATCCGTCGCCCGGCAGCGCGCCGAGCACGAAGAACAGCAGGGCCGTCAGTAGCAGCCAGCCGTCCTTCCAGCGCACCAACCACACGCCCACGAGCAGGAGCACGCCGTACGCCGCCAGGATGTCGCCGGCGTAGAGCAGCAGCGCGTGCAGAAAGCCCACGACGATCAGCACCAGGCTGCGCCGCCACAGCAGCCGGCGTACGGCCCACGGCCCGAGCGCCCGCTGTCTGCGCGCGATCTGGGCGACGCCGTACCCGAACAACAGCCCGAACATCGGAAACGCCCGACCGTCGACGAAGGTCGAGAGCAACCAGGTGACGGCCGAGTCGACGCCCGATCCGTCGCGTGGGTAGCCGCCGAGCACCGACGAGCCACGCAGGAAGTAATGCGAGTTGGCCAGGGCGATGAACAACAGCATGAAACCACGTGCGAGGTCGGGCCCCAGGGCGCGCGACGTAAGGGCGGTCGGGCGGGACAGATCCGTCGTCACGAGGCGTCTCGAAGGTCCGGAGGAAGCGGTGCTGACATGTCGATCAGCCAACCGCGCGCACCGGCCGGTAGCCATACCACTTTGGTCGACAGCAGACCTGACCAAAGTCGATTTGCCCTACCGGTCGTCGGGAATCCGGCCGGACGCCAGTCCGCCGGCATGGCGGGCCTGGTCACGCAGCCGGGGCGGCACCAGGTCGAGGAGCTGGTCGGGGCGCAGCGGCAGGTCGAGCAGGCTCAGCTTGACCCGGCTGCGCTGGGCGTGC
Source organism: Polymorphospora sp. NPDC050346 (assembly GCF_040655695.1). Taxonomy (NCBI): domain Bacteria; kingdom Bacillati; phylum Actinomycetota; class Actinomycetes; order Micromonosporales; family Micromonosporaceae; genus Polymorphospora; species Polymorphospora sp. NPDC050346. Next base: position 89,714 of record NZ_JBFAKM010000019.1, on the reverse strand, counting down.
GCGGTCGGATCGAGCCGGACGACGTTGACGCCGCCGGCCCGTACGGTGACCGACAGGGTGCCGTCGGGCGGCAGCCGGCCGGCGTCGGTGCCGTCGACGGTGATCCGCAGCGCGGTCCGCGCCGGGTTGTGCAGGCCGATGGTGTCGGTGCCGCCGAAGACCACCGCCCGGTTGATGCCGGACATCGGCGCGACCGGGGTGACCGCGACCGTCGCCGCCGACGGCGACAGCACCGGCCCGCCGGCGGCGTAGTTGTAGGCCGTCGATCCGGTCGGGGTGCAGGCGACCACCGCGTCGCAGCGGTAGTAGCCGTACCGGGCGTCGTTGACGAGCAGGTCGACGACGGTGCCGCCGGGCGGGGCGGCCGGGGTCAGGACGACGTCGTTGAACGCGACGTGGCGGGTCACGTCGTCCGGTCCGCCGGTGACGGTGATGTCGAGGTTGGCGTGCGGTTCGAGGGTGAAGTCGCCGACGACGAGGCGGTCCACCGCGGCGGCCAGGTCGGGCGGGGCGATCTCGACGAGGAAGCCGAGGTGGCCGTGGTTGACCCCGAGTACGGGGACGTCCCGCCCGACGAGCAGCCGCATGGCGCCGAGCATGGTGCCGTCGCCGCCGAGGCTAACCACGATGCCGACCCGCTCGAGGAAGGTGGCCTGGTCGAGGAGGGTGACCCGGTCGTCGGCGACCCGGCCGGCGTCGGTGTCCCGGGCGACGACGGTGGCGCCGAGCCGTCCGGCGGCGTCGAGCAGGGTCCGTACCGAGTCGGCGACCGGCCTGGTCGGATGCACCACCAGCCCGATCACCCGGCCGTCCGTCGGCTGGTCGTCCACGCTCCGCGCCCCCGTTCTCCCGCCGCTCCGGCCACGATCGCACGTCCGGCGGCCGGCCGCCCGGATTCCCCCGGCCCCGGGGCTCAGGCCGGACCGAGCAGATCCCACCGGTTGCCGGCGATGTCGAGGAAGACGACGACGCGGCCGTACGGCTGGTCGCGGGGTTCGGTCACGAACCGGACCCCGGCGTCGACCAGCCGCCGGTACGTGGCGGCGAAGTCGTCGACGCGCAGGAAGAACCCGACCCGGCCGGCGGTCTGGTCGCCGACCGCGGCGCGCTGCCGCTCCCCGTCGGCGCGGGCGAGCAGGATGCCGGTCTCGGCGCCCGGCGGCCGCACCACGACCCACCGCTTCGGCCGGCCGTCGTTGGTCAGCGACGGCGAGTCCTCGACGAGTTCGAAGCCGAGCACCCCGGTGAAGAAGGTGATCGCCGGGTCGTACTCCTGCACCACGATGGTGATCTGCTCAAGCCGCATGCCGGGAGCATAGGCGCCGCCACGCGACGCCGGCGGCCGGTCGGTCGGGCGGCGGGCAGAGCGTCCACATCAGAGCGTTGAGTATCGATCTCCGTGGCTATATCGTTGGCTTCGCCGCATTCCGGGCGTCCCGCGTCGACGGGCCACCCGCCCGGGAACACCTTCCGACGTCGCAGGGCCGCGGTGAACCCGGTCCGCGCCCGCCGCCCGCCGACGCGGACCCACCACCGCCGACACGGGGGGCAGCGGATGCGCGCGGCCGGGACAGCAGCCACCACCAGCACCTCGACCGCTCCGGTCGGCTGGTCCGCCGGCACGTTCACCAACCCGGTCGTCGCCGGGTTCCATCCCGACCCGAGCGTGTGCCGGGTCGGCGACGACTACTTCCTGGTCTGTTCCAGCTTCGAATACTTTCCCGGGGTGCCGGTGTTCCGCAGCCGGGACCTGGTCCACTGGGAACAGATCGGCAACGCGCTGGACCGGCCCAGCCAGTTGTCCCTGCCGGCCGGCACCCCGGCCTCCGGCGGTGTCTACGCGCCGACGCTGCGCCACCACGACGGCCGCTTCTGGCTGATCACGACGAACGCCGCGCCGGGCGGCGGCACCATGGTGTTCACCACCACCGACCCGGCCGGCCCGTGGTCCGAGCCGATCCGCGTCCCCGGCGTCGCGGGAATCGACCCGGACCTGGCCTGGGACGAGCGGGGCGACTGCTGGTGCACGTACGCCGGGGTCGAGCAGATCCGGATCGACCCGGCGACCGGCCGCTCGTTCGGCCGGCCGCGCCGGCTGTGGTCCGGCACGCCCGGCGCCCAGGCACCGGAGGCCCCGCACCTGTACCGGATCGGCGACCACTGGTATCTGATGATCGCCGAGGGCGGCACCGAACGGGGGCACGGCGTGTCGATCGCGCGCGGGCCGGCGCCCGACGGGCCGTTCGAGCCGTGCCCGGCCAACCCGATCCTCAGCCACCGCAGCACCGGCCGCCCGATCCAGAACACCGGCCACGCCGACCTCGTCGAGGCACCCGACGGCACGTGGTGGATGTTGCTGCTCGGCGTACGGCCACACGGCGGCACCCCCGGCTGGCACGTCATGGGCCGCGAGACGTTCCTGGCGCCGGTCACCTGGGTGGACGGCTGGCCGGTCGTCGGCGAGGTCACCTCCACGATGGCGGCGCCGCCGTGGCCGCCGCAGCCGGTCGCGGCGCCACCGGTGCGCGACGACTTCGACGCCGGGCGGCTGCACCCGGGGTGGATCTCGGTGCGGTCGCGGCCCGACGAGACGTGGTCGACCACGGACCGCCCCGGCTGGCTCACCCTCCACGCCCGTGGCCGGTCGCTCGACGAACCCGACATCGTGTTCGTCGGTCGCCGCCAGCAGCACCCGTCCTGCCGGGTACGCACCCTGGTCGACGCCAGTGCCGGGCGTGGCGGTCTGGCGGTACGCCTCGACGAGCGGCACCACTGCGGGATCGAGGTCGGCGACGGCGAGGTACGGGTCACCGCCCGCACCGGCGGGCCGCGGCAGACGGTCGCCACCCGTCCCGCCCCGGCCGGCGCGGTCCGGCTGCGGATCGACGTACGCGCCTCCTCCCCCGCCGACTGGCACCCGTGCCAGGAACCCGACCTGCTGCGGCTCGGCGTCGAGGCGGCCGACGGCGCCTTCGACGTGCTGGCCGAACTCGACGGCCGCTACCTGTCGACCGAGGTGGCCGGCGGCTTCACCGGCCGGGTCATCGGGATGTACGCCGCCGCCGGCACCGTCGGCTTCGACTGGTGCGACCACGAACCCGTCGGCTGACGGGGGCGCCCACTCACCGCGCGTGGGGCGGCTACCCCCGGGGCACGTCGCCGATCGCCCGGTCGAGGATGTCGAGCCCCTCGGCCAACTCGTCGCGGGTGCAGGTCAGCGGCGGCGCGATCCGGAACACCCCGCCCATGCCCGGGAGCTGCACCACGTTCATGTGCAGGCCGAGTTCCAGGCAACGGCGGGTGACCGCGGCACCGAGCGCGTCGGCGCCTTCGCGGGTCTCGCGGGACACCACCAGCTCCAGGCCGATCAGCAGGCCGCGGCCGCGGACGTCGCCGATCACCTCGTGCCGGCCGGCCAGGTCGGCCAGCCCCTCGCGCAGGAAGGCGCCGAGGTCGGCCGCCGCCGCGTCGAGCTTCTCGCGCTCCAGGACGTCGAGCACGGTGTTGCCGACGGCGGCGACCAGCGGGTCGGCGACGTGGGTGGTGTAGAACAGGTAGCCGCGGTCGTGGGCGGCCCGCTCGATGTCGGCGCTGGTGATCATCGCGGCGAGCGGCAGACCGGCGCCGAGGGTCTTCGACAGGGTGAGGATGTCCGGCACGACGCCGTCGCGTTCGAAGGCGTACCAGGTGCCGGTGCGGCACAGGCCGGTCTGCGCCTCGTCGAGGATCAGGAGCATGCCGCGTTCGTCGCACTTGCGGCGCAACGCGGCCAGGTATCCGGGCGGCGGGTCGATGACCCCGCCCGAGCTGAGGATCGGTTCGACGATGCAGGCGGCGAGGCTGCCGACCGACTGGGCGTCGACGAGGTCGAAGGAGAAGTCGAGCTGGCGCCGCCAGTCGAGTTCGCCGTCGGGGGTACGGAAGTCCGGCCGGTAGGCGTTGGGGGTCGGGATCGCCAGGTTGCCGGGGGCGGCCGGGCCGTACCCCTTGCGGCCCGCGCTGTAGGTGGCGTTCGCGGCGGCCTGGGTCATACCGTGCCAGGAGCGGGCGAACGAGACGATCTCGTGGCGGCCGGTGACCAGCTTCGCCATCCTGATCGCGGCCTCGTTGACCTCGGCGCCGGTGGTCAGCAGCAGCACCTTGTCCAGCGGGTCGGGCAGTGACCCGGCGAGCCGCCGGGCCAGGTCGACCACCGGCCGGCTCAGCATCCCGCTGAAGAGGTGGTCGAGGGTGGCGACCTGACGCTGGACCGTGGCGACGATCTCGGGGTGGCTGTGGCCGAGGATGGCGCTCATCTGCCCGGAGGTGAAGTCGAGGATGCGCCGGCCGTCGGAGGTGAAGACGTAGCTGCCGGCGGCCCGTTCGATGATCTCGGGGGTGAAGGTGCCGGCGCCGCTGTAGCGGACGAGGTGCCGGTCGACATCCGGCCAGAAGGAGTCCATGCGCCGACGGTAGGCACGGCCGAGCGTCACGTCCATCGCGGAAAACTTCCGCTGCTGTTAAGCGGATCCGTACAGTCTGCGGTGATGAGCCTGCACCCGTGGCGGCTGCGCCTGCTCGCCGACCTCGCGGCGCTGGGCACGATCCGCGCCGTCGCCGCGCACGAGAACCTGAGCCCGTCGGCGGTCTCCCAGCAGCTGGGTGTCCTGGAGCGGGAGACCCGTACACAGCTGCTGGAACGCACCGGGCGGCGGGTGCGGCTGACGACGGCGGGGCTGATCCTGGCCCGCCGGGCCCGGGAGATCCTGGAGCGGATGGACGCGGCCGAGGCCGAACTGCGCGGGCTCGGCGACGAACCGGCCGGGCGGGTGACGCTCGCGGTCTTCCAGAGCGCCGTGCACGCCCTGGCGGTGCCGGCGGTGTCGCGGATCGCCCGGGCGCACCCCGACGTCGAGGTCGTGGTGCTGGAGCTGGAGCCGCACGAGAGCATGCCGGCGTTGCGCCGCGGCGAGGTCGACGTCATCGTGACGACGACGGACTTCGTCGGGACCGAACTCGACCCGGCCGTCGACCTGGTGCCGATCGGCGAGGACGAGATCGTCATGGTCCTGCCGGCCGGCCATCCCGCCGCCGTCGGCGAGTCCGTCGACCTGACCACCTGCGCCGACCAGCGCTGGACGTTCGACGTGGCCGGCTCCTACATGTCGCAGCTGGCGACCGGGCTGTGCCGGGCGGCCGGGTTCGAGCCGCGAATCGTCTGCCGGCTCAACAACTACCTGCTCACGTTGCAGCACGTGGAGGCCGGACTTTCGGTGGCCATGCTGCCGAGCCTCGCGGTCGACCCCCGCTTCGGCGTCGTCGCCCGCCCGCTGCGCGGTCCGTTGACGCGCCGGATCACCGCCGCGGTCCGCCGGCCGTCCACCGCACAGCCCGCCGTCGCGGTGACCCTGGACGCCCTGCGCGCCACCTACTGACCCGGCCGTTCCCGGCGCGGGTCAGGGCGCACTCGGCGGGCTGCCGGCGAGGGTGGCTTCCCGGGCCTGCGCCCGGCCCTCCTCGCGGGCGCGGTCGAGCAGCCGCGCGAGCCGCTGCCGGCGCCGCCGGGTCACGGTCCGGGCCACCACGACGAGAGCGAACAGGACGACGACGAGAGCCAGCTGCGACCAGGGCACCGCCCAGACCGTCACGGTGGCGGAGGCCGGCCGGATCTCGGCGCCGGCCTGGTCGCCGCCGAGGACGGCCGGGGTGACGTCGACGGCCGTACGCAGCGGCCCGAAAGTCCAGACCCCGGTGACCCGGGCCTCGATCCGGCGGTTGCCCGACGGCAGCGTCTCCTCGATGTCGGCCGGGACGATCCGGTCGCCGAGGCCGAACAGCCCCGGGACCGTCACCCGGCCCCGGCCGGTCACCGCGGCGTTGCCGTCGTTCGTCGCGGTGTAGCCGACGTCGACGGTGCCGGCCGAGAACGGATTCCACGAGGGGCGGTAGGTGGCGGTGAGGTCGCCGACCGCCAGGCTCGCGGTGATCGTGCCGCTGGCGCGCAGCATGACCCGGAACCCGACCCGGCTCTCGACGGCGACCGTGCCGCCGGTGCTGGTGACGGTCGCCGCGATGCCGGCCGGGTGGTCCCCCGGCGTGGCGTCGCGCGGCACCGTGATGGTGAACGGCACCACCTTCGTCTGCCTGGCGCCGACGGTGACCGTCTCCTGCACCGCGATCCAGGTGCCGCCGTCGGTCGACTTCTGGTGGGACGGGAGCATGTTGAAGCGTCCCTTGCCGGTGAGATAGCCGTCGGCGGCCTTCAGCGCGAACGTCGCGGCGGCGTCGCTGAAGTTGCGTACGGCCAGGTGTTCGGTGACGACCTGGCCCGGGTCGAGGGTGCGTTCGATCCACCGGCGGCCGTCGGGGCCGTTCCCGTCGGCCGGCTGCACCGCCCAGGTGAGCGTCGGTTCCGCCAGCGCGCCGGCCGGCGCGATCGGCACGGTGACGAGCACCGCGGCCAGCACGGCGAGCAGCCGCGGCAGGGTTCGGGTCATGGCGGGCCTCCGGTGGAAGAAGGGGTGCGGTGGGGGCCGCCGTACGACGGCCCCCACCGGTGCCTCATTCGAACAGCGACAGGGTCAGCGTCGAGGTGTACGAGCCCGCGGCGACGTCCGCCGGGGTGCGCAGGAACAGGTCGGCGTCGACGGAGTACGCGTCACCGGCGGCGCCCCCGGAGTCGAACGTCGAGACCAACAGTTCCTGGTCGACCAGACCGACGTTGTTGCCGGGCTGCGTCGGCTCGTCGAGGACGGTCACGACCTCCTCACCCTCGCTGACCTGGCCGGTGCCGCCGCCGTCGATCAGCCGCGGCTTCCAGCCGAGGTGGCCGGCGCCGATCGGTGCCTGGCCGGCGTCGCCGACGAAGTCGGTCGCGCTGCCCAGCACCGCCCAGGCGGCGCCTTCGGGCACCTCGTCGGCGGTGCGGGTGTCGGTGATGGTGACCGTCGGCAGGGTGCCGACGAACTGACGGACCAGCAGGGTCGAGCCGTCCTCGGTCAGGGCGACGGAGTCGCCCGCGATCGACATGGCGAGCACGCCCGGTTCGGTGATCTCGTCGATGTCGACGGTCACCTCCACGTCGGCGTTGTCGCCGGGTTCGGCCATGGCCGGCGACGGCAGCACGGCCGCCCCGGCCAGCAGGGCACCGGCGGCACAGGCCGCGAGCAGGTGCTGGCGCTTGCGTGTGTTCATGGTCTGCTCCAAGTGATTCGTGATCGGGGCTGGCGGGTCAGCCGGCGCAGTCGACGCCGGGGTGCGGTGCGGTGCGGGTGGTGGTGACGTCCCGGCCGTCGACGACCCCGGTGGCCCGTACGGTCACCGAACCGGCCGGCGCCGTGGCCGCCCGTACGGTGAACGACTGGTAGGCGTTGGCGCCCGGCGCGACGTCGGTGAACGACCGGGTGCCGTACGGGGTCTCCAGCGCGACGTCCACCGGTGCGCCGTGGTCGTTGCGGGCCTGTACGGCGACGTACGCCCGGCCGGCGATGCACCGGGGCGTGACGGTGACCGTCACCGGCACCTCGGCCTGGACGCCGGGGTCGTCGGCGAGGACCCGCCACTCCGTGACCGCGACCGCGGAGTAGGTGGTGCCGTTGCCGTTGGCCCGCAACGTCGCCCGGACCCGGGGCGTGGTGACGGGGTCGAAGGTGACGGTGTTGAAGGCGGTGGTGCTGGTGCCGTAGCCGGACGCGCCGGTCACGTCCCGCCAGGCCGAGCCGGCCTCGTCCCAGTACTGCAGCACCCAGCCGTCGGGTGCGGCGACGCCGTCGCCGGTGCCGGGGTTGGCGTCGCGCCAGAACTTCAGCTCGGTGCCGGTGATCCGGACCGGTCGGCTCCAGTCGTACTGCACCCACTGGGTCGCCGGACGGTTGGCCGACCAGGTGCCCCAGATCTGCGCCTGGCTCGGGTTGGCCGGGTCGGCGCCGTCGTTGAGCGCGGTGACGCTGTTCCAGCCCGCCGTGTAGGAGGCGGTCGGGGTCGCGATCGGCCCGATGTTTCCGGTCAGCGGCCCGGACAGGTCCGCCGGGACGGTGACCGTCCGGGCGGTCTCCAGGTTGCCGGCCACGTCGAGTGCGCGGAACGACACGGTGTGCCGGTTCTGGTCGGGCGCGGCGACCGGGCCGGTGTACGCGGTCCAGGCGCCGGTGCCGATGGCGTACTCGATGCGGGCGACGCCGGAGGTGGCGTCGCTGGCGGTCACCGTGACCGCGCGGGTGGCGCTGTCGACGGTGCCGGTGCTGGCCGGTGCGGTCGCGTCGACGCGTACGGAGAGGTCGGCCGGTGCCGAGACGTTGCCGGCGCGGTCGGTCGCGGTCGCGGTGACGGTGTGCTCGCCGTCTCCGGTGACCTCGACGTCGACGTGCCGCACGTCGGTCGCGACGGCCGGCTCGCCGTCGTCGACCCGCGACCGGATGGTCAGCCGGCCGCCCCGGTCGTCGACACCGGCGACGCGTACCCGCACCGCGGAGCGGAACCAGCCGGCGCTGCCGGCGCTGCCGCTGGGCGTCAGCGTCAGCGTCGGCGGGGTCTCGTCGCCCTCGGTGTCGTCGGGTGAGACGACGGTGACCTGCGCGGCGACGCGGTCGGCGGCGTAGCCGAGCACGGTGCCCCGGATGGTGAACGTGCCGGGCTCGGCGACGTCCTCGGCTGTCACCGGGTCCCAGAAGACCGGCATCCGCAGCGTCTGCGCGCCGTACGTCACGTCGACGGTGCCGGGCAGGTCCCGCTCCCCCACCTCGACGGTGATCGCCGGCGGGGTGACGGCCTCCGGTTGCGCGGCGAGGATCTTCCACTCCTCGACCGCCACGCCGGAGTACGTGCTGCCGTTGGTGGAGGCGTCGAAGACCGCCCGGACCTGGGTGGTGGTGACCGGGTCGAAGGTGGTGTTCTGGAAGCCCTGGGTGCCGGTCGGATAGCCGCTCGGGTTCGGCACGTCGGCCCACTGCCCGGCGCCGGCGTCCCAGTACTGGATGCGCCAGCGGGCGGGGGCGGCGACGCCGACGCCGCTGCCCTGCGGCTGGTCGTTCCAGAACTCGATCTGCGAGCCGGAGATCCGCACCGGCTGGTCCCAGGTGTACTGCACCCACTGCTGGGGCGGGTTGTTGCCGGTCCAGGTCCCCCACATGTCCGGCGGCAGCGGGTTGGACCGGACGATCTCGTCGTTGAGGGCCTTGACCCAGTACTGGGTGGGCACCGGCTCGTTGGAGACGGTGACCCGCGCCTCGTACGCGATGTTCGGCCGGGGGGTGAGGTCGCGGCCCTTGGCCGGGGTGGGTGTGACGAGCTTGATCCGGGGCGGGGTCTGGGTGTCGTCCCACTCCAGCGGGTCGATCGCCGCCGAGCGGCGGAAGTGGCCGCCGCCGACCGCGTCGGCGGTGTGGTACGCCAGGTACCAGCGGCCGTCGAACTCCAGGATGCCCGGGTGGCTGGTCGTGGAGGAGACCGGCCGCAGCAGGGTGCCCCGGTAGGTCCACGGCCCCTCGGGTGCGGACGCCGTCGCGTACGCGATGCAGGCGTGGTAGTTCGCCGGGGTGCACTGCGAGGTCGGGCCGGCGTTGTTACCGGCGTACGCCATGTAGTAGGTGGCGCCACGCTTGAAGATCCAGGCGCCCTCGAAGAAGCCGGTCAGCCCGGTGACGGTGCGCGGGGTGCCGATCGGGGTCTTCATGTCCGGCTGGAACTCCAGCATCCGCAACTGGCTGAACGAGCCCCACCAGACGTACACCCGCTGGTTGGGGGCCTCGCCGTCGACGAGGATCGTCGGGTCGATGTTGTGGATGTTGTTGGCCGTCGGTACCCGCTGGGAGATGATCGGCCCCCCGGCGTGGTCGGTCCACGGGCCGGTCGGGCTGTCCGAGACGGCCACGCCGATCGCGAACTTGTCCGACGCCGGGCTGTTGCGCTCGTGGATCGGGACGTACCAGTAGTAGCGGCCGTCGACGCCGCGGACCACCTGGCCGGCGTACGCGCGGCCGGGTGTCGCCCAGGCGAAGACCGCCTCGGGACGCATCAGCGACGGGAAGTGGGTCCACTGCCCGGCCTCGACGTCGGTGGTCCGGAACGCTCCCCACTCGTTCATGATGAAGTCGTTCGTGGACGGTCCGGCCTGGTCGTGGCCGGTGTAGATGTAGAGCTGGTCGCGGCCGGTGTCGTTGCCGGGGGCGCCGGCGGGCACGACGACCGGCGCCGGGTCGGCCGAGTAGTAGCTGCCGTCGCCGAGGATCGGGTTGACGGTGTTGGTGAACGTGTACGAGTCGGGTTCGGCGGCCAGGGCCGGCGCGGCGGGGCCGGCGAGGGTGCCGGCGACGAGCCCGGCGGCGGCCGCCACGGCGGCCGCGGTGCGGAACCGGCGCGGTGGCCGGGGTGTCGGTGGGGCGGCGGCGCCGCGCACCACAAAGGTGTTCACGGTGTCGGTCTCCTCGTTCTCGCAGAGGGGGTGGTGGCGGCGTCGCGGCGACGCCGCCACCACGCGAGCGGCTAGCCGCAGCTGAGTGCGCCGAACGACGCCGCCGTCTCGACGGTCACCGGCTGGCCGTCGACGGTTCCGGTGGCCCGGACCGTCGCGGTCGCGGCCGGCACCGTCCTGGCCCGGGTGTTGAACGCCTGGTAGGCGGACTGTCCGGGCGCGACCTCGGACACCGTGCGCGACCCGTACGGCGTCACCAGTTCGATGGTCAGCGGCGTGTCGTCGGCGTTGCGGGCGTTGACCCGCAGGTAGACGTTGCTGCCCAGGCACTGGGTGTACGCCTGGACCTCGACGTCCCAGGCCGGGGGCTGCGGCGGGTCGCCGACGGTGAGGGTCAGCGTGGTCCGGGTGGCGCCGGCCTCGCTGACGTAGTCGGGCAGGATCAGGTCGCCGGTGACGGTGTAGCGGCCGGGGGTGTCGACGATGCTCTCGTCGAAGTTCCACTCGACACCGATGGCCTGGTTGTCCCGCGAGCCGTCGTTGTAGGAGACCTCCACCTTGTCCGGCAGGTACGGCAGTTCACCGACGTCGACGGACTGCTCGAACGTCTCGGCGCCCTGGATCGAGATGCCGCCGGTCGACATCTCCGGCCGTACGTAGACGCGGGCCTCGGCGATCAGCCCGTACGCGTCGTTGGTGCCGTAGACCACGAACGGGTCGACGTTCGGCTCGGCGACCATCTCCGGCGTGATCTCCTGCCAGCGGAACGCGACGGTGCCGCGTTCGCCGCTGGTGTAGATCCCGTCGAGGGTGGCCGGCAGGGTGGGCACCTGGCCGACGGCGGTGCGGATGAGCACCGGGGCGCGCACCGAGTCGACGGTCTCGCCGTTGGCGCGCCAACGCAGCACGCCGGTGCCGGCCCCGCTGCCCTGGACGCCCCAGATGCGGATACGTAGGTAGCTGGTGGTGACCGGGGCGAATTCGAGGTTGTTGTAGGTGTTGGTGGCCAGGGCACCGGCGTACGTCGAGCCCTCGGCGAGGGTGACCGGCGTCCAGGTGGTGCCGTCGGTGGACGTCTCGACCGCGTACGTCGTGGCCGTCGGGCGACGGGTGCCGCCGTTGTCGTCGTACCAGTAGATGCCGGTCGACGACAGCCGCACCGGGCTGGCCCAGGCGTACTGGATCCACGCCTCCCGGGCCGGGCTGGTGCCGTTCTGCGGCAGGTTCCAGTTGCCCCAGCCGTTGCCGGAACCCGGGTTCGAGCTGCTCGGGGTGCTGGTCTCGTTGACCCGCTGGTGGTTCTCCCACGACGTGGTGCCGCTGGTGCTGACCGTCGCCGTGGCCCCGAACTCGGCGACGACATCCCGCTCGGTGAGGGTCACCGCCACGGTCGTCTCGGACCGTTTCTCGCCGTCCTCGGCGAAGAACCGGAACACGTAGTCGCCTTCGACGGTGCCGGTGACCCGGGTGGCCAGCGCGCCGGCGTCGGAGAAGATGACGCCCGCGCCCTGCGGCGCCGAGACGGTCTCCCAGCCGAAGGTGAGTTCGTCGTCGTACGGGATGCCGTCGTCGGTGGCGGTGCCGACGAGCCGGGTGGACAGGTTGCCGTCGCCGGTGCCGTCCCGGGCGGCGGTGACGACCGGCGCCTGGTTGGCCACCGGTGGCACGTCGCGTCCGGAGTCGAACACCTGGATCTCGGTGATCGCGGTGTAGAAGGTCGGGTTGTTGGTGAACGCGATCCGCAGCTTGTCGGTGGTGACGGTGCCGAACAGCGCCTCGTTGAACTTCGCCGACGGGACGACCGGGTTCTTGAACTGCCCGGGGACCTCCCGCCAGCCGCCGTTGCCGTCGGGCACCTGGACCCACCAGCGGGCGGGTTCACGGTAGCCGCCGGCCTGGCGGTCGCTGACGAAGAACGCCTTGACGTTGTCGAAGGACTTCGCCGATCCGAGGTCGAGTTCGATGTAGCCGTTGCGTTCGGTGGCGCCGTAGTTGCCCCAGTAGGGCTCGTTGGCGGTGACACCGTCGGTCACCGCCGACAGGGTCACCGGCCGCTCGGTCTCCTTGATGGCGCCCGGCGTGTGGTTCATCGCGGTGCTGCTCCAGCCGGGCGTGTGGAACTGCCGCCACGGCGTGGGCCGCACCCCCTGCTGGGTGTACGACGAGCTGAGGCCGGCGCCGGCCGCCAGGTTCGGCGCGTCCTCGGTGAGGTCGATGCCGGCCGTGCGCAGGTATGCCACGACCCGCTCGTCCTCGATCGGGGTGTCCACGGCGGCCGGGAAGCTGCTTCCGGTCGACGCGGTGAAGGTGACCGTCAGGCCGTCGGCGACCTGGACCTGGTTGGTGTTCGGGTCGTAGGTGAGCTTGCCGAGCTTGTCGGTGCTGACCTTCTTCGCGCCGTTGACGAACAGGCTGTAGCCGGCGCCGAGGCCGTACTCGCTGCCGTCGGGGTCCCAGACGATCGTGACGTCCTGCCCGTGGTAGCGCAGGTTGTTGACCATGAAGTGCTCGTACCCGAACTCGATCGGCCACAGCTCGATCTTGTCGTCGGAACGCGGCTGGATACCGGCCATGTCCTCGACGAAGATGTAGTTCATGTTGCCGAGCATGATGTGGTTCGGGTTGTTCCGGCCGAAGCTCCTGGTGGTCGGGTTCCAGTTCGAGTAGTACTCGGCCTGGTTCGCGACCCGCAGGTCCCCGCCCGGGTAGATGCTCCACGCCATCCAGTCCAGCAGCCGCTTGGCGTACTGCGGGGTGATGTACTTCTGCTCCGGGTCGTAGTGCCGCAGCGCGGACCGGACCCCCCGGTACTGCACCGTGAAGTTGATGTTGGAGAAGTTGTTGGAGCCGCCGATCCCGTAGGCCGCCCGGTCGTACTGGTTGGCCGTGTAGAACGGGAAGATCGGGAAGTTGTCGCCGTACGTCAGGAACCGGAACCCGTCGACGTACGTCTGCCACTGGTCGTACGGGATCAGGTTCTCGGCGTAGACGTCGTAGAGGTTCGACTCCTTGGCCGGGATCAGGTCCCGGGCCGAGGCGGGCAGCGGGTTGGGCCGGCCGTTGGAGCTGGCCGCGCTGGTGGCGCCGTGCGACGTGCCGGCCAGGAACATCCGCATGTCGGGGCTCCACAGCCGGTCCAGGATCGCGTCGCGGATGCCGTCGGCGCTGGCCCCCATCTCGTCGATCTTGGCCTGGTCGGCGCCGGAGATCTGGTAGAGCTGGCGGGCGGCCTCGAACGCACCCCACACGTACGCCGACTCGGGACGTTCGATCGTGGCCGCGCCGGGAGCGCCGCCGTTCACCCGCGGGAAGCCGAAGGTGATGGCGTCGGAGTCGTTGCCCGGCATGTAGTTGCTGGAGTAGGCGATGAGCTTGTCGTCGTTGCCGTCGTAGTGCTCGAGCTGGCCGACGCCGTCACCCTCGAAGTAGTGCGCGAACTTGCGGGCGATGTCCGGCCCGCCGCCGTGCACGTTGTACGCCTCCAGCCCGGCCGTGCCGAGGTACTGCGAGTAGTGGTTGTTCCAACTGGTGTGCCCCGGGCTGTCGAGGAACGCCGAGGAGCCGGACAACTCGCCGATGTTCAGGATCTGCCCGTACGGCAGGTAGGGCGTGCGCAGCCACTTGGTGTCCTGCAGGTGCATCGGCTGGGTCAGCGCGACGGCGTTCTGGTAGAGGTTCACCCCCTCGATCGTCGTCGGGTACTGGTAGACGTGGCCGGACGCGTTGGCGTCCAGCGAGTTGTACCGCTCGCCCCACCAGCGGTAGACGATTGCCTTCTCCAGCGCGGGGTCGGGAACGTCGATGTACGGCACGTCCTGCGCCCAGCGGCGGTTGAACTCGGTGACGCCGGTGCGGACGGCCTGCCCCGGGGCCATCTCGGCGTACTGCCGGTAGCTCTCGACCGTCTGCGGCAGCGTCGCCGAGGAGACGGCGCCGACGACCGCCAGCGACACCGTGCCACCGGCGGGCACGGTGACCTCGCGGTCGAGGTTGGCGCCGGTACGGGTGAACCCGGCACCGGTCAGGTCGACCCGGATCGTGTCCCACGGGGTGTCGATGGTGCCGTTGTTGGAGCCGCTGGTGATGGTGCGGGTGCCGGTCAGCTCGGCCGGACCCGCGCCGGCCTGGGTCGCCAGCGGCGAGGCGGCCCGGACGGTGAAGGTGGCCGGGGCGCCGCCGGGGTTGGTGAAGTCGATGGCGGTGACCGCGAGGTTGTCGTAGGTGATGAACTTGGTCAGGTCGGCGGTCACGCCGGTGCCGCCGATCGTGTACCGGCTCCTGGCGTGGCTCGGCGCGTTGAACCGGTTCGCGTTGACCTCGGCGACGGTCTGGCCGGGCACCGTGACGGTGTAGAGGTTGCCGAGGTTGTTCGGGCCGCCGACGTAGGCACTGCCGGCGAAGCCCATCGTGGTGAAGTTGTTGTTGCTCGCGCCGCGCATATAGAGGGTGCGGCCCCGGGTCATCAGCACCGCCGACCCGAGGGTTCCGTGGACGCCGAGAACGCGGTCGAGGTAGTAGTCGGTGCCGCCGGCGGCGAGATCCTTTTCGAAGATCGACTGGTGCATGTTGGCCGCGGTGAACGGCACACCGGGCCGCAGCTGGTTGGTGACGTCCCCGGCGTTGCTGTAGGTGGGGTCGCCGATCTCCATGACGTGGTTCTGTCCGTTGGTGTAGACACCGACATCACCCTCGTTGCCGGGGAGGATCGGGCTGGCGGCGTGCGCCGGAGACGACACGCCGACCCCTCCTCCCACGACCAGCGCGGCCAGGGCGACCCACAGGGGCACCCTTCTCACGCGTCTACGGCTCATGTTCTTCCTTCCTGTACCGGTGCGGCGGGCGCTTGCGGTGCCACCAGCGCCGCACCTTGGCGGTGGTCCGAGCGGCATGTGATGTGTGGATGACGGGCGGCGCGTTAGCGCTAACATCCGGCGGCGGCCCGAACCGCACCAGGGCCACCGACGGTCAGCCGGCGGTCGGCAGCCAGACCCGCATCGTCGAGGGGCCGCGGTTGGCCCAGGCGTGGTATTCGACCAGCGGCACCTCGTCGGGCTCCGCGTCCGCCGGCGCCGGCGCGGGGCCGGCGTGGTAGGGCCAGTCCAGGTCGCGCTGGTGGACGGGCCGGCAGCGTACGGTCACCCGACCGTCGACCAGGCGGGGCGGGTGACCGGTGTCGACGTACAGGTCGTCGACCGTGTCGACGCCCCCGACGTCCACCGACTCCAGGGCGAGCACCAGCGGACCCTGCTCCACCGCGACACAGCCCCGGACCGCGTCGACACGGGCGTCCGGGTAGGTGAACCGGGGCGCCACCGGCAGGGACAGGACGACCTCGTCGCCGCGCCGCCACACCCGTCGCTCGGTGACCACGCCCGGGTCGACCGGCCGGGTCTGCCCGTCCACGGTCACCGTCGCGCCCCGCACCGCCCACCCCGGCACCCGCATCGACAGCGCCCAGGGGCGGTCGTCGTCGCTGTCGATCCGCACCCGGATCTGCCCGTCGTGGGGATAGCCGGTCGCCACCGTCACCCGCGGCTCCCGCCCGTCGGCGAGACGGTACGCGACGGTGCCGGGCACGTACTGGTGCAGCTGCAGCCCCTCGTCGTCGGCCGTGGCGACGTACGACGTCAGGCTGGCCAGGGTGCGCGCGACGTTGGTCGGGCAGCAGGAGACCTCGAACCACGGCGCCCGCAGCGACGCCGCCGCCCGCAGGCTGGGCCGGTCCGCGTCGGGCTCCGTGCCGAGTTCACGGCGGTGCAGGGTATTGGTGTAGAAGAAGCTCCGACCGTCCGCCGACGGCGACGTCGACACCACGTTGAACAGAGTCCGCTCGATCAGGTCGGCGTAGCGGGGATCACCGTCGGCGAGCAGCAGCCGCCACGCGAACATCACCGAGCCGATGCCGGCGCAGGTCTCGGAGTAGGCCCGGTCGGGCGGCAGCACCCAGTCGCCGCCGAACGCCTCGTCCTGGTGCCGGGAGCCCTGCCCGCCGGTGACGTACGTACGCCGGGCCACGGTGCTGCGCCACTGGTCGCGTACCGCGTCCAGCAGCGCGGCGTCCTTCAACTCGACGGCGATGTCGACGGCGCCGGCGGCGAGGTAGTTCGCCCGTACGGCATGTCCACGTAGAACGGTCGCCCGCCGGACCGGGATCTCGTCCTGGAAGTACTCCCGGCCGAACTCGATGTCGCTGAGCCGACCGTGGCCCCGGCGGTCGACGAAGAGAGCGGCCTGGGCGAGGTAGCGGTCGTCGCCGGTGGTGCGGGCGAACTCGACCAGCGCGGTCTCGATCTCGGGATGTCCGCACAGGCCGTCGATGCCGGCCGGCCCGAACGTCTCGCACACGTTGTCGGCGGCCCGGCGGGCCACCTCGAGCAGCCCGTCGTCGGCGCCCGGCCGGGTCCGGGCCCGGGCGACCGCGGCCTGCAGAAGATGACCCACGCAGTACAGCTCGTGGCCCCATTCCAGGTCGGACCAACGCGGTTCCTGCCCGCGGCGGCCGAACTTGGTGTTGAGGTAACCGTCGGGCTCCTGCGCCGCCGCCACCCGCCGCACCACGGCGCGGAACCTCGACTCGAGACCCGCGTCGCCGCCACGGCCGATCTCCCAGGCCATCGCCTCGAGGAACTTGTAGACCTCCGAGTCGGAGAACTCGCGTCCCCGGCGGCCGTGGCCGAGATCGCCGCGCGCGGCCAGGTCGAAGTTGCGGATCCACCCCTCCCGCTCGAGCCAGTGCTCGATGTGCCCCAGGGTCGCGGTGGCGTTGACCGACTGACGCTCGGCCCAGAAGCCGCCGGTGATCCGGACTTCCGCCAACCCGAGCGGCCGGAACCGGCCACGGTTCGGCAGGACGGGCGCGGCCGTGGGTGCGGTGCCGGTCATCGTCATCCCTTCAACGCGCCGGACATGAAGCCGCGCACATAGTGTCGTTGGAGCAGCAGGAACAGGACGATGCACGGCAGGGCGAGGACGACGACGCCCGCCTCGGTCGCCCCGTAGTCGACGACGCCCTGGACCTGGCCGCGCAGGTTGGACACGGCGAGCGGCAGGGTCATGCGTTCGGTGTCGTTGATGAGAATCAGCGGCGCCATGAAGTCGTTCCAGGCGGCGAGGAAGGCGAACAGCCCGACGGTGATCAGGCCCGGCTTCACCGCCGGCAGCAGCACCCGCCACAGGGCGCTGAACGAGGAGCAGCCGTCGACCAGCGCCGCCTCGTCGAGTTCGCGGGGAACCGCCTCGAAGGAGATCCGCATCAGGAAGGTGGAGAACGGCAACTGGAACATGGTGAGCACGAGCGCCACGCCGACCAGCGAGTTCTCCAGTCCCACCTCGTTGAGCAGCACGTAGAGCGGGATCAGCAGGGTCGCGTACGGGACCATGAGGATCGCGAGGGTGAGCAGGAAGAGGATGTTGCGGCCGGGAAAGCGGAACCGCGCGAACGCGTAGCCGCCGAGCAGGGAGATCAGCAGCGTGAGGGCGACGGTGAGCAGCGAGACGAACGTCGAGTTCGCCAGGTAGCGCCAGACGCCGGCCTGGTAGTTGGCCAAAGTGACGTAGTTGCCGAGGCCCCAGCCGTCGACCTGGTTCGTGCCGGCCTGCGGAGAGACCGAGGCGACCGCCGTCCACAGCAGCGGGGCCAGGAAGATCAGTCCGACCGCGCCGGTCAGCACCCAGTACGGGGTCCGGAAGGCGATTCCGGCGATGGTGACACCGGACGACCCGGCCCGCCGGGGCCGACCGGCCGGCGCCGGGGCCGGCGGTGGCCCGCCGGCGGTGGTTGTCGAGGTGGAATCGGAAACCACGGGCATCGGCTCAGCTCTCCTCGGACCGGAAGGCGCGCATCTGCAGCGCGTTGATGAGGATCAGGGCCAGGAGCACGATGACCGACAGCGCCGCCGCCACCCCGAGGTCGTTCTGCCCCTGGAAGGCCACCATGTAGATGAGCTGGACGACGGTGATCGTGCTGTTGTCCGGGCCGCCCTTGGTGAGGATGTAGAACTGCTCGAAGGCGAGCAGGGAGCCGGTCACGCAGAGCACGGTGGTCAGGGCGAGCGTCGGGCGCAGCAGCGGCAGGGTGATCTTGCGGAAGATCTGCCACCGGGTGGCGCCGTCGGAGCGGGCGGCCTCGTACACCTCGGCCGGGATGCCCTGCAGGCCGACGAGCATGAGCACCATGTAGAAGCCGGCGTAGCGCCACACGATGAGGAAGATCGTCGAGAACAGGGCGGCGTTGGGTGAGCCGAGGAAGGTGATGCCCAAATTGTCCATCACCGGCGCCAGCGGACTCGCGTACGGCGAGTAGAGGACGTAGAACAGCAGGGACGCCGAGGCCAGCCCCAGGGCGCTGGGGATCAGGAACGACGCCCGGAGCAGGTTGTTCCATCGGCTCGACTCCTGCACGAGCAGGGCCAGCCCCAGACCGAGCGCCAGGAGCAGTACGGTCGCGAGCACCGTGTATTTGACGGTGAACACCACCGAGTCGGTGAAGAAGCGGTGGTTGATCGCCTTGACGAAGTTGTCGGGGGCGTTGATGCCCTGGTCGCCGGTGAGCAGCGGCCACCTCGACAGCGACATCCTGACCACGAGCAGCAGCGGGATGACGAACAGCGCCACCACGAACAGCGTGGTCGGTGTCGCGTAGAGCCAGCCGAGCAGGGCCCGGCGGCCGCGGGGACGCGCTCGCCCCCGCGGCGCCGCCACGGGCGGGTGGGACGGCGCGTCGACTTTCATCGGAACCTCTCGTTGGTCGGCCGGCAGGTCGGTGGCGGGTCGCGGGTCGGGTCGGCCGTGGGGGGGGGGGGGGGGGGGGCCGGCCCCCCCCCCCCCCCCCCCAGTGGTGGAGTTCCGGGGGGAGGAGGATGGTATGGGGGTGGGGGTGGGGGGCGCTGGGGACGGGGTGGGGGAGGA
>NZ_JBFAKM010000019.1:0-70410 GCF_040655695.1 Polymorphospora sp. NPDC050346 | reverse complement strand
CGGGCGGTCCCGCCCCCCCCCCCCCCCCGGGGGGGGGGGGGGGGGGGGGGGGGGGGGGGGGGGGGGGGGGGGGGGGGGGGGTGGGGGGGGGGGGGGGGGGGGGGGGGGGGGGGGGGGGGCGGGGCCGCCGCCCCCCCCCCCACGACGCGCACCTACTGTTTGAGCACGGCGGTGATCTCGCCGTTGTCCTGCTGGAGGTTGCCGCTGCCGTTGAGCACCTGGTTGCGTACGAGGGTCAGCCACGGGCTGTTCGGGGCGTTGAACGCCTGCTGGAAGTTCAGCGCGACGGGGGTGTCGCCCTTGCCGGCCACCTCGTTGATGGTGACCAGCCGCGGGTCCTCGGCGGCGTACTTGTTGTTGGCGAGGTCGGAGCGCGACACCACGTCCTTGTTCTTCGCCAGCACCTCGACCTGGGCCTCCTCGGACATCATCCAGCTCAGGAAGTTCCAGGCCTGGGCCGCCTTCTTGGAGTCCTTGGAGACGCCGATGCCGTCGCCGCCGACGAAGGTGGAGGCGCCGCCGCTGGGGCCGGGGATGCCGGCGACACCGACGTCGAACGGCGTCGAGGACAGCAGCGTCGCCGGGTAGAGCATCAGGCCGACGTTGCCCTCGGTGAACGCGGCGGTCCAGGTCGGACCGGTCTCGCCCGCCGAGGCGGGCAGCACGGCGCCGGACTTCCACAGATCCTGCCAGGTGCTGTAGACCTTCTGGGCGGTGTCGTCGGCGAGCTTGGCCTCGGTGCCGTCGTCGCTGAGCACCTCACCGCCGTCGGCCCAGATGGCGGGGAACCAGGTGAAGACGAGGCACCCGCCGCAGTTCAGGCCGGCCGCGGTGCCGTAGACACCCTCCCGCTTCAGGGCCTGGACCGCCTTGGCGGCGGCGGCGTACTCGGTGAGGTTGGCCGGGGCCTTCTCCGGGTCGAGGCCGGCGTCGCGGAACAGTTGCTTGTTCCAGAACAGCATCGACAGGTCCAGGACGAAGGGGAGCACGTGCTCCTTGCCGTCGAGGGTGCCGGCGGAGAGGTGTCCCTTGTTGATGGAGTCCTTGAAGCCGAGGCCGTCGACGTTGGCGCTGAGGTCCTGGAACAGGCCCTGGTTGACCCAGTTCGGCACGTAGACGATGTCGGCGGCGAAGAGGTCCGGGAGGCTGTCCGAGCCGGCCGCGGCGCCGACCTTGGCGACGTAGTCGTCGTTGGGGACGACGGTCAGCTTGACCTTGTTCTGGTGGCTGGCGTTGTAGGCGTCGACGAGGAGCTTCGCCTGCTTCTCCAGCGGGGCGCGGGTCCACAGGGTGAGTTCGCTGCCGTCGTCGATGCCGTTGGGGCCGGCCTCGGCGACGCTCGGCCCGCTCGAGTCGTCGCCGGTGCACGCCCCGACGCTGATCGCCAGCGCGGCGACGAGGGCTCCCGCCAGCGAACGCAGGGCGGTGCGTCTGCCCAAGGTTCTTCTCATGATGCCTCTCCTGGGGTTCATCGTGCGAAAGGAAGCCGCCGTGCGGTCCGGCGAGCCGGGGACGTTCCGGTTGTCGTGACCGCCGCGGGGCCGGCGGCGCGAACCGCCATGACCTCCCCGGACGGCGGGCCGTATCGACGCCGATCCCGGGCCCGGAATCGGTGAGCGATAACAGTGCGGGGCCACATCGAAAGCGTTCTCCCTACCAGTTACGCGTGTTCCGATGGGGGTTCAGCGCGGTGGTGATTGGAGTCACGGACGATGTTAGCGTTAACTTCACTACCGTCAAGATGTGGCGAAGAGATTGTTTCCAATAGGTTGCGCACGGGGACCGCCGTGGGCACCCCCACGTACGCGGCCCCGCTGAACGCCCTACGACCGGCGGTGCGACGTACTGTCGCGAACCACCAGTTCCGGGGGGATGACGGAGGCCGCTCCCGCCACTGCCCCCTCCATCTCGTCCAGCAGGATCTCGATGCTGCGCTGCCCGACCTCGCGGAACGGCTGGCTCACGGTGGTCAGCGGCGGCGTCACGAACGCCGCCTCGGGGATGTCGTCGAAGCCCACCACGCTGACGTCCTCGGGCACCCGGGCGCCGGCGTCGAGCAACGCCCGCATCACACCCAGCGCCATCGAGTCGTTGGCGGCGAACACCGCGGTGGCGCGGGGGTCGCGGACCAGCTTCTGCCCCGCCGCGTAGCCGGACCTGGCACTCCAGTCGCCGACGAGTTCGCGCGGCACCATCCGGCCGTGCTCCTCCAGCGCGGCCGCCCAGCCCTCGACCCGCCCGTTCGCCTCGCTCCAGTCCAGCGGCCCGCGCACGTGGTGCACGGTCTCGTGCCCCAGTGACAGGAGGTGCTCGGTGACCATCCGGGCGCCCAGCACCTGGTCGACCGAGACACTCGTGACGTTCGGCAGCGCGTTCTCCACGGCGACCACCGGGATGTTGGTCGGCAGTGCCCGGACGAACGCCATCGCCTCGGCGGCCTGCGGCGCGATCAGGACCAGCCCCTCCACCGACTGGTGCACGAGGCGCTGGACGGCCTGCGTGGCGGCGTCGGCGGTGGGGCGACGCAGGCTCGCCACGCTGACCGCGTAGCCCGCCTCCTCGGTGGCGTGCACGATGCCGTTGAACATCGACGCCGGCCCGTAGAGGGTGGTGTCGAAGCAGACCACGCCGAGGGTCTGCGAACGCCGGGTGACCAGGCTCCGCGCGGCGCTGTTGCGCCGGTAGCCGAGCTGCTCGATGGCCAGCAGGACCCGCTCGCGGGTCTCCGGACGGACCGACTCGGGCTCGTTGAGGACGCGGGAGACGGTCATGTGCGACACGCCCGCCAGACGAGCGACATCCCCCATGACCGGCATCCGTCGACTCTTCGCCACGCTCACGTCGGCCATGCTTCCCCCCGCCGCGGGCGGACCGGGGCCGGGTACCCGTTCCACACCGCCACCATCGCCTCGCCCACCCCGGCCGGCGGACCTGCCGCCGAGGTCAGGCGGCCCGCCAACCACACAATCATCAGACCAATGGGACCATATCCGACGGGCTCCACCGACGGCGCGGTACACGGACGCGCCGAGGTCGCCCCGCCGCCGGAGAACACTTCCCGGTACGCGCGCGGCAGGGGAACGGGTTTCGGGCTCACCTCGCGCCGGCCGTCGTCGCGGTAGCCGTGCCGGGCGACGGCCGCGCGGGGATCGCCGCCCGGGCGGAACCCGGCCGATCGACCACACCGCAGTGGTCGTCGTGCCCGCGGACCTCGCCCGGGCCATGCGGCCCGGCCGTCCGTACGGGCGCCTCCGCCACCGCACTCCTTCCACCCACGCTTGATAACGCTAACATAACATTGACATCGCAAAGGAGTCCGTTCGACCGGTGCACCATTTGCGCCGACTCCCCCGCCGGCCTGCGCGGCAGGCGTTACCCCTCGCCGAAACGTCGAAAGGCGCGGGTTCCGCTCAGGCGGGAAGCTGAAGGATCCTGCCCACACCGGTCAGCGGCGACCACCCCACCAACCGGCTCAGGGTCGACGTTCCACCGCCACCGCCACCGTCAGCTCCGGGCACGTTTCCGCTCGCGGGCACTGGAGGCCCGGATCACCAGCTCCGGCTGGAACACGACGTGCCGGTGGCTGTGCTTCGCACTGCCGCCGGACTCTTCGAGAAGCAGTTGGGCCGCGGTACGGCCGAGTTGTTCGCGAGGCTGACGTACGGAACTCAGCGGGACCGCGGCGGCGGCGGCGAACTCGATGTCGTCGTAGCCCACCAGCGCGATGTCATGGGGCACCCGCAGACCGTGCGCGGTCAGCCCCTGCAGGACGCCGAGCGCCAGCAGGTCGTTGGCGCAGAAGACCGCCGTCGGCCGTCGACCAGCGGGTAGTGCGACGAGATCGTCGGCGGCCTGGCGTCCGGCCGCGACCGAGAGGGTCGGCGTCTCGTGGACGTCGAAGCGTACGCCGTCGGCCCGTTCGGTCAGCGCGGCCGCGGCACCGGCGTGCCGGTCGGCGACCTGGCGGATCGTCATCGGGCCGCCCACGTAGAGGATGCGCTTGTGGCCCTGGTCGGCGAGGTGGTCGGCGGCCAGCCGCCCGCCGGTGACGTCGTCGACCGCCACCGAACACCGGCTCGGGTGACCGGATCCGCGGTCGACGAGCACGACGGGGATGCCGTGGGCGACGAACGCGTCGAGGCGGGGGTGGCGACCGTCGGAGACGGGGGTGATGAGCAGCCCCTGGACGCGCTGCTCCTCGAGCATGTCGAGGTGGCGGGTCTCACGGCCGGCGTCCTCGCCGCTGTTGCAGACCACCAGCATCCCGCCGGCCTCCTCCACGACCGCCTCGGCACCCCGCACGACGTCGGTGAAGAAGGGGTTGGAGACGTCCAGGACGACGATGGCGACGGTGCGGCTACGGCCGGCCCGCAACTGCCTGGCGGAGTCGTTGCGTACGTAGCCCAGCGTCGCGATGGAGTCGAGCACCCGCTGGCGGGTTGCCGGCGAGACCAGGTCGGGCCGGTTGAGCACGTTGCTCACGGTGCCGAGTGACACGCCGGCGTGCTGCGCGACCTGCTTGATGTTGGCGGATGCCATCTTCCCCTCAACTATCGACATGATCCCGGCATGTACAGCCCCGAGGCCGACATGAGCACCCGATGGATGAAACGTACCAGCAGAAGGGCAGTTAACTGTACGCGCAGTGCACGTACGGATGCCCCCGTGGCGACAATCAATAGACGCATGTGACATATCAACGTCGGACCGTCAGCGTCCGGCTGCTCAACGTAACACCAGCGCAGCGATTTTCGGAGTCCTTGACCCCGCAAGAGCGGCCCCATATCCTCTTGATGCTTCCATGAAACGTTTCACGACTTGCGAAAGGTGCGGCATGGGCAGGATCTGCTTCACCCTGCAGGTGAGAGCCGACCGGCTGGCGGAGTACCGGCACCGTCACGCCGCCGTGTGGCCGGAGATGCTGGCGGCGCTCAAGGCGGCGGGCTGGCACGACTATTCGTTGTTCCTGCGCGACGACGGGCTGCTCGTCGGCTACTTCGTGACCGAGAACCTCGACGAGGCGGTCGCGGCGATGGAGCGCACCGACGTCAACGCGCGCTGGCAGGCCGAGATGGCGCCGTTCTTCGTCGACCTGCCGGACGGACGACCGGACCGCGGGTTCCTCGTCCTCGACGAGGTGTTCCACCTCGAAGACCAACTGGAAGGCCGACCATGACCGACATCGCCCCCACCACGCGCACCCGGGTCCTGGCCGCCCTACGCGAACAACGGATCGAGACACCGTCCTGGGCCTACGGCAACTCCGGAACCCGGTTCAAGGTCTTCCGACAGGAGGGCGTGCCCCGCGACCCGTACGAGAAGATCGCCGACGCCGCGACGGTGCACCGCTTCACCGGCGTGGCACCGACCGTGGCGCTGCACATCCCCTGGGACAGGGTCGACGACTACGCGGTCCTGGCGGCGTACGCCAAGGAGCAGGGGGTCGAACTCGGCACCATCAACGCCAACGTCTTCCAGGACGACGACTACCGGCTGGGCTCGGTCACCAACCCCGACCCCGCCGTACGCCGCAAGGCGATCGGCCACCTGCTCGAGTGCGTCGACATCATGGACGCGACCGGGTCGCGCGACCTCAAGCTGTGGTTCTCCGACGGCACCAACTATCCGGGGCAGGACAGCATCCGGCAGCGGCAGGACCGGCTCACGGCGGCGCTGCGCGAGGCGTACGCGCGACTCACCGGCGACCAGCGGCTGCTGCTGGAGTACAAGCTGTTCGAGCCGGCCTTCTACATGACCGACGTGCCGGACTGGGGAACCGCCTACGCGCACTGCGTCGAACTCGGCGAGCGGGCCCAGGTGGTCATCGACACCGGCCACCACGCGCCGGGCACCAACGTCGAATTCATCGTGGCGTTCCTCCTGCGGGCCGGGCGGCTGGGCGGATTCGACTTCAATTCGCGGTTCTACGCCGACGACGACCTGATGGTCGGCGCCGCCAACCCGTTCGAACTCTTCCGCGTCATGCACGAGATCGTGGGGGCGGACGCGCTGCGGCCGACGTACGGCATCGCCTTCATGCTCGACCAGTGCCACAACATCGAGCCCAAGGTCGAGGCGGTCATCCGCTCGGTGCTCAACGTGCAGGAGGCGACGGCAAAGGCGCTCCTGGTCGACGTCGAGGCACTGGCCGCCGCGCAGCGTTGCGGTGACGTGCTCGGGGCCAACGCCGTGCTGATGGACGCCTACAACACCGACGTACGCCCGCTCCTGCGCGACCTGCGGACCGAGATGGGCCTGGACCCCGACCCGGTCGGGGCCTACCGGCGGTCGGGCTATCTCGAGAAGGTCAGGGCCGAACGGGTCGGCGGCGAGCAGGCGGGCTGGGGGGCCTGAGAATGTCTACAGTGGATGATCTGGTCACGCGGTCGAACCGGCTCGGCGCAGACCCGCGCAACACCAACTACGCCGGCGGCAACACCTCCGCGAAGGGGCAGGCCGCCGACCCGGTGACCGGCGAGCCGGTCGACCTGCTGTGGGTGAAGGGATCCGGCGGCGACCTCGGCACACTCACGCCGGCCGGCCTGGCGGTCCTGCGGCTGGACCGGCTGCGCGCGCTGGTCGGCAGCTACCCCGGCATCGAGCGCGAGGACGAGATGGTCGCCGCGTTCGACTACTGCCTGCACGGCCGGGGCGGGGCGGCGCCGTCGATCGACACGGCGATGCACGGCCTCGTCGACGCGGCGCACGTCGACCACCTGCACCCGGACTCCGGCATCGCGATCGCGACCGCCGCCGACGGCCCGGAACTGACCAAGGAGATCTTCGGCGACCGGGTCGTGTGGGTGCCGTGGCGCCGCCCCGGATTCCAACTCGGGCTCGACATCGCCGCCATCGCCCGCGACAACCCGCAGGCCATCGGCGTGATCCTCGGCGGGCACGGCATCACCGCCTGGGGGGCCACCAGCGAGGAGTGCGAGACCCGCTCACTGGAGATCATCCGTACGGCCGCCGACTTCCTGGCCACCCGCGGACGGCCCGAGCCGTTCGGTGCCCCGATCCCCGGATACGAACCGCTGCCCGAGCCGGACCGGCGGGCCCGGGCGGCCGCGCTCGCGCCCGTCATCCGCGGCCTGGCCTCCACCGACCGGCCCCAGGTCGGCCACTTCACCGACAGCGACACCGTCCTGGACTTCGTCTCCCGGGCCGGACACCCGCGCCTCGCCGCCCTCGGCACCTCGTGCCCCGACCACTTCCTGCGCACGAAGGTGCGGCCGATGGTGCTGGACCTGCCGCCGGACGCCCCGCTGGACGCCGTCGTCGCCCGCCTACGGGAACTGCACCAGGAGTACCGCCGCGACTACCGGGCCTACTACGAACGGTACGCCGACGCCGACTCGCCGCCGATGCGCGGTGCCGACCCGGCGATCGTGCTCGTGCCCGGGATCGGCATGTTCAGCTACGGCGCCAACAAGCAGACCGCCCGGGTCGCCGGCGAGTTCTACGTCAACGCGATCAACGTCATGCGCGGGGCGGAGGCGGTGTCGACGTACGCGCCGATCGATGAGGCCGAGAAGTTCCGGATCGAGTACTGGGCCCTCGAAGAGGCGAAGCTGCGCCGGATGCCCCGCCCCAAGCCGCTGGCGACCCGGGTCGCGTTCGTCACCGGCGGCGGGTCCGGGATCGGCCGGGCGACCGCCCACCGGCTCGCGGCCGAGGGCGCCTGCGTCGTCGTCGCCGACCGGGACGCCGGCGCCGCCAGGACGGTCGCGCGGGAGATCGGTGACACCGACACGGCGATCGCCGTCGCCGCCGACGTCACCGACGCCGACGCGGTGGCCGCCGCACTGCGGGACGCGGTCCTCGCGTTCGGCGGGGTGGACCTGGTCGTCAACAACGCCGGGCTGTCGATCTCCAAGCCGCTGCTGGAGACGACCGAGCAGGACTGGGACCTGCAGCACGACGTGATGGCCAAGGGCTCCTTCCTGGTCTCCCGCGAGGCCGCCCGAATCCTGGTCGAACAGGGCCTGGGCGGCGACATCGTCTACATCTCCAGCAAGAACTCGCTCTTCGCCGGGCCGAACAACGTGGCGTACGGGGCGGCCAAGGCGGACCAGGCGCACCAGGTCCGGCTGCTCGCCGCCGAACTCGGGGCGCACGGCATCCGGGTCAACGGCGTCAACCCCGACGGTGTCGTACGCGGCTCCGGCATCTTCGCCGGCGGCTGGGGCGCGCAGCGGGCGGCGGTGTACGGCGTACCCGAATCCGAGCTCGGCGCCTTCTACGCCCAGCGCACGCTGCTGAAGCGGGAGGTACTGCCCGAGCACGTGGCCAACGCCGTCTTCGTCCTGACCGCCGGGGAACTGTCGCACACCACCGGGCTGCACGTTCCGGTCGACGCCGGCGTCGCCGCCGCCTTCCTCCGTTGACCCGGCCGACCGGTGGGCGGCCGGCCGTCGTGGCGGCCGTCGACCTGGGCGCCTCCGGCGGCCGGGTCATGGCCGGCCGGGTCGGCCCGGACGACCTCGACCTCACCGCCGTCCACCGGTTCGGCAACGATCCGGTCGAGGTGCGCGGCACCCTGCACTGGAACATCCTGGGCCTGTACGAGCAGGTGCTCGCCGGCCTGCGCGCGACGCTGGCCGACCACCCGGAGCTGGCCAGTGTCGGCATCGACTCGTGGGGATGCGACTTCGGCCTGCTCGACGGGCACGGGCACCTTCTCGGCAGCCCGGTGCACTACCGGGACCGGCGCACCGACGGCGTCATGGCGCAGGTGTCGGCGCAGCTCGGTGCCGGCCACCTGTACGACGTCACCGGCCTGCAGGCGCTGCCGTTCAACACCGTCTACCAGCTGGTCGCGGCCAAGCGGGCGGGGCTGCTGGACGCGGCCGGCACGATGCTGCTCATCCCGGACCTGCTGTCGTACTGGCTCACCGGTGAACTCGGGGCCGAGGTCACCAACGCCTCCACCACCCAACTGCTCGACGTACGCCGGCGCGGCTGGGCACTCGACCTCGTCGAGCGGCTGGGGCTGCCCGGTGGGCTGCTCCCCCGCCTGCGGGAACCGGGCGAGCCCGGCGGGACGCTGCTGCCGGCGGTGACACGACAGGTCGGGACCGACCGTGCGGTCCCGGTCACGGTGGTCGGGTCGCACGACACCGCGTCCGCCGTCGCCGGCGTACCCGCCCGCGACGACCGGTTCCTCTACATCTCCTGCGGCACCTGGTCGCTGGTGGGGGTCGAGCTGGACCGGCCGGTGCTGACCGATGCGAGCCGTCAGGCCAACTTCACCAACGAGTCCGGCGCGGACGGCACGGTCCGCTACCTGCGCAACGTCATGGGGCTGTGGCTGCTGCAGGAGTCGATGCGTGGCTGGGCGGCGGCCGGAGCGCGGCCGGACCTGGCGGCGGTCCTCGCCGCCGCCGCCGAGGTGACCCCGTTCGCCGCCGTCGTCGACTGCGACGATCCGGTGTTCCTGCCGCCGGGCGACATGCCGGCCCGCATCGCCGACGTCTGCCGCCGTACCGGGCAGCCCGTTCCGGGTACGCCGGCGGAGGTCACCCGCTGCATCCTCGACAGCCTCGCGCTGGCCTACCGGCGTACCGCCCGCCAGGCGCGGGAGCTGTCCGGCCGCGATGTCGACGTCATCCACGTCGTCGGTGGCGGCGCCCGCAACGGCCTGCTCTGCCAGCTGACCGCCGACGCCTGCGGGCTGCCGGTGCTGGCCGGGCCGGTGGAGGCGACAGCACTGGGCAACGTGCTGGTCCAGGCGCGCGCGGTCGGTGCCGTCGGCGGTGGCCTGGCCGAGCTGCGTTCACTGGTGGCCCGGACCCAGCCGGTGGTGCGGTACGAGCCGCGTGGTCACGAGGCGGCCTGGGCGGCGGCCGAGCGTCGGCTGACCACCTGACGGCGGCCGCGCCCGGCGCTTCGGGAGCCGGGCGCGGCCGCGGTCAGACCGGGCGGCGCAGGACCAGTACGCCACGGGCGGGGACGGTGGAAACCTCGCCGGCCCCGACCAGCACCTCCCCCTCGATGCCGGTGACGACGTCCTCGTCGGTCCGGTTCACCAGGAACCAGAAGTCGTGGACGCCGTCGGTGCGTACCGCGAGTTCGACGCGGCCCGCCAGGTCGGCGACCTCGCCGCGCAGGCCGAGACGGACGAGCATCGGGTCGAGAAGCTGTCGCAGGCCGGCGACGCCGAGCCGGGTCGAGACGTAGGTCGCCGAGCCGGCTCCCACGGTCCGGCGGGTGATCGCGGGCCGGCCGGCCTGTTCGCCGTCGAGGTAGCGGGCCAGCACCTCGACGGCCGGGTCGACGACGTCGACGTGGTCGGTCCACAGGCTCCCGGTGCCGCCGTCGGACAGGGTCACCGTCGTGGTGTCGAGCAGTGGGCCGAACTCCTGGATCCGGATGCCGAGCAGGTCGCGCAGAGCGCCGGGAAAGGCACCGGGCCACAGGTGGTCGTTCTCGTCGACGATGCCGGAGAAGTACGTGGTGACGAGGTGGCCGCCGCCGTCGACGTACGCCCGCAGCCGGGCGGCCAGCCGCGCCGGTACGACGTACAGCACCGGTGCGATCACCAGGTCGTACCGGTCCAGGTCGTGGTCGACGGGTACCACGTCCGCCCGGGTGCCGGTGGCGAGCAGGGCGGAGTACCAGTCGAGTGCCTCCTGCCGGTAGTCGAGCCGGCCGGTGGGGTGCGAGTCCAGTTCGCTGCCCCACCACGAGTCCCAGTCGTGAAGGATGGCGACGCGGGCCGGCCGCCGGTCGGATCCGACGACGGGGGCGAGTTCGGCCAGCGTACGGCCGAGTGCGGTGACGGCCCGGAACACGTCGCTGTCGCGGCCCGCCTGGGGCAGCATCGCGGAGTGGTACTTCTCCGCGCCGGCCGCGGACTGCCGCCACTGGAAGAAGCAGACCGCGTCGGCGCCGTGCGCGACGTGGGTGAGGGAGTCGCGGGCGAGTTCGCCGGGCCGCTTGGCCAGGTTCACCGGCTGCCAGTTGACGGCGCTGGTGGAGTGTTCCATCAGGAACCAGGGGCGGCCGCGAGCCAGGTTGCCGGTCAGGTTGGCCGAGAACGACAGCTCGTCGAGAGTCTGCGGGCCGGGACGCCGGTAGTGGTCGTTGGCGACGAAGTCGACCTCGTCGGCCCACCCGGCGTAGTCGAGGGCGCTCACCTGGCCGGTGACCATGAAGTTGGTCGTCACCGGCACCCCGGGGGTCAGCGTACGCAGCAGGTCACGCTCGGCGCGCAGGTGATCGAGCAGGGCGTCGGAGGAGAACCGCTTGAAGTCCAGCTGCTGGGTCGGGTTGGGGTGGGCGGCGGCCAGCCGGGGCGGCAGGATGTGCTCCCAGTCGCCGTACCGCTGCGACCAGAACGCCGTACCCCAGGCGTGGTTGAGCCTGTCGAGGGTGCCGTACCGGTCGCGCAGCCAGGCGCGGAACGCGCGGGCCGCGTCGTCGGAGTAGTCGTAGGCGTTGTGACAGCCGAGTTCGTTCGACACGTGCCAGGCGACGAGCGCCGGATGGTCGGCGTACCGGCGGGCCATGGCGTCGACCAGTCGCAGCGCGTGCTCCCGGAAGACCGGCGAGGTGGGTCGCCAGTGCTGCCGGGCGCCGGGCCACACCGTCTCGCCGAGTTGGTTGACCGGCAGGATCTCCGGGTGCCCGGCGGTCAGCCACGGTGGTGGCGAAGCGGTGGCGGTGGCGAGGTCGACGGCGATGCCGTTGTCGTGCAGCAGGTCCATCACGTCGTCGAGCCAGGTGAAGTCCCACTCGTGCGGTGCGGGCTGGATCCGCGACCACGAGAAGATCGCCAGCGAGACGATGTTCACCCCGGCCTCGCGCATGGCGACGACGTCGTCGTCCCACACCTCGCGCGGCCACTGGTCCGGGTTGTAGTCGGCGCCGTAGCCCATCCGTGGCCGGCCGGGTTCGGTCGGCCATTCGATCCATCGAGTCATGCTCGCCCCTTCGTTGAACCGGCCGCCGGCCCGGACCCGGGCGCCGGGAAGGCGCGCCCGGGTCCGGGCCGGCTGTCTGTCGATCGCGGGTGTGCGTCACCCGCCGGTGCTACTGCCGCGGCCAGACCCAGTGCGACACGGGGTCGCCGTCGAGGTCGGTCCGCTGCTTCTTCACCACGAGGTTCTTCACGGCCTCGCGCATCTCGTAGAGCTCGGTGCGGATGACGCTGCCGCCGTTCATGTTGTTGTGCAGCGACATCATGATCCGGCCCTGCGGGAACTGCTTGTCGGCGAAGGTGCGGAAGAGCATCGAGTGACCCTTGTTCTCGGGGATCACCACGTCCTCCTGGGTCCACGGCCCCTTGAGGTCGCCGGACTTGGAGCGGGCGAGCGTCACCACGTACTCGTTGTTGTGCTTGCGGTAGCTCGTCCAGAACATGAGCAGTTCGTTGTTGTAGGTGCGGTAGAACGAGGGACCGTCGGTGACGTACGGCGGAAGCTGAACGTCGTCGACCCGGCCCTCCTGGTAGTACCACGGGGCGTCCGAACCCTTGAACAGGTAGATCGGGTCGCCCTGCCCGCGGCCGGTCAGGTTGCCCGCGGCGTCACGCTCCAGCCGGATGGCCTCGATCGTGCCGTCGATCTTCTGGACCCACTCGTGGGCGTAGACCATCCACGGCTGGCCCTCCGGGTCGACGTAGAGCGTCCCGTCGAGCGTCATGTGGTTCGACGGGGCGACCGGCGAGTCGAGGTTGAGCAGTTCGAACGGCCCCATCGGCGAGTCGGCGGCGGCGATGACGGTGCCGCGCCAGTGCTGGTTCTGCCAGATCTGGCCGCAGTCGCCGCAGTGCTGTCCGTTGGTCGACGCGGTGGCCAGCACCCGGTCCCGGTTGTGCAGGGTGGCGAACCAGTAGTACTTGCCGTTGTAGTGCCAGGCCTCCGGTGCCCACGTGCCGTGTGCCGCGTTCGCCCACGAGCCCTGCGGGTTGGTGAACACCGTCACCGGTGCGCACCAGTGCTTGAGGTCGATGCTACGGCGGACGGTGTTGCCCTGGTAGAGGTAGTAGATGCCGGTCACCGGGTCCGGCATGATGAAGGGGTCGTGGACCCGGATGTCCCGCAGCTGCTGAGTGGCCGCACAGGGCAGGCTCGTGGCGGCCGTGGCCCCCATCGTGCCCGCCACGTGGTCCAACGTACGGGTGGCGTTGGCGGTGGCAGAGCCGGACAACCCGCCGGCGACGACGGTGACGGTCAGGGCGACCGCCAGGTGCCGGCGGAACCTGCCGTGCAGGGCGCGTTTGAAGAACATCGATTCAGGTCTCCTTCGTGAACTGTGCTGACGGACCGGGGGCGGGGGTGCGGTCGGCGTCGGGTCAGTTGCCCGCGACGGGGATCGACTGCGACTTCAGTGCGTCGATGGTGGAGTTCTGGGCGGATTCGAGGGCGGTGGTCAGGTTGCCGTTGCCTTCGATGGCGCGGGCGAATCCGTCCCGGACGTCGCTGTAGGTCTGCGTCATGGTCGGGCCCCACGGGAAGTCGGGTTCCACGTTTCCGGCCGCCTCGGCGAAGATGCCGGAGATGTCCTGGCCGGCGAAGTACGGCAACGGCTTCGCCAGTGCCGGCATCCGCTGGCCCTCGACCGTGGCCGGGTAGAGGCCACCGTTCTCGTTGAGTGCCTGCAGGGCCTCGGGGTCGCTGTTGAGCCAGGTCGCGAACTTGGCCGCCTCGTAGGGGTGTTCGGTGGAGCGCAGCACGGCGGTGGTGGATCCGCCCCAGTTGCCGGCAGCCCGCTGTCCGGCCGTCCACTGGGGCATGTAGGCGACCGCCCACTTGCCGCTGGCGTCGGGGGCGTTCTGGGACAGCAGGGCGTTGGCCCAGTACGGGCTGACCCAGGTCCAGATCTCACCGGTGTTCATCGCGTTCCACCACTCGTCGGACCAGCCCGCCATCGGCCGGGCCAGGTCCTCGTCCAGCATCCGCTGCCAGTAGTTGGCGACCTGCTGCGATTCCGATCCGGTCAGGCTCACGGTCCACTGGTCGCCGTCGACGGAGAACCAGCTGCCGCCGGCCTGCCAGATCTGGCCCAGGAACCAGTTGACGTCGCCGGAGGCGAAGTGGTGGATGTGGCCGCCCTTGGTACGGATCACCTTCGCCGCCTCGTAGTACTCCTCCCAGGTCGTCGGCGGCTGGAGCCCCGCCTCCTGAAACAGGTCGGCGCGGTAGTACATACCGATCGGGCCGATGTCCTGCGGCACGGCGTAGACCGCGTCGGCCTCGCCGAAGGAGACCTGCTGCCAGGTCCAGGGGACGAACTTGTCCTTGACCTCGGGCACGCCCTCGCAGTCGGCCAGGTTGACCAGGCCGTCCTGCAGCCGGAAGCTCGCCAGCGAGTCGTACTCGACCTGCGCGAGGTCCGGCGCGTTGCCGGCCTTGATCCCGTTGAAGAAGTTCTGGTACGCGCCGTCGGGGCCGGCGGGGCCGGTGACGAACTTGACCTGGATGTCGGGGTTCTTGGCGTTCCAGATGTCGATGACCTTGTCGATCCCCGGCACCCAGGAGTAGTACTCCAGGGTGACCGGGCCGTCGGCGGGCTCGCACGCCTGTGCCGCGTTGTCCGGCTCGTCACCGCCTCCGCAGCCGGCGACGGTGGCGGCGAGCACCGCCGCCAGCGCGCCCGCGGCGCCGCGCCTCATCCAGCGATCCACGATAGAACCCTCTTTCTTTCATTCGGGGTGAGTGCCTGTCCGGGCCGGTCAGGGCGTTACTTCAGTCCGCCCGTGGTCAGCCCGGACCGCCAGAACCGTTGCAGGGAAAGGAATGCGATGATCAGCGGGACGACCGAGACGGCGGCGCCGACGATCACCAGCGTGCGCAGTTCCGGTGCCTGTTGGGTCGCCTGGCTGTTCCAGGCGAACAGGCCGAGCGTGACCGGGAAGAGTGACTCGTCACGCAGCATGATCAGGGGCAGGAAGAAGTTGTTCCAGATCTGCACGAACTGGAAGAGGAACACGGTGACCAGGCCGGGCGCCATGAGCGGCGCCGCCACCCGGAAGAAGACGCGCAGCTCGCCGTGCCCGTCGACGCGGGCGGCTTCGAGCAGCTCGTCCGGAACGCTGCTGGCGGCGTACACCCGGCTCAGGTAGACGCCGAACGGGCTGACCAGGCTGGGCAGCAGCACCGCCCAGAGGGTGTCGGCCATACCGGCCTGGCTCAACAGGAGGAACAGCGGGAGTGCGAGCGTGGTGGCCGGCAGCAGTACGCCGCCCAGCACCACGTTGAAGACGACCTCCCGGCCGGGGAACTCGAACTTCGCCAGGGCGTAGCCGGCCATCGCGGCGATGACGGTCGCGCCGAGCGCGCCGACGCCGGCATACAGGACGCTGTTGAGGATCCAGCGCAGGAAGAGGCCGTCCTGGAAGGCGAACAGGTCGCCCAGGTTGTCGGCGAGGTTGAAGTCGGCGAACCACAGCGGGTTGGTCGAGGTCAGGTCGGCCCGGCTCTTGCTGGCGGCGATCAGCAGCCACCACAGCGGCGCGAGCATGTAGCCGGCGAAGACCACCATGACCAGCAGCGGCAGCAGCTTCCGGACGTATGGGCTGGTGGACACGTGTCGCTCCGAGGTCTTTGCGGTCCCGGTCACAGCGACGATCCCCTCTGGGCGATCCGGAGGAAGGTGAACGACAACGCGAACGTGGCCAGCGCCAGGACGACCGAGAAGGCGGCGGCGAGGTTGAAGTTGGGTATGACGGAGGTGCTGAAGACGACGAGATTGGGCGTGTAGCTGCCGGTGACCGCGGTGGTCAGCGACCGGAAGACCTGCGGCTCGGTGAAGAGTTGTAGCGTTCCAATGATGGAGAAGACGCCGGTCAGGACCAGGGCCGGGCGCACCATGGGCACCTTGATGGACAGTGCGATACGGATGTTGCCGGCTCCGTCGAGCCTGGCGGCCTCGTACAACTCCTGGGGGACGGCCTTGAGAGCCGCATATATGATCAACATGTTGTAGCCGGTGAACATCCAGGTGGTGACGTTGGCCAGGGACCACAGGACCAGCGAGCCGGACATGAACGGGACCCGCTCGGTGACCCAACTGAACGGCGACAGCGACGGCGAGTAGAGGAATCCCCAGATGATGGCCGCGATGACGCCGGGCACCGCGTACGGCGCGAAGTAGGCGAGGCGGAAGAAACGCTTCAACGGCAGCAGGCCGGAATCGAGCAGCAGGGCGAAGAGCAGGGCCAGTCCCAGCATGACCGGCACCTGGACGACCCCGAAGAGCAGCACCCGCCCGACGCTCTCCCGGAAGGCCTCGTTCTCGAAGACCCTGACGTACTGCTCGAAGCCGCCGAAGACGGTTTCCGGACGGCCGAACGTCCCCTCGCGCCGCACCTTGAAGAAGGACTGGTGGATGGCGTAACCGATCGGCACCAGGTAGAAGAGCAGGAAGAGTACGACGAACGGCAGTAGGAGGACGGCCACCGCGCCGGGTGCCCGGCGGCCGCCGCGGCGCGGCGCCCGCCGGGTTTTCCGGTCAGCCCCGCCGTCCGCGGACCGCCCCGGTCGGGGCGCGGTGGAGGGTCTCACCACCTCGGCCATCTCCACAGTGCCCACCTGTTCTTCAGCGTCACTCGTGATCTCGACAACTCTATGAATCGTTTCACTTAGCCTGGAAGTATCAACCGTGTTACGACGACTGTCAAGGCATCGAGTCGCTTCGCCGGAGACGTCGGCGTCGCTCGATTCGCCCGCACTCCTGACGGGAGTACAGGGGCCGGTGACGCCGGACCCGGCGGTCAGCGGGACGCGGTCGCGGTGCCGTGGAAGGCGCGGATGTGCCGCTCGACCCGCCGGGCCGCCTCGTCGGCGTCGCGGTCGGCGATCGCGGCCAGGATGTCCCGGTGCTCGACCCGCAACCGCCGGCTGACGCCCGGCCAGTCGTCGAGTCCGGCGACCAGGTCGAGGACGTACCCCTCGATCGCGTACCGCAGGGACGACATCATCAGGGCCACCGCCCGGTTGCCGGCCGCCTCGGCGAGCGCGATGTGGAACCGTACGTCGGCGGCATGGAACCGCTCTGGCGTGAGCCCGGGCTCGTCCATCTCCCGCAGCAGCACCTCGGCGGCCGTGAGCGCCGGTTCGGGGGTACGCGCCAGCCGGGACACCGCGTCCCGCTCGAGCAGCACCCTGGTGTCGACGACGTCCGGCACCGACAGGTCACTGGTGGCGATCGCGAGCCGCAGCACCGCCCCGAGCGCGGTGTCGGCCCGACCGGCGATCACCGCGGCGCTGCCGCGTCCGGCCGTGTCGGCGGGCCGGGCGACGCCGAGCGCCTCCAGGGTCCGCATCGCCTCCCGGACGGTGGGACGGCTGACACCGAGCCGTTCGGCGAGGCTCCGCTCGCTGGGCAGGCGGTCGCCGGGGCGCAGCAGTCCGGCGCTGAGCAGCTGCTCGACCTGGCCGAGGATCGCCTCGTGGGGGCGGGCGCCGACCACCGGCGAGAAGAGCTGTTCCACCGTCACGGCGCGAGTCTAGACATCCGGGCTTGCACCACGGGAGAAATGGCCTGACCATTTAGCCGTGCGTATCGCCCTGTTCGTGACCTGCCTGGCCGACACCATCGCCCCGCGGGTCGGTATCGCCACCGTCACGCTGCTGCGTCGCCTCGGCCACCGGGTGACCTTCGACCCGGCCCAGACCTGCTGCGGACAGATGCACGTCAACTCCGGCTACCCGCGCCAGGCACTCCCCCTGGTCCGCCGCTACGTCGAGGCGTACGAGGACGCCGAGGCGGTGGTCGTGCCGTCCGGCTCCTGCACCGGCTCGATCCGGCACCAGCACGCCGTGGTCGCCGAGGCGGCCGGCGACCACGAACTGGCGGCGCGGGCCCGCGCCGTCGCCGCCCGCACCTACGAGCTGAGCGAACTGCTGGTCGACGTGCTGGGTGTCACCGACGTCGGCGCGACCTACCCGCACCGGGTCACCTACCACCCGACCTGCCACTCGCTGCGGATGACCCGGGTCGGCGACCGCCCGCTGCGCCTGCTGCGCCGGGTACGCGACATCGACCTGGTCGAACTGCCGGCGGCCGACGAGTGCTGCGGCTTCGGCGGCACGTTCGCGCTGAAGAACGCCGACACCTCGGCGGCGATGCTGGCGGACAAGCTGCGGCACGTCGGGTCGACCGGGGCCCGGGTGGTGACCGCCGGCGACGCGTCGTGCCTGCTGCACATCGGAGGGGGCCTGGCCCGGCTGACCACCTCGACACCACACGGCGGGGTGCGGACCGCGCATCTGGCGGAGATCCTGGCGACGGAGGCGACACCGTGACGACGTTCCTCGGCATGCCCGGCCCACCGACCGCGGACCCCGGGTCGCGGTTGCGCGGTGACGAGCCGTTCCCGGCCGCCGCGGCGCGTACGCTGCGCGACACCCAACTGCGCCACAACCTCGGCAACGCCACCGCCACCATCCGGGAGAAGCGGCGCAGGATGGTCGCCGAGGTACCCGACTGGGAAGAGCTGCGCCTGGCCGGCAGCGCCATCAAGGCCGACGTGCTGGCCCGGCTGCCGGAGCTGCTGACCACGTTCGAGGCCGCGGCCACCGCCCGCGGGGCGACCGTGCACTGGGCCGCCGACGCCGCCGACGCCCGCCGGATTGTCACCGACCTCGTCCGGGCCACCGGCGCCGACGAGGTCGTCAAGGTCAAGTCGATGGTGACCCAGGAGATCCGCCTCAACGAGGCGCTCGCGGATGCCGGCGTACGGGCGGTGGAGACCGACCTCGCCGAACTGATCGTCCAACTCGGCCGGGACGAGGGCAGCCACATCCTGGTCCCCGCCATCCACCGCAACCGGCGGGAGATCCGCGACATCTTCCGCCGGGAGATGCCCGGCGTCGACCCGGAGCTGAGCGACGACCCGGCCGCGCTGGCCGAGGCGGCCCGCCGACACCTGCGCGCCACGTTCCTGCGGTCCCGGGTCGCCGTCTCCGGGGCGAACTTCGCCGTCGCCGAGACCGGCACCCTGTCGGTGGTCGAGTCGGAGGGCAACGGCCGGATGTGCCTCACCCTCCCGGAAACCCTCATCTCCGT
This sequence comes from Polymorphospora sp. NPDC050346, assembly GCF_040655695.1. Taxonomy (NCBI): domain Bacteria; kingdom Bacillati; phylum Actinomycetota; class Actinomycetes; order Micromonosporales; family Micromonosporaceae; genus Polymorphospora; species Polymorphospora sp. NPDC050346. The sequence goes on along the minus strand of NZ_JBFAKM010000019.1, from coordinate 51,396 downwards.
CGTCGGGATCGAGAAGCTCGTGCCGACCTGGCAGGACCTGGAGGTGTTCCTGCAGCTCCTCCCCCGCTCCAGCACCGGCGAACGGATGAACCCGTACACCTCGATGTGGACCGGGGTGACGCCCGGCGACGGGCCGCAGCACGTCCACGTCGTCCTGCTCGACAACGGCCGCAGCGCCGTCCTCGCCGACCCGCACGGCCGCGCCGCCCTGCACTGCATCCGCTGTTCGGCGTGCCTGAACGTCTGCCCCGTCTACGAGCGCGCCGGCGGGCACGCGTACGGGTCGGTCTACCCCGGCCCGATCGGGGCGGTGCTCTCCCCGCAACTGACCGGCATCACCGGCGACGACGACCCGAACGCCGCGCTGCCGTTCGCGTCGTCACTCTGCGGCGCCTGCTTCGACGCCTGCCCGGTCCGGATCGACATCCCGGCCATGCTGGTGCACCTGCGCGCCCGGGCGACCGACGCCCGGTCCGGGCCGCTGCCATCGGCCGAGGCGGCCGGCCTCGGCGCGGTGGCGTGGGCGCTCCGTGACCCCCGCCGGCTACGGATCGCCCAACGGCTCAGCCGCTGGGGCCGGCTCCTCGCCCGCTGGCAGAGCCGCCGCGACCCCGCCCCGCCCCGGATCCGCCGGCTGCCCGGCCCGGGCGCGGCCTGGACCCGCAGCCGGGACCTGCCCGCACCACCGGCCCAGACGTTCCGCGAATGGTGGGCCCGGTCCGGCCGGGCCGAAGACGGAGGGAACACCCCATGAACGCCCGCGAACGGATCCTCGCCCGCCTCCGGCAGGCGGTGCCGGACGGTGCCGGCGGGGTCACCGTGCCGCGCGACTACCGCCGGGCCGGCGCCCTTCCCCCGGGCCACCCCGACCTGCTCGACCGGTTCGCCGACCGGCTGCACGACTACCGGGCCGGCGTACGCCGGTGCGGCGCCGACGAGGTGGCGGACGCCGTCGCGGCGGCACTCCACGACGTACGGCGGCTCGTCGTCCCCGCCGGTACCCCGCCGCAGTGGCTGACCGGCTGGCGGGCGACGGCGGACGCGACCGTGCTCACCGACGAGCCGCCGCTGACCGTCGGCGACCTCGACGTCGCCGACGCCGTCGTCACCGGCTGCGCCGTCGCGGTCGCCGACACCGGAACCATCGTCCTGGACTGCGGGCCGGGCCAGGGCCGGCGGATCCTGTCCCTCGTCCCCGACCACCACGTCTGCGTGGTCCGGGCCGAACAGGTCGTCGGCCTCGTCCCCGAGGCACTGGCCCGGCTGGACGCGACCCGGCCGCTCACCTTCGTCAGTGGCCCGAGCGCCACCAGCGACATCGAACTGCACCGCATCGAGGGGGTGCACGGCCCACGCCGGCTCGACGTCGTCATCGTCGGTTGACCGCCGACGGCCGGAATGCTCCACGGTGGACGATGCGGCCGCTGGAACCGGCCGGTCGGCCCATCCACGCAACCGGAACCGCTGACGGATTCGCGACCGTCCGATCGGGCTGGCCGCGTGACCGCCGGCGGTACGGTGGAGACCTTCACCCCCGGTAGGAGGCCGACGTGCCCGAACCTCTGACGATCGCCGCGGTGAGCGCGATAGTTCTCGCGGAAGGTGTGCGTTTCCTCTACGACCAGACCGGCGCCTGGCTGGAGCGCCGACGGGAGCGGAACGCCGCCCGCGCGGCCGGGCAGGAAGAGCCCGCGCAGGAGGTCGTCGCGGTGTCCGGCGGCGAGCAGGTGCTCGACCAGCCGCTGCGGTCGGTGACGATCGACCACGACGTCCTCGCCGAGCGGGAGAGGGAGATCCTTACCGCGCGGGCGATGCTCAGCCCCTACCGGGAGGGCCATCTACCGGCGAGCGGCACGGACCAGGACCTGCTGACGCAGCTCGACACGCTGCGCCGGCTCGCCGAGACGGTCGTCGGGCAGCGGCTGACGTTCGTCGGCGAGCCGCGCGAGGCCACCGGCGTACGGGTGAAGCTCAAGCAGGACGTCAAGAAGCTGCGGCAGCCGCTGCGCGCCGTCCACGGTGAACTTCCGGCCGGCAGCTACGAGATCGACCAGGTCGTCGAGGAAGCGGACGGCCCCGTGACCGGATTGGACTTCACCCGGCCCACCGCTGGATGAGGCCACAGGACTTCGTCGGCTGGCTGCAGGGGGCACTGACCGGCACCAGGCCGGTGCTCTGCCTCACCGGCCTGGCCGGCCTCGGCAAGCGGCAGCTTCTGCGGGAGGCGGCGAGCCAGCTCGGGCACCACATACGACCGGTCGAGGTCGATCTCGTCTGGCTCGACGATCCGGGCACCGACGAGCGGGCGCTCAGCCTGCTCGCCCCGTTCGGCGAGGCGGTCGCCGCCGCCGGCACCCAACCACCGCCGGCACCGCGACGGTCCACGCTGCTGCTGACCGCCGACCTGGACGCGTTGCGGGACCGTAACCCGCCACTCGCCGACCTGGTGGCGCGGGCGGTGCGCAGCGTGACCGACGTGCACCGGCACCGGCTGGCGCTGGTCGTGGGCATGGCGCAGCGTCCCGCCGAACCGTTCCAGGGCAGGGTGGAGCAGGTCGGTTTCATCCAGCCGCGCACCGCCGCCCTCGACCACGTCACCGCCTGGGCCCGCCACGATTCCGCGCAGGACGTCCTGCTGGTCACGGGTCGCCCGGGTGCCGGCAAGAGCACGCTGGCGCGTACGGTCCTGCACCGGCTCGCCGACGAGGCCGGGGTGACGGTCGCCTACGCGAGTGTCTGGGACCAGGTGGGGCAGGCCGGCGGTCCGGCCGTACGGGAGAGCGAACTCGTGCACGCGGTCGCCGACGTGATCGGCCGCGACGCGCCCGAGGCGCTGCTCGCGCACGGTGCGACCTTCATCAAGCTGACCCAGCAGGTCGGCAGCGGCACCGCCATCGGTGTCAACAAGCCGGTCATCGCCACCCCGACCCTGGGCTTCCTCTACGGGGTGCTGGAAGCCCGGGCCAGGATCGCGCGGGAACGTGGCGACGAACCGGACACGCTGGTCCTCGTCGTCGACGCGGTGGACGACCAGCGCCGCGACGCGGAGAGCCTGCGGGTGCTCACCGAACTGCTCACCCGCTACGCGGACTTCGCCCGCTGGGGTCTGCGCCTGCTGCTGTTCTCCCAGTACCCGCCGGTCGGCTTCCCGCCGGACGGGCCGTACCCGCGTCGGCTCGACCTCGCCGACAGCGCCGACGCCGACATCGGCGAATACGTCCTGACCGCGCTCACCGATCCGGCGCTGGCCGTACGGCTTCCCGCGGAGCGGATGGACGCCGTCGCCGCCGCCGTGGTGCGCCGCTGCGCGGGCCAGTTCCTGGTCGCCGCCGGTTACCTGGCGGAGATCCGGGCGGCCGGGCAGGTGCCGGCCGACCTGTGGCGGTCCGAACCGATCGGGAGCCTGGTCGACTACTACCACGGCGCGCTGCCCCGGCTGCTCGGCCGTGACCTGGGTCCGGGTGCCTGGCCGGAGCGGGTGCTGCGGGACAGCGAACGGGCGTTGTTCATCGCGGCGACGACCCGGCACGGCCTCACCGAGGCCGAGATGTCCCGGGTGTGGACGGTCGCCGACGAGCCCGGCCGGAGCCGGCCGGGCTCGCAGACCTGGCGCGGGGCCCGGGAGAACGTCCTGCGTGGGCCGGTACGGGAATACCTGGTGCTGCCGGATCCGGCGGCGGGTGCCGAGCCGGCCGGTCGGGTGATGCTCTTCCATCCGGCGGCCGCGGCGGCGGTACGGGCCATGGCCGCCTCCGACAGTGAGTGGACCGGCGCCGACCTGGAACGGCGCCGGTTCGTCCGGGCACTCACCCCGCTGTTCCCCGAGGGGGTCGAGTGGGATGCCCGTACCGGCCGGCTCGCCCTGGCCGAGACGCCGGCACAGCTCGCCGAGATCATCGACGCGGCGGCCGAACTCGGCCACGACGACGAGGACCTGGCGCTGTGGCAGGGCCGGCTGGCGCTGCTGGTCGAGTCGTGGGAGTGGCTGGAAGCCTGCCTGTTGGCTCCCGCGCCCGCCGCCGGCGACATCCCGCTCGGCCTGGACGCCGCCATCGCCGGCCTGACGGTGACCCAGCGGCTCCTGGACACCGGGCGGCTCGCGCCGGGGCTGCTGTCCGCGCGGAGTGTCCCGGTCCTGCCGAGGCCGTCGCGGGTCATCGCGAGCGCGCCGCCGCCACCGCCGGTGGAGGAATCGGCGGAGACGCCGGCGCCCGGCCAGCGCCGGTACGCGGTGCTGGGACAGGGCGAGATCGTCGCCTTCCTCACCGGCGAACTCCGTTACACCAGCCGGGCCGAGGCGGTGGCCTCACTGCAGCGGCTGCGCGAGGTCTACCCGATCGCCCGGCGCGAGGACGACGACGGTGACTCGGTGCGGCTGTGGGTGAAGTGGTTCGGGCTGACCATCCAGGACTGGGAGGCCGGCTTCGTCGGCCACTACGTCGACCTGGAGCCCGAACCCGTCGGGGCCGGCCAGTGGCGGATCGGCGTGCACAAGCACCGCGTCGACCGTATCGACCGGCATCCGGAACGGCGCTCGCCGGGACAGGCACACCCGAACTGGGGTCACCGGGTGCTGCGCAGGGCGTTGGGGAGTCCGCGGCCGCAGCAGCGGCCGCAGATCTTCGCCACCCGTGCCGAGGCCGAGTCCCAGCTCGACACCCTGCGCGAGGACTACCCGCTGAGCACCGCCTGGCGGGCCGGGCGACTGGGTGTCCTGGTCTACGAGGGGTGGCGCCGGGAGCGCAGCGAGAAGCCGACGCACCAGTACTCGCTGCGGATCGAGGCGACCGTCGGCGGCTACGTCGTGCGCGCGGTCGACGAGGACTTCGACCCGGAGGGCGGCCCCGATGAACTCTAGCGTCGGGCAGCTGCTCGGCCTGCTCAGGGCCGCCGCGGCCGAACTGCCGGAGCTGAGCGTCGAGTCGGCCGGCGGGGCCCGGGCCACGCTCGCGCAGCAACTGCTCTACACCACCCGGACCAGGGCCGACAGCCCGGACGGAAGACCGCGTACGGACCTGATCGCCCCGGTGATCGCCGCCCGGGTCGACGACCTGCTCGGCTCCGGCATCCCCGCGCCGGCACTGATCACCCGCTATTCCACGAGCTGGCTGCGGCACCGCTACCGGATCGGGCGGGGCGCGATCTCGGCGGTGGCGGTCGGCGACGACGCGTCCCTCGTCATCGCCAGCGGCGACGACGGGACACTGTTCGGCTGGCGGGCGGACAGCGGCCCGGGCTGGCGACCGGTGGGCGAACTGTCCGCTCCGGCCACCGCCGTCGCGCTGGCCCCCGAGGCCGGGGACGTCGCCGTCATCGGTGACCAGAGCGGGGCGGTCCACGTCGTCGACCTCGCCGACGGCTGGGGGCCGGTCGTCCGGCTGGGCGCCCACGCGGGCATCGTGCACGCGGTCTGCGCCACCGGCACCCACCTGTTCTCGGCGGGTGTCGACGGCCACCTGCTGCGGTGGGACCGGCGGGATCCGGACGCCGGCCCCGAGGTGTTCGCCGACCTGGGCGAGGAGATCTTCGCGCTCGCCGCCACCGACGACCACGTCCTCGCCGCGGACGCCCGGGGTCGGCTGCACCGCTGGAGCCATGCCACCGGGCAGGGCCACGTCGTCGGCGACCACGGCCGGCCGACCGTGGTCACCGGGCTGGTCGCGGCCCGCTCCGGGGAGTGGGTGGTCAGTTGCGGATACGACGGCACGATCCGGCGCTGGCCGGTGGCCGACGGTGCCGGTGAGCCGTCGATCGTCGGCCGGCACAAGGGCCGGCTCTGGCGCGGGGTGCTGACCGCCCACGACACCTGGGTCGTCGCCAGCACCGGGGTGGGCACGTTGCTGTCCTGGCCCGTCGACGGCAGTGCCGCGGCCGGTACGGTCGTCGGCGCCCACGACCGCACGGTGACCGCCCTGGGCGCGGCACGCGACGGCACCGTGATCAGCGGTGGTCGCGACGGGCTGCTGCTGCGCTGGTCGGGTGTCGGCGACCGGGCGGTGACGGGGCGGCCGGGCCGGACGCGAAGCGAGGAGCCGGAGATCCGGGCGATCGCCGTGACCGGTGACCAGCGGACGGCGGTCACGGGTGGGCGCACCGGCATCCACCGCTGGCCGTTGGACGGCCCGGAGCTGCCGGCGCCGGAGCGGATCGCCGATGTCGACGTGCGGACGCTCGTGCGGTTGCACGGCACCCGCGACGAGTTCGTCGCCCTCGTACGCCCCGCACCGCCCCCGCCGGAGCCGGACGAAACCGGCGAGGCCGGCGAGGCCGGCGAGACCGCCGTGGCCGTCGAGACCGCCGAGACCGTTGCGACCAGCGAACCCGGCGAGACCGGCGGACCCGGGGAAGCCGACGAGGCCGGTGCGAGCGAGCAGCCGGTCCGCACGGGCGACGAGTTGCAGTTGTGGACGCTGGCCGGCGGCGAACCGACGGTGCTGCTGCGGTCGAAGCCGAGCGACGCGCCGTACTACCGGCTGGCCGCCGTGCCCGGCGCCCGTGCGGTGATCGCGACCAGGCAGAACGGCAACGTCGAACGCATCGACATCGGGCGGGGCGGCCAGGTCGACGTGATGCGGCTCGGGTGGCACCGCAGCGGCCGGGCCCGGGCGGTGGCCGTCACCCCCGACGGGGCGGCGACGATCACCACCAACAACGGCCTCGAGGTCTTCCGGTGGAGTGCGCTCGGCCCGGGCCTGCCCCGGCCGTTCAGCGGATACCACGCCCGGGTCACCGCGATCGCGGTCGCCCCGGACGGCGGCTTCGTCATCGCCGGGGACGAGCACGGCCGCACCATCGTCTGGTCGCTGGACGACCACCGGGTGGCGATGCAGTTGCACGAGGGGCGCAGCCGCTCCGCCGTACGGGACATCGTGGTCGACCCGGACAACCGTTGGGTCGCCACGGTCGCCGACGACGGTGCGGTCCGGTGCTGGCGCTGGCCGGTGGCCGGGCTGCCCGCCGGCAGCGAACTGATCCCGGTGGCGCTGCCCAGGGCGCTGGCCGCCGTTCCCGGTGGCTTTCTCGTCGCCGACCGCTACGGCGGCCTGACGAGGGTGGACGTCCGGCTGGCCGAGGAGCCCGAGTTCGGTGTCGACGCGCAGGCGCCGGCCGGGCCGGTGGAACTCGTCGTCGTCATCGACAACTGGGGGCTGGGCCGGCTGGCCCGCCAGGGCCGCCGGATCGACCAGACCGGGCTGTCGCGCCGGATCGCCGGCGGGCGGACCGCCCGGAGCATCGTCGTCTGCCCGGACATTCCGGAGCTTCGTGGCATGCGTTCGGCGCTGCGGGCCAAGGGCCTCCAGTTGCACAATGTGGACCGCGACCGGAACGCCCAGTACGGCCAGATCAAGGCGCTGCTGGTGGAGGAGTTGGCTCAGGGGCTGCCGGTGGTGCTGCACAGCACCGACCGGCGGCTGTTCGACCGGGTCGAGTTCCTTCAGGGAGACCTGAGCTTCGACTCCGAACTGGACTGAGCCGGGCGCCCGGTCACCGGTCGGCGATCCGGGCCAGGGCGGCGCGGACGGCGCTCGCGAGCGGTCCGCTCGGCCCGTCGGCCGGTGGCGCCGGTTCCGGTCGGGCGGCGCCCGCGCCGCGCAGGGCGTACGCGTAGGCGGCGGTGAGGTCGTCCGGCAGGCAGGGTGAGATGTCGTCGTCGACCAGCCGGTCCACCGCCACCGCCCAGGCGAGGAGGTCGTCCGGGGCGTCGGCCAGGTGCAGCCCGAACAGCTTCCGCTTGGCCCACTTGCGCCACAGGGCCGGTTCGGCGGCGAAGACGGTCGCCTGGTGGGCGACGAGGAACCGTAGGGCGGCCGGGTCGTCGACGTGGTGCGGAACCGGAAGCGCGAGGCTGTCGGTCAGGGCCAGGAAGAGTTCGGCGGCGTGGTTGTTCGCGACGGACTGGCTGCGCCCGTCCGGACCGGCCAGGGTCACCACCTCGCCGGTGGCGAGGCTGTGCAGGTCGACGACGGTGCGGTAGCGCGGCTCGTGTTCCGGCCCGTGTCGGCTGACCTGGTACTGGGCGTGCAGGTCCAGGGCGGTGCACAGCGTGTCGAAGCGGGTCCGGCCGTCCTCCTGGCGGGCGCCGCCCGGCGCGATCGTGTCCCACGCCGCCTGGTACGACCGGGGCCACCTATCGCCGAGCGGGGCGAAGTCGTTCGCGGCCAGCGCGGCGCCGTACAGGGCCTGGAAGGCGGCCGCGGCCACGGTGACGCTGGACTGCTGCTGGGCCTGGCCGGCGCCGAGCAGCAGTCCGGGACCGGCGTCGATCAACTCCAGCGCCCGGGCGTACATCGTGCCCTCGGGGGTGGCCAGGGACAGGCTGTCGATGGCGCCGGTCAGCAGCACCGTCCGGACGATCGACAGGTAGTACTCGTACATCAGTGCCCGGGCTCCCAGGGCGGCGAGGGCCTGGTTGTCGCGCTGGCCGTACTTGCGCAGCAGGGCCTGGTTCTCGTGCGCCCACGAGCCGTGGATGAGCGCCTGGGAGAACAGGCCGAGGCAGCGGTCCGGCAGGCGGAGCGTGCGGCGCAGCCGAAGCACCACGGTCATGTGGGCGGTGGACTCGTCGACCGGCTGCGGTTCGGGGCGGCTGTCGCCGGCCGCCGACCGCTGGGCCGCGAGCAGCCCCGGACTGTGCGTACGGATGAAGTCGAGGGCGGCGGCCTGGCTGGCGGCCTTCTTGTTGCTCGCCGTCCCGGTGCCGCTGCGGCCCGTCGCGTCGGTGACCACCGCGTGGTAGACCAGCGCGTGGCCGGGGCCCTCCTGGTGGTATTCGAAGCGGGTCGACCCTTCCGGCAGCGACTCCTGCAGCAGCTGTTTCGGATTGCCGGTGCCGCCGCCGTCGTCGCGGATCTCGGCCAGGAGGCCCGCCATCAGGTTCTCGGCGGTCCGGGTCTCGCCGACCAGGCACAGCAGGCCCAGCAACCGGTTGAACAGTGCCGCGAACACGCGATCCGGGACCGGTCCCCGCCCCAGGCTCTGGCCCAGCACCGCGGACTCGCGCAGCCAGTCGAGGCGGGCCGCCCAGCCGGGGAAGCCGGCCGCCAGTCGGGTCACCTCGCGGTGCAGGTGCCGCTGGTCGGCGCCGGGGTTGCGATAGGCGGCGATGGTGGCCGTATGTTGCTGGAAGATGGAACCGAGGGTCTCCAGCGCTTCCAGGTAGCGCGGGTCGGGCGGGTCCGGCCGGTGCCGGTCGTCGTTCAGATAGGACCTGTGGGTCAGCGTCAGGCGGACCGCGTCGACGAGTTCGTCGCCGGGGGTGGTGAGTCCCGCGCCGGCGAGTGCTCCCAGGGCGGGGGCGACCAGATCCGGCAGCCCGTGTCCCTTGCCCCTCAGCACACCAAGATCCATCGCCCGCCCGCTTTCTGCCGCCCGGCTGCCGGTGGCACGTACACCGTAGGCGGTGCCACCCACGGGGTGGAACCGGACCGTCGGGAAGCCAACCCGTACGTCGGGCGGCCCTCATCCGTCAGCCGGCCACCTGACGGTCAGCACCGTGGAGTCGGTCACGGCGTGCCAGCTGTGCGCGACCCCGGGGCCGTACAGCACGTAGTCGCCGCAGCGGCTCAGCAGCACATGTCGTCGCTTGGTCGGAAACTCCATCACGAACGAGCCGGTGACCAGCACGGCGGCGCTGCCGACGCCGGCACCGTCGCTGATCCCGTCCCGGCGCTCACCGGCGCGGTGCACGCCCCACTTGAGTTCGACGCGGTCGGTGCGCCGGATGCCGGCCCTCTCCAGGAAGGGGCCGACGAACCATCCCCCGGCCCGCCCCGACTCGGCGGCGTTACCGACCGCGAAGTCGCCTTCGTCGGCCGCCCGCTGCGTGGACACCATCACTGCTCACCTCGGCTCGGACCGGCGGACGAAATCACGGGTGGACGGGTGTGCAGCATGGCGTCGTGCACCTTGAACACGCTTCTCAGCAGGCCGTCGCCGTCGCCGGAACGCAGTTCGATCGCGAACCGCTCGGCGAAGCTCAGACTGGCCCCGAACTCCAGGAAGCCGTACGCGCCCCCGGCGTCGTGCAGGTGGACGAACGAGAAGGTCGGCGCGTTGGGGAGGAAGTAGACCTCGAACGAGCCGTCCGACCCGGGCGCTGAGGAGATCTTGCGGAACTTCTCGACCGCCGCACCGACGTCGAGGTGGGCGTAGTCGGCGGGCACCATCCAGCCGTCCGGAGCGAGGGCCGGGTCGACCAGTGCGAAGCGGGCGCGTACGCCCTTGTGGGTCACGCAGTCCTGGATCGCCTGGAACTCGCGGGCCCAGCTCTCCAGGCTGCGCCCGACGACCAGCAGCTCGGTCTGCGGAAGGACACGGTCGAGCAGGTCCCGGACGCCTTGCCGGGCGATGTTCGTCCGGCCGGTGAAGATCCGCTCGACGCCGAGCCGGCGCAGCCGGCCGAGAGATATCCGGTCCTTCCAGCCCGCCTCGACCGCCCGCACGATTAGCCGGTCCCACGGCCGGTGGGCCGGATCCACGAAGCTCAGCCGGTCCAGGGAGGCCAGCGCGCCCGGCAGGGTCAGCCCCGGCTCGTAGAGGACGGGCACCACCGGCACCCCGAGCGCCATCGCGTACGCCCACTCGAATGTCACCTCCACCGACGCGACCGACCGGCCGGTGCAGACGACGACCACGAGCGACGCCCGGTCCAGCGCCGACGTCACGACGCGGCGCCACTCGTCACCGGCGCGGATCTCGCCGGTGTCGAGGAACGAACTGACGCCGGCCTGCGAGAGCCGGTCCCGCAGCGAACGGGCAAGGTCCTCGTCGGCACGTGCGTAACTGATGAACACCAGCCCGTCGCCGGCGGCCATGGTCACCCCTCTCCTGAACAGCGGGTCACCGCTAGAGGAACGGCGCCGCGGCGCCGTCGGGCGCCGGGCCGCCCGTACGGCCGGCGGTCAACGCGGTGTTCATCTGGAAGAACCGGGTGCAGGTGCCGCATTCGTGGTGTCCGGCGCCCGGCAGCTCGTGGACCGTCGCGCGCAGGAGATCGCCGAGCCGGTCGAGCACCGCGTCACCGTCTTCGAAGACGTTGCCGGCGCGGTAGGCCGGCCGGGACCGCCAGGCGTCGTCCGTCTCGGTGCGGGTGTCGGCCTGGAGGTAGTCGCACGGATAGACGTCGCCGATCGGATCGATGACCAGGAAGAACAGCGGTACGAAGCAGCGGGCCGCGTGACGTAGGTAGTGGCCGCGTACGGGCCTGCCGGTGGCGACGTCGGTCGCGTCCAGCTCGTCGAGCAGCGCGGCGAACCGCACCAGGTTGGTGCGCGGGCGGTCGGGCAGCGCCCCGGCCAGCCCGGCCACCTGGTCCCGTATGCCGGACCACTCGGCGGCCGTCGGCACGTAGCGGCCGCGCGGATCCGAGCCGTGCGGCAGTTTGAACAGCAGCACGTCGACGTCGAGCTGCCGGGCGAGCGTCACCATCGGACCGATCTGGTGCATGTTGCGGCGCTGCACGACGAAGTTGACCCCGACGGCGGCACCGGTGTCGGCCGCCCGCAGCCCGCGGATCCCGGCGGTGGTCGTGTCGAACAAGCCCTCGACGCCGCGGATGCGGTCGTGGACCTCCCGCGAGGCGCCGTCGATCGAGAAGCGGATCCAGGACAGGCACTCGTCGACCAGGCGGACCGTCTCCGGCGTGATCGGCACACCGCCCTCGCTTATCAGGCCGACGCGGATGCCGGCCGCGCGCAGGCCGTACGCGATCCGGTCGAGGTGCGGGTGCAGCAGGGGGTTTCCCCCGCCGAGCGTCACCGTACGGACCCGCCACCTCTGGAGCGTCGCGATCAGCAGGTCTATTCGCGCGGGGTCGAGGTCGGGCCGCTCCTTCCAGGTCCACTGTGCGCAGTGCGTGCAGCGCGCGGCGCAGCGGAGGGTGACGTCGAGGTGGACCGACAGGGGTCTCGGCGCGGGTCCACCGGCGCGGAGCCAGCGCAGCCCGGCGTCGACGGCCGCCGCCGGAATCCCGCCCCCGGCACCACGGAGCAGGTCCTGGTTGGCCGGCAACGGTGCCATCCGACTCTCCCATGCAGGACATCGACCACTGGCACACTGAGCGTAACCATCCCGTCGCCGCCCCACCAGGGTGCACATCGGGCCGACCGGCGGGGCCGGACAGGAACGTCCCGTCCCGCCCCGCGCACCGGCGGTCAGCCGGCCGGCTCCCCGAGCCGGCGCGGGTAAGGCCGGGCCGCCTGCGCCAGCTCCGTGAAGACCGCCCGGTTGAGGTCGAAGGCGACGACGGCCTCGCCGGCCATCCGGTCGAACTCCTCCGGGCTCAACGGCAGGGCGTCCAGCCGTTCGCGGTACTCCCGCTTGAACCGGCCCCGGCTGGGGATGCCGTCGAACTCGTAGAACCTCGTGCCGCGCCCGGCCGGGAACTCGTACGTCTCACGGATCGCCTTCGCCACGACGGCGCCCCCGGACAGGTCGCCGAGGTACCGGGTGTAGTGGTGGGCGACGAATCCGGCCGGCCAGGTGAAGCAGACCTCCCGCAGCCGCTGCCGGTACGCCTCGGTCGCCGCGCCCGCGGCGCTCTCCTCGCGCCAGCCCGGGCCGCGCAGGTAGTCGAGGTCCTCGACCAGCGCGGGCAGGCGGGTGAGCTCGTCGGCGACGAACGGTCCGGCGACCGGGTCGTCGCGCATCGCGCCGGCCGCCTCCTCGAGAACCTCGTAGATGAAGTAGTGCTGGGTGACCAGGAGCGCGTAGCCCTCCACGGCGAACTTCCCGGCGATCAGGTCGGTCACGTAGGTGGTCGACTCCGCCGCCTGGTGGGCGGCGTCCGTGGCGGCACGCAGCCGGGCGGCGATCCCGGCGTCGGCGGCGGCGTCAAGGGTGTCGGTCATCTGCATTCTCCGTCGTTCGGATCGGTAGCACCAGGCGGGTGCCGGTGCGGGGATGGAGCACGATCTCGATGTCGTGTTGATAGGTCCCGCTGAGCTGCTCCGCGGTCAGCACCTCGGCCGGAGGGCCGTCGGCGACCAGGCGGCCCTGGGCGAGCAGGGCGATCCGGTCGGCGTACGCGGCGGCCAGGGTCAGGTCGTGCAACACGACGACGACGGCGTTGCCGGCCGCCGCGCGGTCGCGGGCGATGCCGAGCACCAGTTCCTGGTGGCGTACGTCGAGCGCGGCGGTCGGCTCGTCGAGCAGCAGGATCGGGGCCCGCTGGGCCAGCACCCGGGCGAGCGCGACCCGGGCCTGCTCCCCGCCGGAGAGGCTGGGGAACGGCCGGTCGGCGAGGTGTTCGATGTCGGCCAGGCGCAGCGCCGTGGCGACGGCTTCGGTGTCCTCGGCCTGTTCGGGCCGGCCGGCCCAGGGGGCCCGCCCCATGTGCACGACGTCGGCCGCGGTGAACGGGAAGGCGACGGTGGCCCGCTGGGGCAGCATCGCCCGGCGGCGGGCGAGTTCGATCGGCCGCCACGCCGACAGCGGCGTCCCCTGGATCCGGATCTCGCCGGCGGTGACGGGTAGGTCGCCGCAGAGGGCGGCGAGCAGGGTCGACTTGCCGGCGCCGTTCGGCCCGACCAGGGCGAGCACCTCGCCGGCGCGGACCCGCAGGCTGACGTCGTGCAACACCGGCCGGCCGCCGAGCCGGACGTGCAGTCCGTGCGCGGCGACCGGCGGCTCTGATGTGGATGGTGCCGCCTTGGCGGCCCGGTCGCCGCGCCGCCACCCGGTCATGCCCAGCCTCCGGCGCGGGCCCGGGTGCGGCGCAGGAGCCAGAAGAAGCAGGGGCCGCCGATCAGCGCGGTCAGCACACCCAGCGGCAGTTCCTGATAGTCGATCAGGGTGCGGGCGACGAGGTCGCCGACGACCACGACCGCCGCCCCGCCCAGCGCGCTGGCCGGGACCAGGATGCGGTGGCCGGGGCCGGTCACCATCCGGATCAGGTGGGGTACGACCAGGCCGACGAAGCTGATCACGCCGGTGAACGCGACGGCGGACGCGGCCAGCAGCGCGGTGACGGTGATCATCACGATGCGCAGCCGCTCGACGTCGACGCCGAGGTGCCGGGCCGGTCGCTCGCCGAGGGCGAGCAGGTCCAGCCGCCGGGCGGCGGCGACCGAGGCGGCGATGCCGACGGCCGCGCACGGTGCGGCGACGGCGACGGCCGCCCAGTTGGCCTGGGCGAGGCTGCCCAGTTGCCAGAACGCGACGGCGCGTACGGCGTCGGCGTCGCCGAAGAACATCAGCACCCCGAGCAGCGCGCCGGCCACGGCGTTGACCGCGATGCCGGTCAGGACCAGGGTGACGACCTCGGTACGGCCGTTGGACCGGGAGAGGGCGTAGACCAGGAACGTGGTGAGCAGGCCACCGCAGAAGGCGGCCGCGGCAACGGTCCAGCCGCCGGCGACGGACACTCCGGTGACGATGACGGCGGCGGCGCCGACCGCCGCACCGGAGGAGACGCCGATGACGCCGGGCTCGGCGAGCGGGTTGCCGAAGACACCCTGCATGACGGCGCCGGCACAGCCCAGTGCGGCGCCGACGACGACGGCCAGCGCGACGCGGGGGAACCGGACGACCCACAGGGCGTTGTCGCCCTGTGGTGCGGTGGGTGTCGGCCCGATCGGCAGGCCGAGACGGTGCAGGACCGAGCCGAGGACCTCGTCCGGTGGTATCCGTACCTGGCCGGTGCCGGCGGCGACCAGGCAGAGCAGCGCGAGCAGGCCGAGCAGGCCAGCGACCAGCAGCCAGCCACGGCGGCGGGCGCGTCCGGTCGGCCGGGGCCGCTGTGCGGTGCCGGCCGGCGGCGGTACGGCGGTGGGCCGCCGCTCGGTGGTCGGGTTCACCGGCATGAGCGGTAGACCGCCTCGGCGAGTGCCGCGATCGCCGGCCCGGTCCGGGCGCCGAAGTTGAGCAGGAGGCCGTCGTCCATGTCGACGATGCGCCGGTTCTGGCCGGCCGGGGTCTGGCCGACGCCGGGCATCGCGATCAGGCCGTCGACGCCTTTGACGGACTCCAGCCCGTGGGTCATCACGAGGATGACGTCGGGCGCGGCGTTGATCAGTCCTTCGCTGGTCAGCGGGCGGAACTTGACCAGCCCGATCTCGGTGCCGGCGTCGACCGCGCCGATCGCCCGGATCATCTCGTCGGATCCGGCGCCCTTGCCGCCCATGAGGAACACCCCGGCGGTGCCGCGCAGGTAGAGGAAGGCGATGCGCAGGGGGCGGCCGGACGGCGCCTGCCGGCGGGCGCCGGCGATCTCGCCCTCGACCCGCGCGACCAGCTTCTCCCCGCTCTGCGGCACGCCGAGCGCGGTGGCGATGGCCCGGATGTGGCGGGAGATCGCCGGCAGGGTCTGTTCGTCGTCGACGAGGACGACGGCGATTCCGGACCGGCGGAGCTGGTTGAGCACCTCGGGGGGTCCGATGCTGTTGTCGGCGATGACGACGGTCGGGTCGAGGCGCAGGATCGCCTCGCCGGACAGGTCGTGGCCGGCCGGGGTGACCACCGGCAGGTGGGCGGCGGCGGCGAGGGTCGTGGAGGTGTCCCGGCCGACGACCCGGTCGCCGAGGCCGAGACTGAAGACGATCTCGGCGATGGACCCGTACAGGTTGACCGGCAGGATGCGGCTGGCGTCGGTGACGGTGACGTCGGTGCCGTCGGCGGAGGTCACGGTGACCGGCAGGTGGCTCGGCGGGTTGTCGTCGACCGGGGCGACGTCCTGGTCGGGGAGCCGGGCGGTGGCGGGGCCGCAGCCGATCGCGGGGTCCACGCCGGACGCGGTGGCGCCGGTCGGTCCCGGGGCGCAGGCGGTCAGTGCGAGCAGTGCGATCCCGCCGAGGGTCGCGACCAGGCGGCGGCCTCTCACCGTTCCCCCCGTCGGCGCCGGAACCGCAGGACGAGCAGGAGGGCCACGACGCCGGCGAGCGCGATCAGGGCGGCGTTCCACCAGCGGTCGGCGGCGGTGCTCTGGCTGACGCGGGTGACGTCGGCGGCGGTCGCGGCGTCGTCGGCCGCGGGTGCGCCGCCGGGGGTGGCGGCGGAGGCGGTGGCCGCGACGCCGGCGGTGGCGGGCGCAGTCGCGGTGGTCGGGGCGCCGGGTGCCGGGGTCGTACGGCCGGGGCCGGGGTTGCCCGGGTTCGCGGCGGGAGGGGGCGGGTTGCCCGGTGCCGGCTGGGCGGCGGTGAAGGTGACGGGTACCCGGACGTCCTGGGAGCGGTCGGCGGTCCGCAGGTGGTCGGTGCGGGTGACGACGGCGCAGCGGGTGACGGTGCAGTCGACGTCGCCGATCTTGGTGCTGACCTTCACCTGGACGGAGAAGGACCCGCCGGGCCCGTACGGGATGGCGAGTCCTTCGCCGTACGCGGGTGGGTTGGACGAGATCCATTGTGATGCGCCGGAGTTGCCGGACATGTCGATGCCGCCGCCGCAGGGCGACGGCGCGGCGCCGGCGCCGTTGTCGACGCAGAAGGCGACGTAGATGCCCTTGCTCGTGTCGTAGCCGGTGCCGGAGACCGAGAGCGTCTCGCCCTGCCGGTTGATCCCGGTCGTCTTGCTCACGGTCAGTCGTTGTCCGTTGGCGCCCTGGCCGACGGTCTCCGCCCACGCGGTGGCGGGGGTGAGCCCGACGGCGGTGACCGCGGTGACGCAGAGCAGGGCCAGCGTCGGGCCGGTGCCGACGAGGCGTCGAAGGTTGGGACGGGATGGCATCAGACTCTCCACGCTCTCCACGCGAGACAGCTTAGGACTGCCTAACCTAAGTCCACCACCCACAAAGATCAAGTCGGTCAACCGGGCAGTTCAGACGCACCGGGACCGGCCGAATCCCCACCGGAACGTCGAGTTGACGTGAGGTTGGGTGAGGCTAACCTAAGTTGCTCTTGGGGGATCTCCCCCGACCTAACGAAAGGAAGCAACATGGGCAGACTCCGCGCCGGAACCAGCCGGCGCAGTCCGCTACGTTGGGTGACGGCCGCCGCACTCGGTGGGGCCACCGCCCTCTTCGTGGTCACCCCGGCGTCGGCCGCCCCGGTGGACGTCACCGCCGGCAGCCTCGACTGGGGATTCAAGGCGTCGTTCCGCAACTACGTCGCCACCGGAAACGGCAACCCGCCGATCGCGGTCAGTGACGGGGCGACCCGCAACACCGACGGCACGTTCCGGTTCTCGTTCCGCGACGGCAACTACGACGCCGCCGCCGGAACGGCGACCGTCCACTACGACGGCACGGTCGTCTTCTCCTACCCGTCGCACTTCTTCACGATCACCATGGCCAACCCCACGGTGGTCCTCAGCGGTGCGGCCGGGTCGCTGCGTGCCGACGTCGACCTGACGGTCACCGGCGGCGGCTTCGAACCGATCTCGGTCGACCAGGCCGAGATCGCGACGCTGGCCACCGGCGGCCCGCAGTCCGAGGGCTCCACCGTGACCTGGTCCAACCTGGCCACGACGATGACCGAGATCGGGGCGTCGGCGTTCGCCGGCTTCTACGGTGCCGGCACCGCCCTGGACCCGGCGACCGTACGGATCACCGCCGGCGGCGGCGCGGCCGCACCGACCGTCACCGTCAACCCCGCCACCGGCATCGACCCGGCGGGTACGACGGCGACGGTCACCGGTTCCGGGTTCGACCCGCAGGCGGCGAACGGCAGCGGAATCTACGTCGCCTTCGGCCCGAAGAACGACGCCGACTACTGGGTCAACTCGCGCCGCTACAAGTCGGTCAAGTGGGTCAACAAGAACGTCACGACGCCGAGCGGCGGCCAGGACGTCCTGAACGCCGACGGCACGTTCGACACCACGCTCGACGTCGCGGCCCGCTACACCGACGGCAACGGCAACGATGTCGACTGCACCGTGGTGCAGTGCTACATCCTGACCTTCGCCGCGCACGGCTCGGCCGACCGGAGCCAGGACACCTTCACCCCGGTCAGCTTCGCCACCCCCGCGGCCGGCAGCGCCGACCAGGAGATCACCGCCCAGGTGCGGCAGACGGGCCCGCTCACGCTCGCCGTGGCGGGTTCGACGGTCGCCCTGTCCGCGGTCGAGCCGGGCGGCACCGCCACCGGTGCCCTCAACACGGTCACCGTCAAGGACCAGCGCGGCACCAACGCGGGCTGGAACCTCGTCGGGCAGGTGGAGCAGTTCACCAGCCCGCTCGGCGGGACCATCGCACCGGACAACCTCGGCTGGGTGCCGACCGCCTCGTTCGTCAACGACGGACTGGTCAGCACCCCGGGCGTGGTTACTCCGGGCGCCGCGGCCAACCCGGGCGCGGGCACCGGCCTTGGTACGGCCCGTACCCTCTGCTCCTCGGCGGCCGGCGCCAGCGGCGGGCAGTTCGAGTGCGGGGCGCAGCTCAACCTCGGCGTACCGGCGTCCAGCACGCCGGGCGACTACACCGCGACCCTGACCGTGACCCTGTCCTGATCCGCCCTGCGGAGGCGCCCGCCGCTGCGGCGGGCGCCTCCGCGTCATCCCCGTACCGGAGAGTTCCCATGCGGCACCGTTGGCTGCCAGCACTTCTCGCGGCGGCGCTCGTCGGCGTACCCACGCCGGTGGCCGCGGCGCCCGAACCTTCCAGCCCCGCCACCGCCCCCACCGATTCCGGAATCACCTGGGCGGTCCAGCCCTCCGACGCCACCGGTCCCACCGGGCGCAGCTACTTCGTCTACGACGCAAGCCCCGGGCAGCGCATCGACGACCAGATCGCGGTCCGCAACCTCGGCCGCACGCCACTGACCCTCAACCTGTACGGCACCGACGCGTTCACCACCGCCGACGGAAGCTTCGGCCTGCTCCCGGCCAGCCAGCCGCCGACCGGCGTCGGCACCTGGGCGACCATCGCCACCAGGCAGGTCGTGGTGCCGGCCGGGCGCCACGTCGTCGTCCCGTTCCAGCTGATCGTCCCGGCCGACGCCACCCCGGGCGACCACGCCGGGGGCCTCATCGCCTCGGTGACGGCCGCCGGCACGACCGCCGACGGCCAGCGGGTCAACGTCGACCGGCGGGTCGCCGCCCGGATCTACCTGCGCGTCGCCGGGCCGTTGACCCCCGCCCTCCAGATCGAGACCCTGCGGGTCACCAGCCACCTGCCGCTCAACCCGCTCGACCGCGGCACCGTGGAGGTGCGGTACCGGCTGCGCAACACCGGCAACGTCCGCATCGCCGGTACGGCCCACGTCGGCGTCGACGGGCCGCTGCGGTGGAAGCTGGCGCGGACCGGCACCGTCGACGTACCGGAACTGCTGCCCGGCGGGGTGACCGAGGTGACCGAACGGATCACCGGCCTGCCGGCCGCCGGCCGACTCGACGTCGCCGTCACCGTCACACCCTCCACCATGGACGTACCGCTGCCGGCGGTGACCCGTACGCACGGGGTCTGGGCCGTCCCCTGGGTCCTGCTGGTCCTCGGCCTGCTCGCTGCCGCCCTGGCCGTGGGGGCGACCCGTCGGCGCAAGCCCCGCACCGCCGGCCGGGCCGCATCGGCGGCCGACACCGACGGGCGCCCGGCCGACACCGCGACGACACCGGCCGGCCGGCCCGGATGACCCGCCACCATTCGCCAACCGCTGGCCATTCCCTAGCCGCCGGCCATCCCCGAGCCGCCGGCCGGTCCCGGCCGGGGCGGCGCGGCACCCGGCTCGCGGCCGGAGCCGCGGCGCTCGCGGTCGCGGCCGCCCTGGGCACGCCCGTCGCCGCGGCGGCCGAGCCGACCGCCGGCCCGCCGACGATCGGGATCGACCGCGCGGAGGTTGCCGTCGGCGCCCACCTCACCGTGACGCTGACCGGCTGGCCGGCCGGCCTGGTGAACGTCGAACTGTGCGGCAACGCCGGGCGGCGCGGGTCGGCCGACTGCGCCGTCACCTCGGCGGTCCAGGTCGCGGTCACCGGAAACCGGCCGGCCCGTACCCGGCTGCGGGTCGCCGCCCCACCGGCCGCCTGCCCGTGCGTCGTCCGCGCGACCAGCCTGGACCAGGGCACGAGCGGGACCGTACCGCTGAGCGTCACCGGCAGCACCGCACCGGCCGCCGCCGCGACCGAAACCGACACGGTGCCGGCGGCGAAACTCGTCGTCACCGAACTGCGGGTGAGCGCGCAGCCGTCCTGGAGCAGCGTGTTCGGAGGATCCGCGCGACAACTGCTCGTGGCGACCGTCCGCAACGACGGCACCGCCCCGGCGGTCGAGCCGGCCGTCTCGGTCACCCTCGACCGGGGCGACGAACCGACCGGCTTCGTGCCCCCGCCGCTGCTGGACACCATCGCGCCCGGCGAGCAGCGGGTCGTCCGGCTGCCCTTCACCATTCCCGCCCCGGCGGTCGGCCGCTACACCGTACGCGGGGAGATCGGCGGGCTCAGCCAGCCGGTCGTCTTCAGCGCGACCGTCCGGAACCACCCGTGGGGGCTGCCCGGCCTCGGCGTCGCGCTCGCCGCCGCCTGGTACGTGCGCTCGCGCCGACGCCCGCTCCGGCCGGCGGAACCGGTGACGACCGGCCCGGTCGATCCCGCTGACGGTCGCGCCGGCGGCGACCCGGGATGAAGAGACCCGGTGGTGACGAACACCCCGAACGGCGTCGAACGAGACGACGAACGAGATTGTTCGGATGCCCCACGGCCCACGCTGACGGCGCTCTAGTGTCGGCTGGAGGGCTGGCCGGAAAGGCCAGGCGGACATGATCCCCGCTCGACCTTCCAAAGAGGACGGGAGCAGGAGACCGACGTGGCTGTCAAGACCGAAGCGCCGACGCGCACCGCACAGATCCGCCCGTTCACCGTGGAGATCCCGCAGGCGGCACTCGAGGACCTGCGCCGGCGCGTCGCGGCCACCCGCTGGCCCGAGAAGGAGACCGTCGGAGATCAGTCGCAGGGCGTACCGCTCGCGACGATCCAGGCCGTCGCGCGCTACTGGGAGAGCGACTACGACTGGCGGAAGGTCGAGGCGAGGCTGAACGACCTGCCGCAGTTCACGACCGAGATCGACGGGCTGGACATCCACTTCATCCACGTCCGCTCGAAACACGACGACGCGCTGCCGCTCATCGTCACCCACGGATGGCCCGGTTCGGTGATCGAACAACTGAAGATCATCGGACCGCTCACCGATCCCACCGCCCACGGTGCCAGCGCCTCGGACGCCTTCCACCTGGTGATCCCGTCACTGCCGGGCCACGGCTTCTCCGGCAAACCCACCACGCCCGGGTGGGGCCCCGAGCACGTCGCCCGGGCATGGACCGAGCTGATGAAACGCCTCGGGTACGCACGGTTCGTCGCGCAGGGCGGCGACTGGGGCGCGATCATCACCGACCTGATGGGCGTGCAGGCACCGCCGGAACTGATCGGCATCCACACCAACATGCCGGGCGCGGTCCCACCGGACATCGACAAGTTGTTCCAGTGCGACATCACCGGGGCGAACAACGCACTCGGCTCGCTTCCTTCCGACCTCTCCAACGAGGAGCGGCGCGCGTGCGAGCAACTGGACTTCGTCTGGAAGCACGTCGCCTACTCCCTGATGATGGGTACGCGGCCGCAGACGCTGACCGGACTCGCTGATTCACCCGTCGGCATGGCGGCCTTCCTGCTCGACCACGACGCGCGCAGCCTGGAGCTGATCTCCCAGGCCTTCGCCGGTCGCCCCGGCGGCCTCACCCGGGACGACGTCCTCGACAACCTCACGCTCTACTGGCTGACGAACACGGCGGTGTCCGCGTCCCGTCTCTACGCGGAGAACAAGCTCTCGTTCTTCGCCACCAAGGGTGTCGCCACGCCGACCGCCGTCAGCGTCTTCCCCGACGAGCTGTACCAGGCCCCACGGACCTGGGTGGAGACGGCGTACCCCGGTCTCGTCTACTACAACGAGCTGGACAAGGGCGGGCACTTCGCGGCCTGGGAGCGACCGGACGCCTTCTCGGAAGAGGTCCGCGCCGGCTTCCGGCCGCTGCGCTAGTCGGCCGGCGGACGCACGGCACGTGGACGAGCCTCCGCTGATGGCAGGATCCCCCGGATGGAGAGTGTTCTTCCGGGTGCCGCCGCACTCCTCGGGCAGGCTCGTCGGGTCGTCGTCTTCACCGGCGCCGGAATCTCGGCCGAGAGCGGCGTGCCGACCTTCCGTGACGACCTCACCGGGCTCTGGGCCCGGTACGACGCCGAGCAGCTCGCCACCCCGGAGGCGTTCCACGCGGACCCGGACCTGGTCTGGGGATGGTACGAGTGGCGGCGCGCGCGGGTGCGCCGGGCCCGGCCCAACCCCGGGCATCTGGCCACGGCCGCGATCGAGGACCTGGTCCCGGGCACCGTCGTCGTCACCCAGAACGTCGACGACCTGCACGAGCGGGCCGGCTCCCGGGCCCCGATCCACCTGCACGGCAGCCTGTTCGCACCCCGCTGTGTGGGCCGGGCCGCCCACCCCGTCGCCTTCGTAGACCCGGCGGACGACGCCGCCGATCACGACGCCGCCGATCCGGGCGAGGGCAGCCGGCTGGCACCGCCGCGGTGCGGGCACTGCGGGGCGCTCGTACGGCCCGGGGTGGTGTGGTTCGGCGAGGCGCTGCCGGAGGCCGCGTTGACGGCGGCGGCCGAGGCCGCCGCCACCTGCGACGTGCTGCTGACCGTCGGCACGTCCGGCGTGGTGTACCCGGCCGCCGAGATCCCCCGGATCGCGGCCCGTTCCGGGGCCACCGTCGTGCAGGTCAACCCGCTGCCGACACCGCTCGACGCGATCTGCGACGTCAACCTGCGCGGATCCGCCGCCCGGATACTCCCGGCCCTGGTCGAGGCCGCGTGGGGTGCCGCCGGCAGGACATGAGGACCGCCCGGAAACCGGCAGGCGGACCCATTTCTGTACAGTGAACATTGGTTCACTGAATGATGGGAGGGTCCGGTGCCACGCTCGGCGGCCCGTAACGAGGCGATGCGCGCGGCCACCCACGAGGCCGTGTTGACCGCCGCGGTCCGGCTGTTCGCCCGGCACGGGTTCGCGGCGACGAACATGCGCGACATCGCCCGCGAGGCCGGGGTGAGCACCGGTTTGATCTACCAGCACCACGCGAGCAAGGACGAACTCTTCACCGAGGTGGTCACCCGGGCGGCCGACGGCCTGTTCGCGACCGCGCGCATCCTCACCGGGGACGGTGACGCGGCGTCCGTGCTGTACGACTTCACCCGGCGTTTCCTCGCCGACATCGCCAC
Organism: Polymorphospora sp. NPDC050346; assembly: GCF_040655695.1. Lineage (NCBI taxonomy): Bacteria > Bacillati > Actinomycetota > Actinomycetes > Micromonosporales > Micromonosporaceae > Polymorphospora > Polymorphospora sp. NPDC050346. Next base: position 28,260 of record NZ_JBFAKM010000019.1, on the reverse strand, counting down.
CGACAAGGACGCCGCGGAGTTCTTCATGGTCGTCAACCAGGCTTTCCTGGCCAACGAGCCGCCGGGCGTCCGCGACCGCCTCCGGCCCGGTCATCAGGCGTTCAGACAGGCGCTGACCGAGGTCATCCGGCGCGGTCAACGCCGGGGCCGGTTCGGCGACGGGGATCCGGCCGAGATGGTCATCTGTTATCTGGCACTGCTCAGCGGCATCGTCACGACCAGACTCGCCCTGCCCGACGAGGTGAGCGTGCCCAGCCCGGACGCGGTTCTACGCGTGCTCACCACAGGACGGACACCCACCGATGACTGACGTCGTACGGGGAGACGAACTCGGCGAGGAGTACCGCCGGCCGATCACCGAGGTCCTCGTCGGCGGATTCGCCGAGGACTTCGCGTACTTCTCGCCCGACCCGGCGAAGGTCACCGACGCGTTCGCGCACATGATCCTGCCCGACCGCTTCCACGTCGCCCTCGTCGACGGCAAGCCCGCCGCGGTCGCCTCCTTCACCACCGGGGAGCAGCAGTGCTTCGCCCCCAGACGGCGGGAGTTCCGGCGGCACCTCGGATTCGTCCACGGCACGATCAGCCATCTGGTCGTCCGCAGTCAGTTCATGGGTGTTCCCGACGACGCCGGCGAGGACGTCGCCGAGATCGGTTTCGTCACGACCGCCCCCGCCCATCAGGGGCGCGGGGTGGCCACGGCACTACTCACGCACCTGCTCGCCCTGCCGGAGCACCGGACGTACGTCCTGCAGGACATCAAGGACACCAACGTCGCGGCCCTCGCCCTCTACCGCAAGCTCGGCTTCACCCCGTACCGGCGGCGTCCGGTGCGGTTCGCCCGGCGCGCCGGGTTCACCGAGTACGTCTCGATGAGACTCGAACAGCGTCCACCATCTCCGGCGGGCTGACCGTCGGGCCGCACCGGCACTTGCTCCCGCCTTCGGAACCGGCGGCGTCGGACCCACCGCGCGAGACCGTCATCGACCGGTCCGCAACTTTCGATGATCGGGACACATGAGCCGTTGAGCTGCCGTAGCTTCTAGGTATGCCTGATCCATGCGGATAACTGGCGGTTTGCACGACCAGTTGCCACCTCGATCCGAGAGCGTGTCCCGCCTCCAGGCCGTGGAGATGCCGGGCGCCCCCATCACCGACTGACTGGCCCGTGGCGTGAGCCGGGCACCACAGCAGGAGGCTGTACATGAGATCTCGACGTGCGCTGTTGTTTCCCGGCCAGGGCGCCTACCTGCCCGGCGTACTGATGGAACTCGCGGACGACGCGGCCGTCCGCGACGTCCTGGGGACGGTGGACCTGGTGGCCCGGCGGAACGGGAACGAACCGGTCTCGCCGTTGTTGCTCGACGCCGGTGCCGTGCCGGCCGACGAACTCGCCGGCACCGACCCACCACGGGCCCACCTGGCGATCTTCGCCACCTCCGTCGCCCTGTACCGGCTGCTCGCCGACCCCGCCGACGCACGCCCGGACGTGCTGCTCGGCCACAGTTTCGGGGAGATCGCGGCACTGACCGCGGCGGGAGCGCTCACGGTCGAGGACGGCGCCCGGATGGTCGCGGCCCGCGACGCCGCCTGCGCCCGGCGGCGGCCACCGGACGGCGGCATGGTGAGCCTGTCGGCCGGGGCGACCCGCGCCGGTGCCATGTTGACCGCCCTCGGCACGTGGGAGGTCGAGGTGGCGGCGGTCAACGCGCCGCGGCAGACGGTGGTGTCCGGCCCCGAGGAGGAACTGTCCCGGGTCGAGGCCCTGGCCGCCGTTGCCGGGGTGCAGGCGCGGCGGCTGCGCGCGCCGTACCCGTTCCACAACCGCGTGCTGCGTCCGGTGGCCGAGGAGTACGTCGCCGGCCTGCGGGACATCACCGTCCGGCCGCCGGCGGTACGCGTCTTCTCCGCGATCGGCCTGCGCTACTACACCGCCGACGACGACCTCCGCCAGGCGCTGGCGTCGCACCTGACGACACCGGTGCGCTTCGCCGACGCCGTACGCGCCCTGTACGAGCAGGGCGTCGAGACCTTCGTGGAGTGCGGCGCCCGGTCCATCCTCACCGACCTGGTGGCACAGAACCTGTCCGGGGTCACCACGCACGCCCCGCTCAAGCAGCGCGTCGGCGCGGCGTCGGCCGTCGCCGCGGCCCGGGGCGGCGCCGCGCCGGCACCCCCACCGCCGCCGCCGGTGCCGGCCACCGACGTGCCGCCCGCGCCGCCGGAAGCGACCGCACCGCCGGAAGCAGCCCCCCTGCCGGAAGCGACCGGGCTGCCAGCGGCGGCCGGGCTGCCGCCCCGCGACGAGCTGATGGCCGTGCTGCGCCGGGAGTACGCCGAGGCGCTGGACTATCCCGAGGACGTCTTCAGCGACGACGCGGACCTGGATGCCGACCTGGGCGTCGACTCGCTGAAGCAGGTCGAGATGTTCGCCCGGCTCAGGAACCGCTTCGGCCTGCCCACGCCCGGTGCGGACGTACGGGTGACCAGCTTCCGGACGCTGCCGGCCGTCGCCGACGGCCTCGTCCGGCTGTCGTCGTCGCGGGCGACGGCGTAGCCGTGCGGGGCCGGTTCAGCGGAAAGACCGTACTGGTCACCGGCGGCGGGCGGGGCATCGGCGGGGTGATCGCCCGGGCCTTCGGCGCCCACGGCGCGCACGTGATCGTCAACTACTTCCACTCCCCCGAGGCCGCCACCGCCACCGCACAGGAGATCGTCGAAGTTGGCGGGTCGGCCGAGACCGTCCGCGCCTCGGTGGCGAAACCCGACCAGGTACGCGACATGTTCGCCGCGCTCGCCGCGCGCCTCGACGGCCTGGACGTCCTGGTCAACAACGCCGCCCGCGGCGTGTTCGGCGAACTGTGCGACGCCACCGACGACGACTGGCACCGCGTGCTGGACACCAATCTGCACGGAGCCCGCCGGTGCGCGCAGGCCGCGCTGCCGCTGCTGGCGGCCCGCCACGGCATTGTGATCAACATGTCGTCGACCGGCTCGGAGCGGACGCTCGAAGGGTACGGCGTGATCGGCGTCAGCAAGGCGGCGCTGGAGGCGCTCACCCGTTACCAGGCCGGGGAGTTCGCCCGACACGGCGTACGGGTCAACGTCGTGTCCGCGCCGCCGGTCGACAACCGCGTGACCGACTACTTTCCCCACCCCGACCGGATGCGCGGCGCGCTGATCGCCGGCACGCCGGGCGGGCGCATGACCCGGGAGGAGGACCTCGCCCGGGCCGTACTGCTGATGGCCGCCCCGGAAGCCGGCTGGGTCACCGGGCAGACCCTGATCGCCGACGGCGGATTCTCCGTCGTCGGCGTGAGCACCAGCGGCGGCCGGGAGGACACGGCGGCCACCCCACCGGTGGCCGGCGCGCCGACGACCGAGCCCGATCCGATCGCGATCGTCGGGATGGGCCTGGTGGCACCCGGCGTCGCCGACGTCAACGGCCTGTGGCGGGTGCTCGGCGTGGGCCGGCCGACGTACGGCGAGCCCGGTGGGCGGTACCGGCTGCCGGACTTCCACTCCACTGACCCGGCCGCGATGGACCGCACCTACGCCCGCGTGGCCGGCGTGATCCACGAAGACCCGCCGGCCGACGGCTCGGACTTCGCCACGACCTGGCTACGGCGGGCGTTGCGGCAGGCCACCGCCGGCGTCCACCGCGCCCCGGGTGACCGGGCGGCGTTCGTGGTCGGTATGTGGCCCGACGGCAGCCAGCACCTGGAGGAGAGCGTCGCCGTACGGCTGGCCGCGCGGGGCGTCGCCACGGCCGGCGGTGACGGGGAACAGGCCCTGCACCTGCTGCGCCGGCAGTTCGGCTGCGTGAGCGACACCCCCGCCCGCCACACCCCGCGGGAGATCGCCCGGGCCGCGATGCAAGGGGTGCTGGCTCCCGACACCACCTGCCTGACCGTGGACACCGCCTGCTCCTCCTCCCTGTACGCCATCGACCTCGGCGTACGCGCCCTGCTGGACGGCGACGCGGACGTGGCCCACTGCGGTGGGGTGAACGCCTTCGGCCCCCGCGTGCTCGTCGTGTTCGCCAAGCTCAAGGGCCTGTCGGCGGCCGGCCACGTACGCAGCTTCGACACGGCCGCGGACGGCACGCTGTTCTCCGACGGCGCGGGGATCGTGACCCTCAAACGTCTCAGCCGCGCCCGCGCCGACGGCGACCGCGTGCTGGCGGTCCTGGCCGGCTTCGGCGCCTCGTCCGACGGGCGCGGCACCGCCATCTACGCCCCGAACGTCGACGGCCAGCGCATCGCACTGCGCCGGGCGTACGAGGTCAACGGGGTCGGCGGTGACGACGTCGATCTCGTGGTGTCGCACGCCACCGGAACGGTGGCCGGCGACGGCACCGAACTGTCCGCCCTGGCGACCGGGGCCACCTCCCGTGCCATGACGTGCGTGGCCAACAAGGCGTTGCTGGGGCACACCGGCTGGGCCGCCGGTGTGGTGTCGGTCATCCATGCCGCACTGTGCCTGCGCGAGCGGAGCATCCCGGCCCAGCCGCTGTTCACCGGCCTGCCCGACGGCGCGCGGGACCTGCCGGTCCGGGTGCCGACCGAGCCCGCCGCGTTCGCCGCGCCCGTACGCACCGTCGGGGTGTCGTCGATGGGCTTCGGCGGTACGAACGCGCACCTGCTGCTGCGTGACGCCCCGGCCGGGCGGCCGCCACCCGCCTCCGGCCGGCCCCTCGTCGACGACGACCTGCTGCTGGTCGCGTTCAGCGCGCACCTGCCCGGCGGCCCGGGACACGACGAGGTCGCCGCGCGCATCGCCGCCGGCCTCGACCCGGCCACCGAGCCGGGTTTCGGCGACGACCACCCGCTGCCGCCATTCGCCGACATCCGCATGTCGCGCCGGACGGCCCGCGCCGTCGACCGGTGCCAACTCATGGCGCTGTCGGCCGCCGCCGCGTTCGCCGGCGAGCACGGCCGGCTCTGGCACGGCCTCGAGGAACGTACCGGGGTCTTCTGCGCCCACACCGGGCTGACCCGGCTGTCGATGGAGGCGACCGCGCGCTCGTACGCCCACGGCATCGAGCGCGTCCTCGCCGGCACCCCGCAGGCGGCGCCATACGGGGAATGGCTGCGGCGGCTGCGTGAACAGACGCCGGCCATCACCGAGGACACCATGCCCGGGCTCATGCCCAACGTCATCCCCGCCCGGCTGGCCCGGCAGTTCGACCTGCGCGGGCCCACCATGACGCTCGACACCGGCCCGGACAGCGGCCTCGCCGCGCTGTACGCCGCCGCCGCGTACCTGCGCCGCGCGGAGATCGACCTCGCTCTCGTGCTGGGCGCCCACGGAAACCTGCTCGACCCGTACCCCACCGACGGCGGTCCGCCGCTGGCGGAAGGGGCGTTCCTGCTGGCCGTCGCGCGCGGCCGGACGGTCGCCGACAACAACTGGCCGGTCCTGGCCCGGCTCCGGCCCGCGCTGCGGCCCGGGGCCGGCACCGGTGAGGTCCGCGCCGTCGAACCGGTCGGCCGGTACAGCTACGGGGGCGCCGACTCCGTGCTGGCGGTCCTGCGCGCCGCGCTGCGGCCGGAGGCCGGCACCGTGGTCCATGGCGCGCCCGACAGTCCGCAGGTCGCGGTCCTCCCGGTCCGCAAGAGTGCGGCCGCGCCCACTCCACCCGACCCGCCGTACGCCGCCCGCCGGTACCTGGCGACGTTCGCCGAACAGGGTCGCCCACACCGTGCCGGTACGACACCCGACCTGCCCGGAAACGCCCTCGTGCTCACCGACTCGGCCGCCACGGCGGCGGCGCTCGCCCCGATGGTCGCCCGGGCCGGCGGGCGGCTGCTGTGCACCGATCCCGCGGCATCGGCGGAGGCCACCGTCGTCACCCACGTCGACGAGGACAGTCTCGACGCGACCGGACCGGCCCGTCACATCCGCGTCGTGGCGTCGTTCGGCGCCGGCCACCGGCCGAAGCCACCCGGTGCGGCGCGACTGGCCCTGCACGAACTGATGTTTCTCGCGGTGAAGACCAACTTCGCGGGGATCGTCGACGGCGGATCGGTGGCGGTCGCGCTGATGGATCCGGCGACCGGTGGCGCCGTGCATCCCGACACCGCCCTTTTCACCGGGACCGTCAAGAGCATGGCCTGGGAGCTGCCGCCGGCCTCGGTCCACGCGCTGATCACCGACACCGGCGCGCCGGAGACCGCGCTGGCTCAGGTCGACCACGAGCTCGGCGGCGCCGGGGGCCTGCCCGTCACCTGGTACCACGACGGTCGCCGGCTCGCCGAGACGCTCGCCCCCGCACCGCCGCCCGCCGACGACACCGGTCTGTCCGAGCGGTCGACGGTCGTCGCCGTCGGCGGTGCCCGGGGCATCACGGCCGCGGTCGTCGCCGCGCTGGCCCGCCGCCACCGGCCACGACTGTGGGTGCTGGGCAGCGGGGATCTCGACCGGTTCTCCGCCACGGACCTGGCCGCACTCGACCGGGACGTCCACGGCGGCCGGACCCGCTACATCCGCGAACAGCGCACCGCGGACCCCCGATCACGTGTCGCCGAGATCAACCGGCGGTTCGACCGGCTGCGTGACGCCCACGAGGCCGTCACCAACCTCCGTACCCTCGCCCGGCACGTCGGCGCCGACCGGGTCACCTACCTGCGATGCGACATCACCGATCCGGCCGCGGTCGACCACGCCGCCGCCACCATCCTCGACCACGGGGACGTCGACCTGCTGATCAACGGCGCCGGCCAGCACCACGCCGCCTCCCTGCCCGGCAAGGACCTGGCCACCTTCCGGCGGGTCCGGGACGTCAAACTGCTCGGCGGCCACCACCTGCGTACCGCGTTCGCCGCCCGCCCACCCCGGCGCTGGTGCAACTTCGGCTCCATGGCCGGTTTCTGCGGGCTGCCCGGTGAGGCCGACTACGCCGCCGCCAACGAGATCCTCGCGGCCGCCGCCCGCCACCGGCCGACCCACGAATACACCATCGAGTGGCCCAAGTGGGCCGACTCCGGCATCGTCACCCGCGACTTCGTCGACAACCAGGAGTACTCCGGGGACCGCTTCTCGGCGATCCGCGACGCCGAGGGCGTCGCGCACTTCCTGGCGGAACTGCGGCCCCCACGGCGCGACACGGCCCACGCGGTCGTCGCGGTCGCCGGGGACCTGGAGATCAGGTCGATACGGGACCGGTTTCCCGGCTTCCGCCTCGCCGACGACCCGACCGCCCGGCGGGGTGAACGGGGTGCGCCCGCCCGGCCCTACCTCGGCCGGCCCGAACACCGCGACGCGGACCGGGCCCGGTGGTCGCTGGTGCTCGACGGACGCCTCGATTCCGTGCTCCGTCACCACCTCGTCGACGGCACGCCCACCCTGCCCGGCACCTTCGCGCTGGAGGTCGCGGCCGAGGCGGCACTGGACCTGCTGCCCGGGACCCGGCCGATCGCCTTCCGCGGCGCGGCCTTCGACGCGTTCATCTGCGCCGACGCCGGCCGGACCCGCGGGTACGCCGTCCGGGCCACGGTGATCGCGCGCCGGGACACCGAGACCGATGTCGAGGTGACGATCGTCTCCGACGTCGTACGCGCCGGACGGGTGCTGCGTCGCGACCGCCCGCACTGCACCGCCGTCGTGACGGTCGGCACCGGCCCCACGCCGCAGCGGCGCTGGGCGGGCGGGACCGACGGCGCGCGACCGGTGCGGGATCCCACCTACCACCCGGGCGGCCCCGTACGGCTGACCGGGATGTTCCACAACACCCGCGAATGCCGCGCCGATCCCGGGTACGCCAGCGCGCTGTGGCGTCCGCCGCCGGAGCACCTCGACGCACACCTCGAGGGCTGCGCGGTGCCCGCGCTGCTGCTCGACGCGATGGTGCGGGTGGCGGCGCTGCCCCTGGTCGCCGCGGGCCGGACGGCCGCCGCCGTCCCCCGCCGGCTGCGCGAGGTCCGGGTCCACCACGCCGGGCCCGACACGCACCTGGCCGGCACCTGTCGCGACGGGATCCGGATAGCCGCCGACGGGGAGCGCGGCATCTGCGTGGCGGTCGCGCCGGACGGGGTCGTGCTCGCCGAGATCCTGGGGCCGACGTTCACCGACCTCGCGGCCCGGGGCTCAACCCCGATGCTCGTTCCTGGTGAGCCGGCGGCGGGTCAGATCGTCACGGCCGGATACGACTCGACGTAGGACTCGTCGTTCCAAGCCGCCCAGATCGCCTCGCAGAACTCGGTGAAGGTGCTCTCGCCGCCCTGGTCGGCACGCAATGCGCGGATGACCGCGTCCTGATCGAACGGTGCCACGTCGACCGTGCCCGTGACCAGCGGGGTTCCCTGGTCCACCGCCGGCCCGGCAGCCGTGATGTAGAGGCTCTGCATGCTCGGAAGGAACCAGTCGTTGCGCCGGACACCGGCCTGGCGGAGCACCTCGGCGAGGTAGGGAAAGCCGCCGACCCGGGGCCGGATGGGCTGACAGCATGTTGTCAAGATGGGAGCATGATGACAAGCCGAGTCGCGCTGCTGGTCGAGGCCGCCGGCCACCTCCGGCGTACGGGTGAGGCCATTGCCGCCGCCGAAGGCCAGACACAGGCCCGCTGGCAGGTGCTGAGCGTGACGTCCGACCGGCCCATGACCGTTTCCCAGGCCGCGCGGCGGCTCGGCGTGACCCGTCAAGCTGTGCAGCGAGTCGCCAACGAACTGGTCGAGGAAGGACTCCTGGCCCCCGAACCGAATCGCGACCACCGCACCTCGCCGCTTCTGCGCCTCACCGCGGCCGGCAAGGAGAAACTCGACCGCCTCACCGAACGCGCCGAGGTCTTCCACGAGCAGATCACTTCGGCCCTCGGCCCCGACCAGGCCGGCCAGGCCGCCGACGCGCTCCACACCCTGCTCGGGGTGTTGAGACAGCGGGAGGATGGACGCTCGGGCCGTTGAGGGCTCATCCCCGGGGCGTGCCCCGGGCAACCCACCGCATCGTCAATCCGGGGTATCGCGCCCGTCGAGGGGCGCCGTACGGATTCCGGTCATCCGCGCCCGGACCAGTCCGTCGGCGGTGACCGCGAACCCCCGGTCACGCGGGGCCGCCCCGTCGAGGTCGTACACGGACCCGTGCAACCGTACGTGCGGGTTCCGGTCCGGGGCGGCGAACAACTCGATCGACGAGATCGTCCGGGGGATGCCGATGGCCGGTGACTCCCCCGGCGCACGCAGGTAGGACAGTTGCACGAGCCCTTCGAGAATCCGCTGCGGGGTGGCCTCGTTCGCGAACCAGCGGTCCGTGTCGACCGGGTCCAGCCACAGCAGGGCGTCCCGGCCGCCGGGGTGGATCCGTGGCCGGGTCAGGGACCGGAACATCCCGGCCAGCCCGACGGGGGATGCCGGCCCGTACAGCGGCTGGGTGGCCTCGCCGCCGGTGCCGGCGGGACCGGTCCAGCGGCTCGCGGCCGGCACGGACCCTCGCAGGTGGACGGTGACGCTTGCGTACGGCCGGTCGCGGACGAGAAGCTGGCCGGTCGGCGCGACCACGTCGCCGCAGATGTCGACCCGGACCACCGATTCCTCGGCGCCGTGGGTCAGCAGCCGCGCGCGGACGCGTACGGGGTGCCGCCGGCCCGGCTGGACGCGGAGGAGGCCGAGCAGTTCCAGGTCGGTGAAGACGGCCGGGACCCGCCCCGGGCAGAGCCGGGCGGCCGCGGTGGCGGCGAGTTCGGGGTAGAAGGAGGCGGGCAGCGTCGGATAGCCCCGCACCAGATGGTCGGCGAGGTAGCCGTCCCGCTCGAGGTCGAAGACCCGGAGCAGGGTCGTACCGCGCTCGTCGTGCTCCTCGACCCGGTAGCCGGGTGCGGCGGCCCCGGGGTGTCGCGGCGCGGGCCCGTCCGGTTCACCGCACCAGGCGAGGTAGCCCGGTGCGGCGCGCTCGACGGCGGCACGTTCGCGTGACCCCAGGTGTACGACACCGGCCGGACCGGGCGCGGCGAGTTCGCCGAGGAAGTGTCCGACGCCCTCGGCCGTGGTCATCGGGGTGAGGCCCGGGGTACGCCCGAGGTCGGCCCGGCCGCCCAGGTGGTGCGCGGCCACGAAGCCGGTCTCCGCCCAGAGGCCGAACCCGATGGTGTGTTCGTGGTGGCCGTCGGCGGCGGCGTGCTGTGCGGCGTGGAGGAGGTAGTCGTTGCCCGCCGCGTAGTCGGTGTCGCCAGCGAGGCCGAAGTATCCGTTGAAGGAGCCGACGTTGCACCAGGCGGCGGGGCGCCGGCCGTGGAAGGCGTGGGTGAGGTTGGCGTGGGCGTGCAGCTTGAGGTCCCGGACGGCGGTGAAGCCGGCCAGGGACTTGGCGCCGACCGGTGCGGTGCCGATCCGGCCGGCGACGTTGAGCAGCAGGTCGATCCGTGGCTCGGTGCCCAGGATCCGGTCGATCACGGCGTGGACGGCGTGGGGGTTCCCGAGGTCGCAGACGAGGTACGTGACCCGGTCCCTGCCGCAGTGGCCGGCCAGTTCGGCGAGGGTGGCACGGATCTCGGCCACCCGGGTGAGGTGGTCGAAGGCCCGGCTCGCCCGTACGGCGGTCGTACCGCCTTCGCTGACCCGCGCCCTGATGAACGCGGCCCGGCCGCCGGCGACCGGGCGGGTGTCGGTGTCGTCGATGCGGGTCGTTCCCAGCACGTAGAGTCGCGGCCCGGCGGTACGCGCCACGGCACGCAGCAGTTCGGCGCCGACTCCCCGGCCGCCGCCGGCGGCGACGACGACCGAGTCCGCGGTGAGGCCGATCGGGGCGGCGGGCGCGGGTCGGTGCCGCGCCCGCACCGCCAGTCGCTGCCCGCCGACGTGGTAGGCGACCGGCAGCAGCGGCGGGGGTCGAAGGTCGGTGATGGCGTCGACGCTGGCCGCCTCGTGCGCCACCGCGTACACCTCCGACGACGCGAACTCCCGGGCGAGCGCCTTGGTGAAGCCGGTGAACAGGCCGGTCAGGGGGTGCGGGACCCGGTCCGGGCGTACGCCGCCGAGCAGCAGGACCGCGAACGAGTGGCGGGGCGTCCAGCCGGCCGCGGCGCCGCGGGCGGCCAGGAACATCGCGTCGTGGAGTCCGACCACACCGCGATGCCCGGCGTCCGCCGGCTCGAACCGCGGGCCGACCGTGGTCAGGTCGCAGACGACCCTGATGTGCGTCGGCTCCACATCGGACAGCAGGTTGTCGAAGCCCGCCTCCGACAGGTCGATCCGGCTGGTCGCCCCGCCGCGCCGCAGCAGTGCGTCACCGTCGCCGACGGCGATGACGGTGGTGTCGTGCGGCAGCGCTCCCAGGGCCGCGCTGTTGTTGGTCAGTACGACGGCCGACGGCGGGACGAACGGCCGGTCGTGCGCCGCCCCGGTGGCCGGCAGCGGGGCGAGGGTCAGCTCGTAGCGCTCCAGGGCCCGGACGGCGGGCGGTGCCGGCTCGCCGCCGGCCGCCGGCCGGCTGAGGGTGAGCGCCCGGGCCGGGGCCCGCGGTTCGGGGCGCCGGACGATCCGGGCCGTGGGCGCTGTCCCGGTGAGGAAGGCGAGCAGTTCGTCACCGCCCTCCGCGCCCGCGAGGTGCGTCGCCGGGTGCGTCTCCCGGTCTCCGCACACGCCGAGGTCGTCGACCCCGGCCAGGACGGGTAGGCCGGTGGCGGCCGCGACCTGCCGGGTGGTCAGCGCGAACAGGAAGGCGCCCTCGTGCGGCGGGGTCGGGCTGCCGAGCATCGCCTGCCACTCCGGTCGGCTGTTCCCGTTGACCGCCCCGACGAGCACGAGGTCGATGTCGCCGAACTGGAGGTAGCGGGCCGCCACCTCGAACGCCTCGAGGAGCGACGCCGCGCCCTGGTCGACGGTGACGTTGAGGCCGCGCAGGTCGAAGTGGTTCGCCACCCGGCCCGAGATGACGTTGGGCATCTCCCCGGGGTAGGAGTCCTCGGTGATCGGTGGCACGAGGCCGTGGACGGTCGACCGCAGGGTGTCGAGAAAGTCGTCGGCTTCGTGCCCGAGGTCGTCGGTGAGGACCCGCTGGATCTCGTCGAGGTGGGCGCGGAGCCGGCAGAGGAGGGCGTTGCGGGTCGGCCCGGTGTGTCCCACGACGACGCCGACCCGCTGGTGGCGGCGGGCCAGCACGTCCTTGAGGGTGTCGTCGAGCTGGTGGACGCACTGGACGAGCATGAGCTGGGTCCGGTCCATGCGGCGTACCGTGGCGGGCGGCAGGCGCAGCTCCCGCATGCCCGGCATCGGGTATTCGGCGCCGAAACCGGTTCCCTCGTCGGGCTGTCGGCTCGCCCACCCGACGAGGACGAGTTCGTCCAGTGGGATCACGCTGATCGGACGGCGGGCCGGCGGGTCGCCGGTGTACTCCTGAAACAGCAGGTGGGCGTTGGTGCCCCCGAATCCGAAGCCGGACACGGCGCCGGCGCGCGGGCGGCCCCGCCGGGGCCAGGGCTGTGCCGTGGTGGGTACGACCAGGCGGGAGTCGTCCGTGGCGGCGGGTGCGGGCAGTTCCCGGAAGCCGTACTGGGCGGGGATCGTCCCGTGTCTCATGGCCAGGAGCAGGTGGATGACGGACACCGCCCCGGCCGCCCAGCCGGTGTGGCCGACGAGGGACTTGTTGGACACGACGTGGACCGGGGGGCGGCCCGGGTAGCGGCGGCGCAGCCCGGCGAGTTCGGTCAGGTCGCCGGTGGGGGTGCCGGTCGCGTGGGCGACGATGAGGTCCACGTCGTCGGGGGGCAGTCCGGAGTTGTCGTACGCCCGGTTCAGGGCGTGTTCCTGGCCGTGGGGCGCCGGCTTGTAGATGGAGGTGCCCTTGCCGTCGGCGGACAGTCCCGAGCCGGCGACGACGCCGAGGACGGTGTCCCGGTCGGCGAGAGCCCGGTCGAGTCGCTTGAGGACGATGACGGCGGCGCCGTCGGAGAAGATGACGCCGTCGGCGCCGGCGTCGAGGGCGCGTACGGTGCCGGTGGGTGAGAGTCCGCCGTTCTTGGCGAACATCACCGAGACGGACGGGGTCAGCGCCATGGCGCCGCCGCACACGGCGATGTCCACGGCCCCGGCCAGGATCTCCCGCATCCCCAGGTCGATGGAGTACAGCGACGACGAGCAGGCGGTGTCGACGACGTGCACCCGGGTGTCGGCCGGCATCAGCCCGCGGATGGCGTTGGTGACGATCCGGTGTGCGGTGTGGTCGGTGGGTTCGGCGGCGCGGACGTACCGGCGCCGCAGCGCCTTCTCGATCTCGCGGGTGTCCCGGCGGCCCAGCGACTCGGCCTCGGCCAGGACTCCGCCGACGACAAGGGTCTCCTCCTGGTGCAGGCTGCCGTCGGCGGTGTAGCCGAGGCAGAGGCTGAAGCGGTCGCCGTCCCGGCGGCCGACCCCGGTGAGTCCCTGCTCCACGCAGTGGCGCAGCCACACCTGGGCGTAGTCGTCGGTGCCGGCGTCCGGCAGCCCGGTGACGAATCCCCCGGCCTGCTGATAAGCCTTGTCGGTGGCGGAGCGGTCGGCGTCGACGAAGTCCCCGGTCCGCCAGCGGCCCGCCGGTGGTGCGGTGATCTGGGCTTCGCCGCCGGTCAGCAGCGCCCAGAACTGTTCCACTGTCACGGCTCCCGGTAGCGCCAGGCCCATGCCCACCACTGCGACCGTATCCGCCGTAGTGGCCGGGCTCCCGGCCGCCGCGGGGCGAAGCGACTCCTCGGTCATCGCGCTTCACGCCCTCACGAGGATGCCGGCAGGCTGGATCGCCGGGTCGTAGGGTTCCACCCGGACGGTGCCGCCGGTGGCGACGGCGCTCAGGATCGCCAGTGCCCCGTCGCCACCCAGATAGCTGCGTCCCGCGCTCGGACCGCACCGCACGGTGGCCGGGCCGTCGTGCGGGTCCTGCCCGGCCCGCAGCCGGGCCAGGATCGGCAGCCCGTGTTCCGCCGCGGTGTCGGGCCGGGCCAGGGCCAGGGTGAACGCCCCTTCGGCGGGGTCCACCGCCGGCGAGCGGAAGGGGGCGCCGAGGATCGCCCGCAGCTCCGGCCCGGAGTTGCCGTTCACCCCGCTGACCAGGGCCATGTCCAGTTCCCGGGTGTGCAGCGCCCGCATCGCCAGGTGGACGGCGCCCAGCGCGGAGTCGATTCCCTGGTCGACGACCATTGCCATGCCGCGCAGGTCGAAGCGTTTCGTCGCCCGGGACGCGATGAAGTTCGGCAGCAGCCCGCCGACGGTCTCGTCGGGGTCGGGGGCCAGCGCCTGCAGGGACTTGAGGAAGCGGTCGACCGCCGGCGCCGCCGTCGCATCGGTCACGCCGGCGAGGGCGCCCGCGATCAGGTCGCGGTTGATGCGCAGGACCACCGGGCCGAAGGCGCCCGGTACGCCGTGGTGACCGACGAAGACGCCGGTGGTGTCGGTGAACGGCGCCCACACCTCGCCGTGCTCGCCGGCGAGGTGGAGCATCGACTGGATCAGCATCAACTGCGTCCGGTCGAGGTTGCGCGCCGCGATCGGTGGCATGCGTAGCTGGACCGGGTCCGGCAGCGGATAGCTTTCCCCGAATCCGGGCGGAACGTGCCACTCGGCGCCGCGGAGTTGGTCCATGACCTCGGTCGCGGTCGGGGCACCGGGCAGGTGTGCTCCCCACCCCACCACCGCGATCTCCCCCGTGCCGGAGCGCCGCGCGAACCCGCCCACCCGTGGCGTGTCGGTGACCACGGCGTGCACGTTGGTCCCCCCGAACCCGAAGCTGTTGACGCCGGCGATCCGGGGGCGGTCGGCCGTACGCGGCCAGGGGGCGTCGGTGACCGGAATCCGCAGCCTGGTGGCCTCCTGCCGGTACGACTCGGGAGTACGGGTGAACCGGCGCTGGGCGGGCACCGTCTCGTTGCGCAGCGCGAGTAGGACGTGGACCAGGGAGAGCAGGCCGGACGCCCAGGAGGTGTGGCCGAACTGCGGCTTGTTCACCGTGACCAGGCAGTCCGTCGCGGAGTCGGCAGCCTCGCGCAGCGCGGCGAACTCGACCGCGTCGCCGGCCGGGACGCCGATGGCGTGGGCCAGGATCCAGTCGACGCCGGCGGCCGCGACGCCGGCGCTTTCCAGGGACCGCCGGATGGCCAGGGCCTGGCCCCGGCTGTCGGGCGCCAGCACCTCGCGTCCACGGCCGTCGGAGGAGGTGCCGAGGCCGGCGATGACGCCGAGCACCTCGTCGCCGTCGGCGACCGCCCGGTCGAGGGTCTTCAGCGCGACGACCGCCGCCCCTTCGCTCCACAGGCTGCCGGTGCCCGCCACGTCGAACGACCGGAGCTGGTCGTCCGCCGAGACGAGCCCGACCTGGCTGAGCATCACGTACTCCGACGGGGTGACGTTGCAGGCTCCGCCGCAGAACACCACGTCGGCGGTGCCGGTGCTCAGGGCGCTGATCGCGGCCTGCACCGTGTAGAGGCTCGCCGAGCACGCGGTGTCGATGGTCACGATCTCCGTCCGTGGCGGCAGCAGCCCGGCGGCGGCCCGCCGGCCGACCTCGTGTGGCAGGAACACGTGCGGTTCGGGGCCGGCGAACGGGTAGGTGCCGGCGAGCGCGCGGCGTACGAGGTCCGGGATCTGCCCGGCGTCCGGGTCGTACGCGCCGACGCCCTGCGCGACGGCCTCGACGAGGAATGCCTGCTCGGCGTTGATCGAGCCGCTGACGCCGTAGCCGATCGCGAACGCGCACCGGTCCCGGTCGGCGACGGTGGTGGTGTCCAGCGCCTGGAGGAGGCAGTGCCGCAGCCAGTAGGTGGTCAGCCCCGGTGGCGCGTCGCCGGCGTCCGTCTCCGCCCGCAGTCGCGGGTGCGGGCGCAGGTCGGACAGCGGGCCGTAGACGCGGTTGTAGCTGCGGTCGGCAACGGCGCGGTCAGGGTCGTGGAGTCCGGCCAGGCCGGCCGGGTCGGCGTCGGCGTCGGCGTCGGCGGCCGACAGCACGCTTCGCCCGCTGCGCAGCAGATCCCACAGTTCGTCGGGGGTGCTCGCGCCGGGCAGCGCGACGCCCATGCCCACCACGGCGACGGCGGTCACTTCGACTCCGTCCGGTGGGCGGACGCCAGCACCACGGCCGCGATGCTGTCCAGGGTCTCCACGCCACCGTCCGGTACCCGCTCCATCCCGAAGTGCTCGGTCACCCTGTTCAGCAGCTCGGTCTGCTTGAGCGAGTCGATCCCCAGCTCCGCCTCCAGGTGCGCGTCGGGGGTGAGCACCTCCTTCGGATATTCCAGCGCCTCGGCGTAGATGGTCCGCAGCTCGTCCAGCACGTCGGCCTTGTCCATGTCGTTGCTCCTTGGGTCGGCCCGATTTGTTGGCTTCTGGGGGTGAGGTTCCACTCTGTCCCCCGCCGAAATCCGAATATAGACATCGATAAGTTCTGAGAGTCGGGCGAAGAGCTGCGGATCTGTTGAATCGCGGACGACGTTGAACGAAGCCGGCAAGTGTCTCGATCCGCCTCCGGCCACCATCGGCTCCTGGTCACCGTTGCGGGTGATTCCTCATCGCTCACGTGACATGTCCTAATAGGGGAGATGCCCTCGAGGGCGTACCGCTCCCGTCCCCCACGGTCCGAGCGTGGCGCTGGGGAGGTGGACATGCCGGCACGGCCCAACGCACGCCTCCGCGCACTGCTGCGGGAGGCGGCCTGGACGGGCGCGGACCTCGCCCGGGCGGTCAACGCCTGCGGCGCGGAGTCCGGCATGACGCTGCGGTACGACCGCACCTCGGTGGCGTACTGGCTCGCCGGATCCCGTCCCCGACAGCCGGTGGCCGCGCTGGTGGTCG
Organism: Polymorphospora sp. NPDC050346; assembly: GCF_040655695.1. Classification (NCBI taxonomy): domain Bacteria; kingdom Bacillati; phylum Actinomycetota; class Actinomycetes; order Micromonosporales; family Micromonosporaceae; genus Polymorphospora; species Polymorphospora sp. NPDC050346. The sequence goes on along the minus strand of NZ_JBFAKM010000019.1, from coordinate 11,515 downwards.
AGGCACTCAGCCGCCGGCTCGACCGCGAGATCTCCCTGCCCGAGGTGGGGCTGCCGGCACAGCGGCCGGCACCGGTCGCGGAGGCGCGGCACCTGGACCTCGTCGACGAACTGCACGAGCTCTACGGCAGCGGAGCGAAGCGGCGGGGCCTGACGAGGTCCCTCGTCTACCGGCGGGACACACCCCCGGCGTACGACGAGGTGGACCCGCTCGTCGCGACGGAGCCGGGCCGGACGCTGACCTCCCAGGACGTGTCCGCGGCCGAGCGGATGATCGAGGTCTTCGACGAGGTCGACGCCGTCTTCGGCGGGGGCCGGGGCAGGATGGCGCTGGGCGGTTACCTGGCCACCGGCCTGACACCCCTCCTGCGCGCCAGCGGTCCACCGCGCCTGCGTGCCCGGTTGCTGTCGAGCGCCTCGCAACTGGCCTACCTGTGTGGATTCATGTGCTTCGACGACGAGCAGCACGGTCCGGCCCAGCGGTACTTCCACGTCGGCCGGTCACTGGCGTCCGAGGCCGGCGACCGGCGCCTCGCGGCGATGGCGTTGCGGGCGCTCAGCGTCCAGGCGCGCGGTCTCGGTCACCACGCGGACGCGCGCCGGCTGGCGGAGGGGGCGATCGCCGCGGCGGGTCCCCGGACGCCGCCGCTGACCCGGGCGTTCCTGCACGGCCAGCTCGCCGTGGCGTACGCGGCCGCCGGTGACCGACCTGCCGCGATGGCTCAGCTACGGGCCTGCGGCGCGCAACTGGAGCGCGCCGAGCGGGACGGCCCGCTGCTGGGCTCGTACCACGCGGCCGCGTTCGCGCATCAGCGGGCCGCGGTGCACGCGTCGCTGGGTGAGCGGGGTGCCGCGATCAGGGCCCTGCAGTCCTCGACGCGCCTGCGGCCGGTGCGGGAGCGCCGGTCCCGTGCGCTCCTGCGGGCCCGCCTGGCCGAACTGCACCTCGGCCAGGGGCACGTGCTCAGGGCCGTTCGTGAGTGGCACCTGTTCCTGGACGACTACCCGCATCTGGATTCCGGCCGGATCCACCGGGCGCGGGCCTCCCTTGACGCGGGGCTGCGGCCCTATCGGCGGGTACCCGAGGTCGCGGCGCTTCTTCACCAGGCACGCCAGACGGATTCCGGGCCGGTGCCGTCGACGGTCGCGGATCGCCGGTGAGCGGATCCGCGGGCGGGTCGCCGTCGGCCTGGCTGCGTGCCAGGCGGCGTACGACGCTCAGCGGGCCCAGCCCGGACAGCGCCGAGATGACGTCCCGGGCGAGCGACGGCCGCGCCGACGTCGACGGGAGCAGGCCGATCACGGCGCCGGGAACGAGCCACTGCGGCCTGATCGCCTCGACCGCGTCGAGCACGAGAGGTTCGCCTCCCGCGCCGGCCACCCAACGGTGCAGCAGCGTCGTGTCCTCCGCGTCTGGCTCACCGCAGATCAGCACCACGTCGCAGTGGCGGGCCAGGTGGTGCGCGAGGTCCGAGCGGTCGGTGGCCTCGTAGCAGAAGTCGTCGGGGTGTGAGCCGCGCAGCGTGGGTACGCGCCCGCGCAGGGCGGCCACCACCGGCAGCACTTCGGACATCGCGATCCCGGGCTGCACCACGCAGGAGACCGGATCGGACTCCGGCAGGGCCAGTGCGGCCACGTCGGCTTCCGATTCGACGAGCCGCGGCGGGACGGGCAGCCCGGCGGTGATCCCCGGGTAGGCCGCGTATCCGGCCCTGCCCGCGACGACCACGCGGTCGCCCTCCGCGACGCGGCTGTCGGCCTCGGCCCGCGCCGCGGCGACGAACGGGCACGTCGCGTCGACGAGCGTCAGCCCTCTCGCCGCGGCGCTTCGCGGGAGGTCGGGGTGCGCGCCGGCGGCGGGGACGACCACCACCGACCCGGCCGGTACGCCGGTCAGGTCGCCGACGGCGCGTACGTCCCGCGGGTCGGTGCCGTCGAGCAGCGGCCCGATCTCCGGTGGAGGGTTCAGCATGAACACGGGGCCCGCCGACGTGGTGAGAGCCCGGTCGACAAGGGCGAGTGTCCGGCGCACCCCGGCACACGCCGGCGGGGTGGCTCCGGTCAGCAGCCGCCGGGTCCGGAACACCGCGGACCACCGGTCGAGCACCTCTTCCACCACCTGCCGGAGTTCGTCGTCGGATGGATGTACGGCCGCCGCGATCCCCCATGCCGCGCCGTGCCGGTCGAGGTAGGTGGTGGCCAGCACGGTGGTGGTCGAAGGCTGGGGCGTGGTGGTCAGGGTGCCGTACCGCACCGTGCGGCCGAGCCTGGTCAGCGATCCTCCGATCAGTGGCGCGGCGGGGCAGCGCACCGTCCCGCGTACGGGGTGGTCGACCGCCGTGGCCACCAGCACCTCACCTGCCGCCACCTGTTCGCGGGCGCCCAGGCGCTCGGTGAGTCTCGTTCTCTTCATTCCTTCTCCCGCACCCGAGGACCGACGCACTTTCATAGCATATGTACCATTTGACCTACTACCAGGCCGGGCATCCGGCGACGGCTACCCTGTGGGGGTGCCGGAGGGAGCAGGACGACGTACCGGCCCCGGCCGCCGAAGGACCCCGCCGCGATGACCGCATCCCTGCCCTACCTCACCGCCGAGCGGGTCGCCGAACTCCTGTCGCCGCGTGCGGCCGTCGAGGCCATCGAGGCCGCACTGCGTGACGGCTTCGACCCGGCCACCGACCCCGCCCGCAGCCAGGTCGAGGTGCGCCACGGGCACTTCCTGCTCATGCCCAGCGACATCGGCGCCAGCACCGGCATCAAGATCGCCACGGTCAGCCCCGGCAACGCCGCCCGGGGCCTGCCCCGCATCCAGGGCGTCTACGTGCTGTTCGACGCGCAGACCCTGGCACCGACCGCGCTGATCGACGCGGGCGCGCTCACCGCGCTGCGTACCCCGGCGGTCTCCGTCGCGGCGGTCAGGCCCGCGCTCCTGCGGCACACCGCACCACTGCGGGTCGTCGTCCACGGCGGCGGACCGCAGGCCGTCGGACACACCGCCACCCTGCGGTCCATCGTGGACGGACACCGCGAGATCGCCGGCCTCACGTACGTGGTGCGGCGACCGGCGGCGTACGCCGAACTGGCGGGAACGGACGTACACGTCGTCGGCGCCGGCACCGGCGAGGCGGAGCGGGCCGTACGGGCCGCGGATGTCGTCGTGTGCGCCACCACCGCCCGTACCCCGCTCTTCACCGCCGACCTGGTACGCGCCGACGCCGTCGTGATCGCCGTCGGCTCCCACGAGCCCGACGCCCGGGAACTCGACTCCGCCCTGCTCGGCCGGGCCCAGGTCGTGGTCGAGGACGTCGCGACCGCGCTGCGCGAGTGCGGCGACGTGGTCATGGCCGTCAGGCAGGGCACGGTCGACGTCGGCGACCTGGTGCCGGTGCGGTCGGTGGTGACCGGCGCCACGGCGCTGGCGGTCGACCGCCCGGTGGTCTTCAAAAGCTCGGGCATGTCCTGGCAGGACCTCGTGATCGCCGACGCCGTCGTCGCCCGGGCCACCGGCGAGGAAGAATCGACCCTCGCCTACTGACCGTCCGGTCGCGGATCCTCGTCGAACCAGCGCGCGGCCAGCAACGCCAACTGGGTCCGGTTCTCCCGCTCGAACCGGCGCATCAGCCGGGAGACGTACTGTTTCACCGTCGCCTCGCTCAGATACAGGCTGCGCCCGATGGCCGCGTTCGACGAGCCGGTCGCGACGAGTCGCAGGATCTCGCGTTCGCGGTCGGACAGGTCCGGCACCGGCGGTCCGGCCGGCCTGCTGGCGGGCGCCCCGGACGGCGGGGCCGCGGTCGAGTCGTACAGCTCGATCCGGGCCACGGTGTTCCCGCCCGCGCTGTCCCCGGTGAGCCCACGCCGGGCGACGTCACGCAGGTCCGCCGCCGCGCGACGGGTGGCCGGGTCACCCGCCGACGCGACGAGTTCGTCGCTGCGCAGGGCGACGATGGCCAGGGCCCGCCGGGCCGCCTCCAGGGTCCCGGCCGGAAGCTCCGCCCCTTCGTCGTACCCGGTCATCTCGACGGACATCGCCGGGCGCCGGACCCGGTCGGCGCGCGCTTCCCGCAGGTGCCGCATCAGGGCGATGAGCACGCCGATGAGGAACGGGACACTGGCCGACAGGATCGCCATCGCCGCGGGTACACCGGCCCGGACGCTCACCGCCACGACCCCGACCGAGCCCACCGCCAGGGCGGCGGTGCCGCAGGCGACGGCGATCCAGTCGCCGGCCCGGCGGTAGAGGTTCAGCGCGCTCATCGCGATGCCGAGGGCGATCCACGGGACGGCCCCGCTGTAGGTGAGTTCCGCCAGCCGGGGGTCCAGCAGCGGAGAGCCCAACGCCACGACGGCGACGGCGACGGCCCAGAGCACCGGCCGGTCCGGGGCCAGGAACCCGAGCGCGGTGACACCGAGTTGCGCGCCGGCCATCGCGACGATGACCGGCGTCGCGGCGGGGATCGCGACGACGCCGATGACCGCGCCCAGCACCGCGGCCGTGACCAGCCCGATCGTCGGCCACCAGGCCTCCCGGTCAACCTGCGTTCGCACGGCACCCGCCTTCCTGGTCGATGGTCGTCGGCGTGTACGGCTCAGTGGTGGGGCGCGGCGGCGAGGTCCTCCCGCACCGCCCTGGTCATCCGCCGGAAGCGCATCGTCAGCCGGACGAAGAAGTACGGCGCGTCGTTGGCGGCGTACGCCGCGCCGTGTGTCCGCTGGGTCAACTCCAGGCGGTGCGCCTCGGGATCGACGCGTACGTCCACCCGCAGTCGCCGGGAGATCAGGGCGTGCCGCACCGGCTCACCACCCTCGCTGGCGACGGCGGTCAGCGGGCCGGTCTGTTCCCAGAGGTAGTCGCGGCTCTCGAAGGTCTCCCGTACGGTCGCCAGCACCTGCTCCGGTCGGGCGTCGGCGGCGAGTTTCACCCTTGCCATCGGTGGCTCCTCTCGGTCCGGTCAGCGGATGTCCATGCGGGGAAGACGTAGTGCGGCGGCCGTGCCGACGGCGGCGACCCATGCGGTCACGCACGCGAGCGCCAGCGGCCAGTCCAGGTAACCGTGGGAGCCGGGAGCCGCGACACCGGCCAGGCTCTCCACCGCGGCGCCCGGCAGCCAGCGGGGCACGCTCGCGGCGTACCCGTCGCCGAGGAACGGCGCCAGGCTCACCGGCAGAAGCGAGATGAGCCCGGTGACGACCACCGCCGCGACCGCCGAGCGGACGAGGACCGCGAAGCCCGCGGCCAGCAGTCCCTGGACCGCCATCGATACCGCCACCAGCAGCGCGATCGCCCGGACCAGTCCCGGGTCGGTCAGGTCGAGAGAGCCGGAACCGCGAAGCGCGAGCGCGCCCTGGGTCGCTGCCACCGTCATGACCGACGCGAGGAGGCCGACGATCAGACCGCCGGCCGCGACGAGGACGAGCTTGGCCGCCAGGACCCGGCCGCGGCGGGCGGTGGCGACGAAGGTCGACTCGCCCAGTCCCTGGAACTCCGCCGCGACGAAGCTCGCCGCCAGGTACGCGTACGCCCAGGTGACCAGCCCGGAGCTGTAGAAGATGACGGAGTATTCGCTCTCCGCCTGGGCGTCGGCGATGGCGGCGCTGTCTCCGATCACGGTCATGAAGCCGCCGACGCCGACGCTGACCAGGACGATCAGGGCGACCCCGATCGGGGTCGAGCGCAGGGCGCGCATCTTGCGCCACTCGGAGACGAAGGTGGCGGCGAACCCTGGGGCCGCCGTCGACTGCGCGCCGTTCACCGCCTCTTCCTTCCCGTGACGGCGGCGCGGTACTCGGCCACGCCCGCGGTGAGGTTCAGGTAGGCGTCCTCGAGCGAGGTGCCGTGCTCCAGATCGCCGATGTCGAACTGGCCCAGCAGCCGGCCGGCGCCGATGACCACCACCCGGTCCGCCGTCTGCTGCATCTCGGCCATGAGGTGACTGGAGACGAGCACGCAGCGACCTTCGGCGGCGAGCCGGCGCACGAGGTGGCGTACCCATCGCACGCCGTCGGGGTCGAGGCCGTTGACCGGTTCGTCCAGGATGAGCGTGCCCGGGTCGCCGAGCAGGGCCGCCGCGATGGCCAGCCGCTGTCGCATGCCGAGCGACAGCGCGGCGATCCGGCGGGACGCCGCGGTCCCCAGGCCGACCTCCTCCAGCAACTCGTCGGCGCGCCGGTCGGGAATCCGGCCGGCGGCGGCCAGCCAACGCAGGTGGCCCCTGGCCGTCATGCCGCCGGGTGCGCCGCGCGCGTCGAGCACGACCCCCACGACCCGCTGCGGTGAGCGGTGTTCCCGCGACGGCCGTCCGTCGATCGTCGCGCGGCCGGACGTCGGCCGGTCCAGGCCGACGACGATCCGCATCGTGGAGGTCTTGCCCGATCCGTTCGGGCCGACGAACCCGGTCACCTGCCCGTCGGGGGCGGTGAACGAAAGGTCCTCGACCGCGGTGAGCACCCGATGTCGTTTGGTGAGACGGAACGTTTCGATCATGTCCTCAACTGCAGCAACGCACCGGGCACGCCGCTACCGACCTTCGTATGCGCCGGGTGTCACGAAGGTCGGCCCCTTCGCCGGACGCCCACCCGACGACACTGTCGGCAACCGCCACCTCACGCATGGTCACCTCTCGGCGGTGCGAGGCATCGACTACCGCGACGCCGGACCGAAGCCGGACACCACCGGCCGGGCCACCCGGTACCCGACCGCCTGAGCCGGGTACGGCTCACACCCGCGGCGCCCTACCGGGCAGCACGCTGCTCCTTCGCCATCCGCTTCAGTTCCTGGAACGCCTCGACGTTTCCCATCGCATCGTTCACCGGGTGATGGTCGTGCGGCGTCTGACGGAAACGCTTCCAGGCCTGGGTGTCGCCCCAGTTGTTCATCAGCCCCGCATAGAAGTCGCCCAGTCTCCGCCCGCTGTGACCGAACGGGTTGGGCAGTCCGGCCTCGTCGAACAGCCCGGCTATCCACATGAAGTCGTAGGCCGGATTGTCCGACACGAAGACGGGGCGCCCCTTGCCACCGACCTCGCGCAGCCAGTCGGAGAGTTCCCCGGCCACGGTCGCGGCGTCGTTGATCCTGGCCCCCACCACGGGAACCGCCGGATTGGCCGGGTCGGGCGTTCCCTCGAACAGCACGCCGTGAAATGTCCGGCGGGTCTTCTCGTGAACGGCACCGAATTCCGTCATCGTGCCGTTGACCGGGCTGGTGCCGAGGGCTTCCACGTCCACGAAAACATAGTTGCTCATCTCGCACTCCTCGACCCGGCCCGCGGCATCGTTCGGGCGGCCGCAAGTGTGGCACGCGCCGGCCACAACGGTGAGCGGCGCCACAAGCGGCCCATTCCGCGAAACACCTCCGCGGGGCGGTTCGTCACCGGCCGATCCGGTGTGCCATCGTCGCGGCATGAGCGTGGAGCTGACGCCGTGGCGGCGCCCCGGGCCGTCGCGTGAGCAGCGGCGCACGGACGTCCTGACGGGTGTGGCGGTGGCGGCCGGGGCGATGCTCAACCTCACCCTGGTCAACAGTGTCGGCCAGTTCTTCCTCGGCCGGCCGCCCGCGTGGCCCGAGCAGGTGTTCTGGACGCTGGCCTGCACGTTGCCGCTGGTCGCGCGCCGACGCTTCCCGATCGCCGTCGCGATCGTGATCTCCGTGGCGCTCATCGGGGGCCAGTACCGGCACTCGCCCGAGCAGCAGGTCGCCAGCGGGGCGCTCTACGTGGCCCTGTACACGGTCGGCGCCTGGAGCGTCGACCGGGTCCTGGCCCGCCGGGTGCGGCTCGGCATCATCGCCGCGATGTTCGGCTGGCTCGCCGTCTCCGCGATACTGTCGTTGGTCAACCTCCCGCCGAACGCGTTCCCCAACGCGAGCGGTCCGTTGGAGCCGCTGCTCGCGTCCATCGTCAGCGGCGTGCTCGTCAACGTGCTGTTCTTCGGTTTCGCCTATCTCTTCGGCGACACGGCGTGGACGTCCGCCCGCCGGCAGCACCAACTGGAGGTGCAGGCCGAGGAACTGCGCCGGTCGCAGGCGGACGCCGCGCAGGCCGCGGTCATGGGTGAGCGGGTACGTATCGCCCGCGAACTGCACGACGTCGTGGCCCATCATGTGTCGGTGATGGGTGTGCAGGCCGCGGCGACCCGGCGGGTGATGGACAAGGATCCCGGCAAGGCCCGCACCACCCTGGCGGCGGTCGAGCAGAGCGCCCGGACGGCCGTCGACGAACTGCGCCGGATGCTCAACCTTTTGCGCGCCGGCGGCACGGTCCCCGACGAGCCGCCCGGGGCGGGCGTCGACCAGGTCGGGGAACTCGTCGTCAACGCCCGGGACGCCGGCCTGGAGACCTCGTTCGGCGTGTACGGCGAGCCGGCGCCGCTACCGGAGTCGCTGTCGCAGGCCACGTACCGGATCGTGCAGGAGGCCGTCACCAACACGCTGAAGCACGCGGGCGCGACGAACCTGGACGTACGGATCCGCTACCACGCCGCCGAACTGGAGATCGACGTGGCCGACAACGGGCGTGGCACGGCGGGACGGCCCAGTGCCGGCCTCGGCCTCATCGGCATGCGTGAGCGGGTCACCGCCCACGACGGCACGCTGACGACCGACGCGCGGCCCACCGGAGGGTTCCGGGTCCGGGCCCGCTTCCCCCTGGCACGGGTGACGGCATGAACACGATCCGGGTACTGCTCGCCGACGACCACCACCTCGTACGGACCGGGTTCCGGGTCATCCTGGAAACCGAGGACGACATCGAGGTGGTCGGCGAGGCGTACGACGGGCTGCGGGCGGTCGACCTCGCCGAGCGGGAACGGCCCGACGTGGTGCTGATGGACATCGAGATGCCCGGCATCGACGGGCTGGAGGCGACCCGGCGGATAGTCGCCGCCGGCGCCGGACCCGCCGTGCTGGTCCTCACCACCTTCGACCGCGACGACTACCTGTTCGCCGCCCTGCAGGCCGGCGCCAGCGGCTTCCTGCTGAAGAACGGCACACCGGAGGCACTGATCCACGCCGTACGGGTGGTGGCCCGCGGCGACGCCCTGCTCGCCCCCGAGATCACCCGCCGGGTCATCGCCCGCTTCACCGGGCCGGGCGGGCTGGCCGACAGCGGTCGCACCGACGGCGCCCGGCTGTCCGAACTGACCCCGCGCGAGCACGAGGTGTTGGTGCTGCTGGCCGGCGGCGCCACCAACGCCGACATCGCGGCCGCTCTCTTCCTCGGCGAGGCGACGGTGAAGACCCACGTCAGCCACGTGTTGACCAAGCTGGGACTGCGTAACCGGACGCACGCGGTCGTGTACGCGTACGAGCACGGCGTCGTCACCCCCGGAGGACGGCATCCGTCGCGCGACGGACCCTGACGATCGATCGTGGGACGGAGGTCAACGGCATCCGTCGCGCCTACCGTCGATGCATGACTTCGCTCCTGCAACTGAAGGCGGTACACCGCGCCTTCGGGGATCGCAGCGTGCTCCGGGACGTCACCTTCGACGTGACACCGGGCCGCCTGACCGGATTCGTGGGCGCCAACGGCGCGGGCAAGACGACCACGATGCGCATCATCATGGGCGCTCTCGCGGCCGACTCCGGCACGGTGACCTGGGACGGCGCCCCGCTGACCCGCGACGACCGGCGCCGCTTCGGCTACATGCCGGAGGAGCGCGGGCTCTACCCGAAGATGTCCGTCAGTGAGCAGTTGATCTACCTTGGCCGGCTGCACGGCCTCGGCGCGGACGCCGCCACCCGCAACGTAGACGCGCTGCTCGACCGCCTCGGGCTGGCCGAGCGGGCCGGCGACAAGCTGGAGAAGCTGTCACTGGGCAACCAGCAGCGGGCGCAGATCGCCGCCGCACTCGTCCACGAACCGGACCTGCTGGTGCTGGACGAGCCGTTCTCCGGCCTCGACCCGCTCGCCGTCGACACCGTGCTGACGGTGTTGCGCGAATACACCGCGCGCGGCGTCGGCGTGCTGTTCTCCAGCCACCAGTTGGAGGTCGTCGAGCGCCTCTGCGACGACCTGGTCATCATCGGTGAGGGCGCGATCCGGGCCGCCGGCAGCCGCGAGCAGCTGCGCCAGGCCCACGCCCTGCCGCGCTACGAGATCCGCGTCGACGGCGACGCCGGATGGCTGCGCGACCAGCCCGGCGTGACGCTGGTCGACCTCGACGGCGCGCACGCCGTCTTCGACCTGGCCGCCGGCACCGACGACCAGTCGGTGCTGCGCTCCGCGCTCGACCGCGGGCCGGTACGCGTGTTCCGCCCCGTCACCCCTTCCCTGGCCGAAATCTTCCGGGAGGTCGTCCGATGACCACCTTCGACGCCGCCCGCATCGTCGCGGCCCGGGAAATCCGGGTCAAGCTGCGGGACAAGACGTTCATCTGGAGCACGATCATCTTCCTGGTGATCGTGGCCGCCTCTACGGTGCTGCCGAACATCTTCGGCGGCGGCCCGTCCTCGGTGGCCGTGGTCCAGGGCCCCGCCGCCACGGCACTGGCCGACGCCGGGCTCGAGGTCCGCACGGTGGGCGACGACGCGGAGGCCGAACGGCTGGTCCGTGCCGGCGACGTCGACGCGGCGGTGGTCACCGGTCCGCGCGTACTGGCGATGGACGACGCACCGTCGGACGTGGTCAACGCCCTCAGCGCCCGCCCGCCAGTCGAACTGCTCGACCCGAGCGCGGTCGACCCGGCGCTCGCGTTCCTCATCCCGTACGCGTTCGCGTTCGTCTTCTTCATGACGTCCCTGACGTTCGGGTTGCAGATCGCGCAGAGCGTCACCGAGGAGAAGCAGACCCGGGTCGTGGAGATCCTCGTGGCGACCGTGCCGATCCGGGCACTGCTCGCCGGGAAGGTGATCGCCGGGGCGATCCTGGCCTTCGGGCAGATCGCGCTGATCGCCGCCGTCGCCTACATCGGGGTGTCGACAGCCGGCGTACCGGGCGATCTACTCTCGCTGCTCGGCCCGGCGATCGCCTGGTTCCTGCCGTTCTTCGTCGTCGGGTTCGTGATGCTGGCCGCCCTGTGGGCCGCCGTCGGCGCCCTGGTCAGCCGGCAGGAGGACATCGGCGCCGCGTCGACGCCGATGCAGATGGTCGTGATGCTGCCGTTCTTCGCCGTCATCTTCCTGCAGGACAACCCGACGGTCATGACCCTGCTGTCGTACCTGCCGGTGTCGTCGCCGACCGCGATGCCGGTACGGCTGTTCGACGGCGACGCGGCCGGCTGGGAGCCGATCCTGTCGCTGGTGATCCTCGCGGCGACCGCGGTGGCGATGCTGTTCGTCGGCGCCCGGATCTACGAGGGGTCGCTGCTCAAGACCGGCGGCCGTACGGGATTCGCCGCGGCCTGGCGCGACCGGGAGGCCGCCCGGCTGACCAAGTGAGCGACGCGATCGATCACGTGGGCGACGGCCGGCACCCGCCGGCACGACAACGCGGCGGCACAGGACCTCTTCGCGGTCCTCGGGCGCCGCCGGTCGATCGAGCGGCTGGTGGAGACCTGTGGGCTGACCGACTCGGCGC
>NZ_JBFAKM010000018.1:34297-154153 GCF_040655695.1 Polymorphospora sp. NPDC050346 | reverse complement strand
AACCCGTCCAGCTTCTACTCCTACCAACTCCACCCCGCCGCCGACGTACCGAACCTGCTCCGCACCCACGCCGGACCACAGGCCAACATCGGCCTCTGACGGACGGAACCACACCACGCGGCCGTGCCGGGTCCCGACCCGGCACGGCCGCACCCGTGCTGGCTTGCCGATGCGGCAACAAAGCTTGCGGCCACGGTGGGTAGCGGGTCATGGTTGCCGCGGAGGTGGTCGTGGTGACCGAGAAGCTGACAGACAGCTACGACGTGGTGGTGGTCGGCGGCGGCGCCGCGGGACTGAGCGGTGCGCTGACACTGGCCCGGGCCCGGCGGTCGGTGGTGGTGATCGACGCCGGCGCTCCCCGCAACGCCCCGGCGCAGGGCGTACACGGGCTGCTGGCCCGTGACGGTATGCCACCGGCCGAGCTGCTGGAACGCGGCCGGGCGGAGGTACGCGGATACGGCGGCCACGTGGTGACCGGCGAGGTCGCCACCGCGACCCGCGACGGCGACGGCGACGGCGACGGGTTCACGGTGACCCTGGCCGACGGCCGGACGACCCGTGCCCGCCGGCTGCTGGTGACGACCGGCCTCGTCGACGAACTGCCCGACGTCCCCGGCCTGCGGGAGCGGTGGGGGAGCGACGTCATGCACTGCCCGTACTGCCACGGCTGGGAGGTCCGGGACCGGGCGATCGGCGTGCTGGCCAGCGGCCCGATGTCGGTGCACCAGGCGCTGCTGATCCGGCAGTGGAGCGCCGACGTCACGTACTTCACCCACACGATGCCGCCGCCCACCGACGAGCAGGCCGAGCAGTTGGCGGCCCGTGGCATCCGGGTGGTCGACGGCGAGGTGGCGGGACTGGAGACCGTCGACGACCGGCTGGCGGGCGTACGCCTTGCCGACGGCACGGTCGTCGCCCGCGAGGTGGTGGCGGTCGCGACCCGGATGGTGGCCCGCGCCGGTTTCCTGACGGCCCTCGGTCTGGTGCCCGTCGCGCATCCCGCGGGCGTGGGCGAGTACGTCCCCGCCGACCAGTACGGCGTCACCGACGTACCCGGGGTGTGGGCCGCGGGGAACGTCACCGACCTGGCCGCGCAGGTCGGCGTGGCCGCGGCCGCCGGCGCCACCGCCGCCGCGCACGTCAACGCCGACCTGGTCAACGAGGAGACCAGGCGTGCGGTGGAGGCCCACCGCAACCCCGTCCCGGCCTGATCCGGAGCACGCGTCCGGCGAGTCGCCGTGGGCGGTCGTCGCCACCGCCCCGAACCATCGAAGGGAATCCGTCGTGTCCGAACAATTCGACCGGGCGTACTGGGAAGACCGCTACCGCGGCCACCACCCGTCCCACCCCCACCGGGAGCCCAACCCGTACCTGGTGGCCGAGACCACCGACCTCGCACCCGGTACGGCGCTGGAGGCCGGCTGCGGCGAGGGCGCCGAGGCGATCTGGCTCGCCTCGCGCGGCTGGCGGGTCACCGCGGTGGACATCGCCGCCGCCGCCCTCGACCGGGCCCGGGAACACGCCCGGAACCTCGGCGCCGACGTCGCCGACCGGGTCGAGTGGGTACGCGCCGACCTGACCGGATGGGTGCCGGCCGAGGAGCACTTCGATCTGGTCTGCGCCCACTACGTACACCCGGCGACACCCGGCGAGACGCTGTTCACCCGGCTGGCGGCGGCGGTCGCGCCGGGCGGCACGCTGCTCGTCGTCGGTCACGCGCCGGCGCCGGCCCGGCCCGACGACCCGCACGCCCCGGCCCCGGGGTCGCACGTCACCGCCGGGCAGGTCGCGGCGAGCCTCGACCCGACGCGGTGGGACGTCGTCGTCGCCGAGGCCAGGACCCGTACCGTGACCGGCCCCGGCGGCCACGAGATGACCCTCCACGACGCGGTCCTACGGGCCCGTAAACGGCGCTGAGACGACCGGTCCCCGGGTGCCGGCGGCACCCGGGGACCGGTTCGCGGCCGTACTACCGGCCGACCTCGACGGCCACCTTCTCCTCGACCCGGGGCCGGTCGCGCTCCAGGCCCGCACCCTCGACGTCGAGGGTCGGCAGCCAGCGCAGCCAGCCCGGAAGCCACCAGGCGCTCCTGCCGAGCAGGGCCAGCGCCGCGGGGACCAGCACCATGCGGACGACGAAGGCGTCCACGAAGATGCCGATCGCCAGCGCGAAGGCGATGGACTTGATCGTCGGGTCGCCACTGGGTACGAACCCGGCGAAGACCGAGAACATGATCAGTGCCGCGGCGACGACGACGGGCGCGGCCTGCCGGAACCCGGTGGCGATGGCGGCCCGGGGGAGCGCGCCGTGGCTGTGCGCCTCGTGCATACGGGAGACCAGGAAGACCTGGTAGTCCATGGCGAGGCCGAACAGGATGCCGATCACCACGATCGGGGTGAGGCTGATCAGCGGCCCGGTGGTGTCGAGGTTGACCGCGTCGGCCAGCCAGCCCCACTGGAACACCGCGACGGTCGCGCCGAGCGAGGAGCCGATCGTCAGCAGGAAGCCGAGCACCCCGACGAGCGGCACCAGGATAGAGCGGAACACCAGCACCAGCAGGATCATCGCCAGGCCGACGACGACGGCCAGGTAGACCGGCAGGGCCCGGTCGAGGGTGGTGGCGACGTCGAGGCTGACGGCGGTGGAGCCGGTGACGTACGCCGTGGCACCGTCGACGTCGGCGAGTTGGTCGCGCAGGTCGGTGACGAGCTGTTCGGTGGCCTCGTCGGTCGGCCCGGACTGCGGGATCACGGTGAGCATGGCGGCGGTGCCGTCGGCGTTCGGGACGGCCGGGGTGACGACGGCGACGTCGTCGAGGCCGGGGATCGTGCCGGCGGCCGCGGTGGCCGCCTGGACCGCCTGGTCACCCTCGAACAGGACCACGAGGGGGCCGTTGAAGCCGGCGCCGAATCCGTCGGCGAGCAGTTGCTCGCCGCGGGCCTGGGTGCTTCCCTCCGGCTGGGTCTGTACGAGGGTGGTCTGCATCGACGCCACCGGGATGGAGACGACGCCGAGGGCGGCGATGGTCAGCAGCAGGGCCAGCACCCGGTGCCTGGTGATCGTGTCGATCCAGCCGCCGTAGAAGCCGCGCCGGTGGGCGTCGGCGTCTTGCCCGATGGCTTCGCGCTGCTTGCGGGGCAGGGCGCGGTGGCCGATGTAGCTCAGCACCGCCGGGACGAGGGTGATGGCGATGAGGACCGCGACCACGATGGTCGCGGCGGCGGCGACACCCATCTGGGTCAGGAACGGGATTCCGGCGACGGCCAGACCGGTCAGCGCGATCACCACGGTGAGGCCGGCGGTGACGACCGCCGATCCGGCCGTGCCGACGGCGGTGCCGATCGCGGTGCCGACGTCGGCACCGCGCCGCAGTTCCTGCCGGTGGCGGTTGATGATGAACAGGGCGTAGTCGATACCGACGGCCAGACCGAGCATCGTGGCCAGGATCGGGGTCGTGGACTGCAGGTCCATGAAGCCGGTGGCGATGGTGACGCCGAGTACGCCGATGCCGACGCCGACGGCCGCGGTCAGCAGGTTCATGCCGGCCATGACCAGCGACCCGTACGTCACCGCGAGGATCAGCAGGGCGACGACGACGCCGATCACCTCGACCACGCCGCCGATGTGCGGCGGCGTCTGGATGGCCTCACCGGTGACCTCGACGGTGAGGCCGCCGCCCCGGGCGTTGTCGGCGGCGTCGAACAGCGCGTCCCGCTGCTCCTCGGTGACGTCGCCGACCCCGGCGGTGTACGTCACCGTGCTGTAGGCGGTGTCCTGTTGGGCGTTGATCGTCGGCGCGGCGGGGTCGAGCGGGTTGGTCGCCGAGCCGACGCCGGGCAGCGTGCCCAGTTGGGCCACCAGCTCACCGAGGGCCTGGGCGTTGTCCGGGGTGGTGAGGGTCTGGCCGTCGGGGGCCTTGACCACCACGCGCGCGGACGCGCCGCCCTGCGCGCCGAACTCCTCCTGGATCTTGTCCAGGGCGGTGGTGGACTCCTGACCGGGAATGGAGAAGCTGTTGGAGGTGCCTCCGGACAGCGCCACCGCGCCCACGGCCGAGCCGGCCAGGACCACCAGCCACAGCAGGACCACGGGTAGCCGGTGCCGGTGCGCGCCGAAGCCGAGTCGGTACAACAGACGAGCCATCGGGAATCAGGCCTCCACCTGAGTTGGGTCGGACGAAAGGGTGCGCCGGTGGTGACCGAGCGCGTCTAGGCAGGTGGCGAGGATGTGTGGCCGCCACATGGTCTTCTCGCCCGCCGCCCGGTTGACGGACAGGCTGAGTACGGCCAGCGCGCTCAGCGCGCCGATGACCCGGACCAGCCGTTCGGAGGGCTGGGCGGCGTCGACGGCGAACGTGGCGAAGACGAGCGTCGCGATGTCGTCGAGATGGTCGGGCTCGCCGTCCGACGGGGGCGTGGTCAGCGAACTGAACGCCTGGGCCACCAGGCCGGGCCGGTCGAGCGCGACGTCGGTCAGCAGTTCCAGCGCCCGCCGGTCGCGGGCCGGGCCGGGCGGCAGGTCCGCGACCTGGTCGAACACCCGTTGGCCCTGGGCGCGGACCGACTGCTGGGTGGCGAGGTAGAGCGCTTCCTTGGTCGGATAGTGGTGCAGCAGGCCGGCCTTGGACAGGCCGACCGAGTCGGCGACGGTCTTCAGCGACGTGTGGTCGTATCCGTGCTGGGCGAACAGCGCCGCCGCGCGGTCGAGGATGCCCTCGTCGACCTGCTGGCGGTGAACGTGTGCCATGCCGGCGACCCTACATGGGCTACCGACCGATTCGGTCGGTAAACCATCCGGATCGGTCGGTGACGTATGTCGCAATCCGGCTAGATCGCGCTGCCGGGTCGTCGGGCTAGTGTTCGCGCGGCTGGCCGTACTCCTCATCGGTGACGGGCGCGCCCCACTCGGTTTCGGTACCGGCCTGCGGACCTTCCCAGATCGCAAGGTGGATCATGAAAGCGTCCGGTGCGGCACCGTGCCAGTGCCATTCGCCGGGCGGGGTGTGGATGGTGTCTCCCGGCCGTACGGCGATCACCGCGCCACCGCGGGCCTGCACCAGGCCGACCCCGTCCGTCACGTGCAGGGTCTGCCCGACGGCGTGCCGGTGCCAGGCCGTACGCGCGCCCGGGGCGAACCGGACCGTGTTGACCCGGACCCGGGAGGGCTCCTCGCCCTTGACGATCACGTCGAACCAGACGTCGCCGGTGAACATCTCGGCCGGCCCCTTGACGGTCGGCTGCTTCGTCAGGATCTGCATGATCCTCCTCGTGGGTGCGGTGCGGGCGCCCCCGGTTACCCGGTCTGCGGGGGCGCACACCGCCGGGGTCGGGCCGCGTCCCAGGCGGCCCGACCCCGGGGCAGTGCGTTCAGCGGGCGCAGGACAGTGCGATGGTGGGCGGTGCGGCGCTGGTCGCCACGAGCAGGCCGAACGTCGCCGACCCGCCCGGCGGCAGGGCGGCGTTGTAGCCGGCGTCGCGGACCGCGGGACCGGTGCCCGTACCGTCCGGCACCGCGTTCCACGCCGTCTGGATCCGTTCGTCGCCGGACCACTGCCACCAGACCCGCCAGCCGTCGATCGGTTCGGCGCCGGTGTTGCGTACGGTGACCGAGGCGACGAAGCCGCCGTCCCAGGCGGACGTAATGGCCGCCGTGGCGGTGCATGCCGGCTGGGCGGCGGTGCGGGCCGGCCCGCCGACGATGTAACGGTCCTGGCGGCCGGCGACGTCGCTGAGCCGGAACCAGTACTCGGTGTCGGGGGTCAGCCCGCCGACCGTCACCGTGCCGTACCGCTGCGGTCTCGAGGTGGCCGTGGCGACCGGGTCACGCCACTGCTCGGCGTCGGTGCGGCTGGCGAACAGGCTGACCGTGATCGGCGGGTCGTATCCGCACGGCGGGCTGAGCATGATCGAGTAGGTGACGGTGAGGCTGGTCGCGGTCGACGCGGTCACCATTGCGCTGATCGGGAGCACCGGCGGACAGGTCGGCGGTCTGGTCTGCGCCGGAGCCGGGGCGGCGGCCGGGACGGCGGCGCCGACGGGGACGGTGGCGCCGGCGATCGTGGCCCAACCGGTCACGGCCACCGTGGCGGCGGCCAGGAGCACGCCGAACTTGTGAATCATCTGTACCTCCCTGATCGGAGGCGCCGGGCAGGGGGTGATGGACGACCCCCGCTCGCCCCCTCGGGCCGGATCGACTCGCACAGGCTCCCGGTGCGACCGAGTCGAATTCTGACATCCGTCGATGTCTGGTACAAGCGCCGTCCAGAACCGCAAAAGCCCGTTCACAAGGGTCTGTTAGAAAGTCACCTGCTAATTCGTGGATGTCCGTTTCCGCTTGTACGAAGGATGGTGGTCGTCTTGTCGTTCGGGCAGCGGTTGCGGCAGTTGCGGCGGTCGGCGGGTATGACGATCGAGGAGCTGTCCGAGACCTCCGGGGTCAGCGGGCGGGCGATCAGCGACATGGAGCGTGGGCGCAGCCGGGCACCGCAGGCGCGCACGTTGTCGGCGTTGGCCGACGCGCTGGGACTCGACGACAGCGACCGCGCCGATCTGGTCGAGTTGGCGCGTTCGAGGCGGTCGGAGAGCACGGTCGGGCGACCTCGGGGCGGGGAGCTGCCGCGCGGGGTGAGCGAGTTCGTCGGCCGGGCACCGGAACTGCGGCTGTTGCACCGGCACGGGACGGCCGGAGCCGTGGACGGCCCGACACCGGTGGCGGTCGTGCACGGCCCGCCCGGACTCGGCAAGACGGCGTTCGCCGTCCACGCCGCCGGGCAGTTGCGGGACCGGTTTCCCGACGGGCAGTTCTACGTCGACCTGCGCGGCACCGACGCGGCGCCGATGGCGGCGGGCGAGGCACTGACCCGACTGTTGCGGGCGTTGGACGTGAACCCGCGCGCCATCGCCGACGACGAGCCGGAACGGGCCGGCCAACTGCGGACCATCCTGCGGCAGCGGCGCTGCCTGCTGGTGCTCGACAACGCCGCGCACGAGGCCCAGGTGCGCCCGTTGATGCCGGGGGCGGGGGCGGGGCTGGTGCTGGTGACCAGCCGCCGCGCGCTGGGGGGCCTGGAGGGGGTGCTGCGCATCGGGCTGCCGCCGCTGGCGCCGGCGGAATCGGCCGGCCTGTTGCGGGCACTCGTCCGCGACCTCGCCGACCGGGCCGTGGCGCAGGACGTCGAGGCGGTGGCCCGGTTGTGCGGCCACCTGCCACTGGCGTTGCGGATCGCGGGAACCCGGTTGGTCAGTCGTCCGGAATGGACGATGGCGCACCTGGCGGCGCGGCTGTCGGACGCGGACCGGAGGCTGGCCAGCCTCTCGGTGGGCGACCTCGGGGTGGAGCCGGCCTTCGCGCTGTCGTACGCCCAGCTACCCGGCCCCGCGCGGGCGATGTTCCGGCGGCTGGCGCATGTGCCCGGCGTCGATTTCGCCGCCCCGCTGGGCGCGGTGCTCACCGGGACCGGTCCGCACGACGCGGAGGAGCAACTCGAGGAACTGGTCGAGCTGGGGCTGTTGCAGCCCGTCGGGTTCGACCGGTACCGGTTCCACGATCTGATCCGGCTGTTCGCCGAGAAGCGGCTGCGGAACGAGGAGCCGGCCGACACCCGGGCGGCGACCGAGCGCCGGATGATCGACTGGTTGCTGGAGACGGCGATCGTGGCCGGGCGGTGGTTCGAGCCCGGGTTCGGCGCCCCACCGGCCGACTGGCGCGGTCTGGTTCCACTCGGCACGGCGGAGCAGGCGCAGAGCTGGTTGCAGGCCGAGGCGGACAACTGGCTGGCCGCACTGCGCGGCGCGGCGGCGGCCGGGCAGCACCAGCGGGTGGTCGACGTGGCCGAGGCGATGCACTGGTATTCGGACCGCATGACCCACTGGGGGCACTGGTCCGAGGTCTACCAGCTGTCGTCCGCCGCCGCCGCCCGCCTGCCGGACCGCCGGCAGGAGATCACCCACATCAACTACCACGCCTGGGCACAGGCGGTCTGCGGCCGGCACTACGACGAGAGCGCCGCCCTGGCGATGGACGCCTACCAACTCGCGGAAGCGCTCGGCGACGTCGGTGAGCAGGCGAACGCGCTGTCCTACGCGGGCGACGCCTGGCGGTTCGCCGGCGAGTACGGGCGCGCGCTGTGGGCGTACCGCCGGGCGCAGGAGTTGGCCGACTCGGCCGGCAACCATGACGAGTTCGTCCAGATGGGCCTCGGGGTCGGTCTCGCGCTCATCGGGCTCGGCAGGTTCGACGAGGGGTTGGCGGAACTGCGGACGGTTCTGCGCGAGGTCGACACGCGCCCGGTGGCGCCGTCACCGAAGAACGCGGCCCAGGTGGTGGCCCGGGTGTTCACGGCCAGGGCCCTGGCCGAGCTGCGGCGCTGGCCGGAGGCCATCGAGGAGGCGACGGCGGTGCTGCCCGCCGCCACCGGGTTCGGCGCCCTGACGCCGCTCGGCCACCTCCATCTGGCGCTGGGCCGGGCGTACGCCGCACTCGGCTCGACCGACGAGGCGCGCGGGCACCTCACCCGCGCGGTCGAACTGTTCGACGAGGGCGGCGCCCGCGAGGGTGCGCCCGAGCTGGCGAGATCCGCGCTGGCGGCCCTCGACGCCTGAACGCCGTCCCGGGGTGGAGACCCCGGTTCTGCGTATTGTTCTGCATGGTTCCCGCCTTCCGTCGCTGGTTGCATGGCTGTACGAGCCGATCCGCCCGACGACGCGAGGATCGGCCGGACACCGCAGGCGGTGGACCGCCGGGTGACCCCCGGCGCGTGTCCGCCAGACCACCAGCGCTCCTTCCTTCCACGTCGCCCCGTGGACCGACCCCGTACGCCCTCCGCCGCCCGGCGGAGCCGTGCCCGCCGAAGGGAAGAACCGCCATGCCCGTCTCCGCCAGCCGCCGCTCGCTGCTCGCCGGCACGGCGCTCGTCGCCGCCACCGCGCTCGCCGCCGCCCCGGCCGCGTCCGCCGGCCCGCGGCACCGGCCCGATCCGAAGCCGACCGTCGTGCTGGTGCACGGCGCGTTCGCCGACGCGTCCGGCTGGGCCGAGGTGACCCGCAGGCTGCAACGCGGCGGCTACCCCGTGCTCGCCCCGGCGAACCCGCTGCGCGGCGTCGACTCCGACTCCGCCTACCTGGCCAGCATCCTGCGGACCATCCCCGGCCCGGTCGTCCTGGTCGGCCACTCCTACGGCGGCGTCGTCATCAGCAACGCCGCGACCGGCAACCCCAACGTCAAGGCCCTGGTGTACGTCGCCGCGTTCGCCCCGGACGAGGGCGAGACGGTCTACGCGCTCCAGGGCAGGTTCCCCGGCACCAAACTCACCGAGGAGGCGCTGGACCTGCGGCCGTACCCGCTGCCCGACGGCACCACCAGCTACGACGGGTACGTCAAGCCGGCCCTGTTCCGTGACATCTTCGCCGGCGACCTGCCGGCCGCCACCGTCGCCGTCATGGCCACCGCCCAGCGGCCCGGTGACGCCCACACCCTCCAGCAGCCGGCCGGCGCGCCCGCCTGGCGCGGCATCCCGTCGTGGTACCTGGTCGCCCGCGACGACAACCTCATCCCGGCGGCGACCCAGCGGTTCATGGCCCGGCGGGCCGGTGCCCGCACGGTCGAGGTCAGGGCCTCGCACGTCGCGATGATCTCGCAGCCCGAGGCGACCACCGACCTGATCAAGGCGGCCGCCCGCGCCGCGACCCGCTGACCGCCTCGACGGGACGGCGGGCCGTCGACCGGCGGCCCGCCAGCGCGGAACGAAGGGAATCCCCGATGAGCTACGTGACCGCCGCCGACGGCGCCCAGATCTTCTACAAGGACTGGGGCGCCGGCCGCCCGGTCGTGCTGTCCCACGGCTGGCCGCTGAACTCCGACAGTTGGGAGGCGCAGGCGCTCTTCCTGGCCGGCAACGGCTACCGGGTCGTCGCCCACGACCGGCGCGGCCACGGCCGCTCCACCCAGACCTGGCACGGCAACGAGATGGACACCTACGCCGACGACCTGGCCACCCTGATCGACACCCTCGACCTGCGCGAGGTCACCCTGATCGGCTTCTCCACCGGCGGTGGCGAGGTCGCCCGCTACATCGGCCGGCACGGCACCGCCCGCGTCGCGCAGGCCGTCCTCGTGTCCGCCGTACCGCCGCTCATGCTGCGCACCGACGACAACTCCGGCGGCGTACCGGTCGAGGTCTTCGACGGCATCCGTGCCGGCTCCCGCACCGACCGCTCCCAGCTCTACCGGGACCTCGCCGACGGCCCCTTCTTCGGCAACAACCGGCCCGGCGCGAACGTCTCGCAGGGCATCCGCGACGCCTTCTGGCTGCAGAGCATGCAGGCCGGCCACCGCAACGCCTATGAGTGCGTCGCCGCCTTCTCCGCCACCGACTTCCGCCCCGACCTCGACGCCTTCGACATCCCGACCCTGGTCATCCACGGCGACGACGACCAGGTCGTCCCGTTCGAGGTCGGTGGCAAGGCCGCCGCCGCCCGGATCAGCAACGCCGAACTCAGGGTCTATCCGGGCGCCCCGCACGGCATCACCGACACCCACAAGGAGCAGCTCGGCTCCGACCTGCTCGCCTTCCTCGACACCTACGGCGCCTGACCCACCATCCTCGACACCTACGGCGCCTGACCCGCCCTCCTCGAAAGGACGATCCGCCATGACCGGCAAACCCGACACCATCCTTCTCATCCACGGTTTCTGGGTCACCCCGCGCTCCTGGGAGAACTGGAAGACCCGCTACGAGAGCCAGGGCTACCGGGTCCTCACCCCCACCTACCCCGGCTTCGACGTCGAGGTCGAGGCGCTTAACGCCGACCCGACCCCGATCGAGACGGTGACCGTGCCGCAGATCATCGACCGCCTCGAAGCACTGATCAAGGAACTGCCGACCCCGCCGATCCTGATGGGACACTCCGCCGGCGGCGCGTTCACCCAGATCCTGCTCGACCACGGGTACGGCGCCGCCGGCGTCGCCATCAACTCCGCCCCCACCGAGGGCGTGGCGGTCGTGCCGCCGAGCCAGATCAGGTCGCTGCTGCCGGTGCTGAAGAACCCCGCCAACCGGCACCGGGCCGTCGGCCTCACCTTCAAGCAGTGGCGCTACGCCTTCACCAACACGTTCCCCGAGGAGCGGGCACGGGCCACGTACGAGCGCTACCACATCCCGGCCCCCGGCTCGATCGTCTGGGGCAGCGCGCTGGCGAACTTCCAGCCCGGCCACCAGGACACCTGGGTCGACTACCACAACGACGACCGGGCGCCACTGCTGTTCATCGCCGGCGAGAACGACCACATCATGCCGCCGGTCATCCAGCGCTCCAACGCCAGGCACTACAAGTCCCACACCACCACCGAGGTCGTCGAGTTCCCCGGCCGGGCACACCTGCTGCCCGCCGAGGACGGCTGGGAGGAGATCGCCGACTACGCCCTGAATTGGGCCCTCGAACACGCCCGCCCGGCCACCCCGACCACCGCCCGCTGAACCTTCGCCGGTGGTCGTTCCGGGGGCCACCGGCGTACCCGTCCCGACAGGACCACCAGGAGAGGTAGCCAGAGGTCATGACCGACGTACGCATCACCCACATCGGCGGACCGACCGCGCTGATCGAGTTCGGCGGGTGGCGCCTGCTCACCGACCCGACCTTCGACCCGGCCGGCGAGCGGTACGGGTTCGGCTGGGGCACGTCGTCGCGCAAGCTCACCGACCCCGCGATCACGCCCGGCGAACTGCCGCCGATCGACGCGGTCCTGCTCACCCACGACCACCACGGCGACAACCTGGACCGGGCCGGCCGCGCCCTGCTGCCGTCGGCCGGCACCGTGGTCACCACGACGTCCGGCGCCCGCCGGCTCGGCGGCACCGCCCGCGGCCTCGCGCCCTGGGCGGCGACCCGGCTCGAGGCACCGGGCCGACCCACGATCGAGGTAACCGCCACCCCGGCCCGGCACGGCCCGCCGCTGAGCCGCCCGATCGTCGGCGGCGTGGTCGGATTCGCCTTGCGTTGGGCCGGCCAGCGGCACGGAGTCCTGTGGATCACCGGCGACACCGTGCTCCACTCCGGCCTGAGGCGGGTCGCCGACCGCTTCGCGGTCAGCGTCGTGCTGCTGCATCTGGGCGCCGTACGGTTCCCGGTCACCGGCCCGTTGCGCTACACGATGACGGCGCGTGAGGGTGTCGAACTGTGCCGCCTCGTCCGGGCGCGGACCGTCGTGCCGGTGCACTACGAGGGCTGGGCACATTTCCGGCAGGACGGTGACGCCGTCGACGGCGCCTTCGCGACGGCGCCCGACGAGATTCGGCGCGGCCTGCGCCGGCTGCCGGTCGGCACCCCGGCCACCGTCACCGTCTGAACCCGGTCACCGCCGCCCGGACCCCGGCGGCGGTGACCGTACGGGTCCGCGTCCCGACCATCTGGCGATATCAGACCGGCGTCCGCCAGGTGCTTTCCCAGCCCGGGAAAGCTGCCTCGACGCACCATGTCTGACGTTATTGGCCGAGGATTGAATACGTTCGTTGGGCGACCATTTCGCCGATCATTGTGCCGCCCCGGAAACCGCTGCGCGGCCACCCCGTCCAACGCCTGGTGAACGTCGGCGAATGCTCCCGTTCATGCGTAGCACGCCCGTCGTTCACACGTGCCTCCACTCATGGTTAGTGCCTACTTGGAGCATGCGTCTCCGGGGGCGAAGCGCCCTGTGTATCCGGCATTTCGGCGACCCGCGCGATATGACCTATGGCGTGGGCGATCAGGCCATGCCCGAAGATCCGGCGTGGCGGGACGGAGCGCTCGCGTATGGATGCTGGCCACCGGCCGGTCGCGCAGTTCCGCGTGTACCGCACTTCGCGGGGGGTGATCGTCTGGCGGCTGGTCGCCTCGAACAACCGCGTCCTCGGGGTGTCGTCGAGCGGCTTCCCCGCACTTCAGGACGCGATGACGGCGATCCGGGCGGTACGCGACGGGGTGTCGGCCGCATCGATCGAGGTGGTCCACGTCCCGGACCGGGACTGGACGTGGCGGATGTACGGGAACGGGGACGACGTGACCGCCGTCTCCTACCGCAGCTACAAACGCAGAATCGACTGCCACCGGGCAACCGAACGCTTTCTCGCGGCCGCACCGTACGCGGAGGTCGACCCGGCCGTCGGCCGGCGCGGACGATTCTGGTCGGCGGACCCACCCGCCGGCTAATGCGATCTTGAATTGTGGCCGCCGTTTCGCGGTGACGCTTCCTTTGTGGTCCGTTAACCGGGCGTCGACACCCCGGTAACCGGCCCTGAGTTTCCTGGGCTCGATTCCCGGCGCGGGATCCCGCGCAACCGGTCGCCGGTTTCCGACAGGAGTTCTCATCGTGCCTCGCAATGCGTCAACGCCGTCGCGCGTACGGACCGCCCGGCTGTTCGGTGCCACCGCGATCGCCGTCGGGGTGGCGGTGGCGGTCGCCGTACCGGTGCTGGTCGGCCCCGCCGTGGCGGCACCGGTCGGGACGATCACGCTCGACCCGACCGCCGGCCAGGTCGCGACGGCACCGTTCGCCGACTTCACCGCCAGCGGACCCTGCCCGACCGGCTACGGCACCGCCGCGGACCTCTTCCTGCGCAACGACGAGGTGACGCCGTTCAGCCTGGTCTCCGTTCCGGGACCCGGCCTGGACCAGGCTCCGGTGAGTGGCACGGTCGACGGCTCGCTCACCGACCTCGCGCAGGCCGGCGGCGTCCTCGACCTGCCCGACGGTGCCTACGTCCTCGAACTGATCTGCTACGACGACGAGTTCAACTTCTCGCCGGACACCCTCGAGGCCCGGATCCGCGTCACCGGAGACGGATGGGAGGTCGTCACCGGCGAACCGACCGCCACCCCGTCGGCCTCCGCCTCGCCGACGCCGTCGCAGTCGCCGACCGGATCGCCCTCGCCGACCCCGACGCCGACCGGATCGCCCACCCCGACGCCGACGGACGACCCGACGCCGACCCCGACGCCGACCGAGGACCCGACCCCGACCCCGACCGGCACCCCGCCGCCGGGCTCGCTGCCGAAGACCGGGATCGGGCTCGGCGGCTTCCTCTACGTCGCGGCGCTGCTCGTCGCCGGCGGTGCGGCGGCCGTGCTCTGGGCCCGCCGGCAGCAACTCGCCGCCGCCCCGCCACGGCCCTGACCGGGACGGGGGGAGCGGTGGTGCGCGCCACGAAGGTGGACGACGAGCGGCGCCGGTCGACGGGCACCGGTGCCGCGCCGGTCGACCGGCTCTTCCGGGCCGGGGCCCGCGCCGCTGGCGTCCTCATGCTGCTGATCATGGGTGGGATCGGGGTCTTCCTGGCCGTCCAGGCGGTGCCCACGCTGCGCAACTACGGGTGGCGGTTCTTCGTCGAGAGCGACTGGAACCCCGAACGCAACGTGCTCGGCATCGCCGCCGTCGTGGTCGGTACGGGGCTCGTCGCCGCGGTGGCCATCGCCGTCGCCTTCCCGCTGGCGCTGGTGACCGCGCTCTACATCACCGAGTACGCCCCGACCCGGCTGCGCCGGCCACTGGTGTCCACCGTGGACCTGATGGCGGCCGTACCCAGTGTGGTCTACGGGCTCGTCGGGCTGGCGTTCCTCCAGCCTGAACTGATCAGGATCGCCCGCTGGCTGCACGCGTACGGAAGCTGGCTGCCGTTCTTCGCCGTCGGGACGGACGCCGACCCGGTCGACCCGCACGCCGCGATCTGGCCGGAGAGCCGCTACACCTCCTCGGCGTTCGTCGCCGGTGTCGTCGTCGCCATGATGGTGCTCCCGATCGCCTGCTCGGTGAT
This sequence comes from Polymorphospora sp. NPDC050346, assembly GCF_040655695.1. Classification (NCBI taxonomy): domain Bacteria; kingdom Bacillati; phylum Actinomycetota; class Actinomycetes; order Micromonosporales; family Micromonosporaceae; genus Polymorphospora; species Polymorphospora sp. NPDC050346. Next base: position 139,370 of record NZ_JBFAKM010000018.1, on the reverse strand, counting down.
GCGGGAGGTCTTCGCGCAGGCCCCGCAGAGCGAACGGGAAGCGGCCTGGGCACTGGGCGCCACCCAGTGGGGCGTGATCCGTTCGGTGGTCCTGCCGTTCGGCCGGGGCGGGATCATCGGCGGCGCCATGCTCGGCCTGGGCCGGGCGCTGGGCGAGACGATCGCCGTGGTCTTCATCATCTCGACCGCGTTCGACGTGAAGATCCGGATCCTGGAGAACGGCACCATCACCACCTCGTCGCTGATCGCGGTCCGGTTCGGCGACGCCGACGCCGGTCAACTCTCCGCGCTGCTCGCGGCGGGCCTGGTGCTCTTCCTCATCACGCTGGCCGTCAACACGGTCGCCGCCGTCGTCGTGGGCCGTGGCCGCAGCGGCGCCGCGACCGAGATCTGACCGAGAGAGCGAGCCCGACCGGTGCCGACCGAGACGACCACACCACCACCCGCCGCCCCGCCGGCCGGCAACGGCACCGTGGCGCGCGGCACCACCAGCGTCCGCGCCGAACCACCGCCGGCCGCCGCGGAGCCGTCGGCCGCCGAGCCGCGCCGCGAACTGCGCCCACGCACCCTCGACGACGTACTGGCCCTGGTCGGCTCGGTCGTCGGCGGGCTGTCCCTGGCCTGGCTGCTGTTTCGCGGGCTGCTGCCCACCGACGGCACCATCGGCTTCCTGCTGCTGTGGCTCGGCTGCTTCCTGCTGCTGTACGCCGCCGTCACCGTGGTCCGGCACCCGGCCCCGGTGGTCGCCGACCGGATCGCCGCCGCGGTCGTGCACGCCGGGGCGGCCCTCGTCGGCGCCGCCCTGCTCACCGTGATCGGCTACACCGTCTGGCGCGGCCTGGACGCGCTGGTCCAGCCGAACTTCTACACGCAGGACCTGTCGGCCGCCGGCCCGCTGACCCCGCTCGACACCGGCGGCGCGCTGCACGCGATCGTCGGCACCCTCATCGAGATCAGCATCGCGATCGCCGTGACCCTGCCGCTCGGCGTGGCCACCGCCGTGTTCATCACCGAGGTCGGCGGCCGGTTCAGCCGCCTGGTCCGCACCATCGTCGAGGCGATGACCGCGCTGCCGTCGATCGTGGCGGGCCTGTTCATCTACACGGTGCTGCAGGTGACCCTCGGCTTCCCGCGTTCCGGGCTGGCCGCCGCGCTGGCCCTGTCGGTGATGATGCTGCCGATCATCGCCCGCGCCGCCGACGTCGTACTCCGCGTGGTGCCCGGCGGGCTGCGCGAGGCGAGCCTGGCCCTGGGCGCGTCGCAGTGGCAGACGGTGTGGCACGTGGTGCTGCCGACCGCCCGGCCGGGCCTGGCCACCGCCCTGATCCTGGGCACCGCCCGCGGTGTCGGCGAGACCTCGCCGGTCCTGCTGACCTCGGGCGCGTCCAACTTCCTCAACGCCGACCCGCTGAACAACTCGATGAACTCGCTGCCGCTGTTCGTCTACTCGCTGGTCCGCAGCGGCGAGCCGACGTACATCGCCCGGGCGTTCGGCGGCGCGGCCCTGCTGCTCGTACTCGTGCTCGTGCTCTTCGTCGTGGCCCGCCTGGTCGCGGCCCGGCGGGACGGCACGCGATGACCACCGAACCGTCTGGAGGAGCAACGATGAAGCGGCGCGGCAGGCTGGCCGGCGCGGTGCTGGCGATACTGGTCGCGGTGACGACACCGGCGGCACCCGCCTTCGCGGTGCCGTACGAGCAGGTCGAGGGGACCGGCTCGACGTGGAGCGCGAACGCGCTGCAACAGTGGGTCACCGGCGTGCAGACGACCGGCAACCGGGTCGTCTACACCGCGAACGGGTCGTCGGCGGGGCGCCGCGACTTCAGCAACTTCCAGAGCGACTTCGGCGTCTCGGAGATCCCGTACCAGACCCGGCCGGACCCGGTCACGGGCGTGGTCGAGGAGGCCCGGCGGGAGTTCGCCTACATGCCGATCGTCGCCGGCGGCACCTCGTTCATGTACCACATCGAGGTCGGCGGCCGGCTCTACCGCGACCTGCGGCTGTCCGGCGAGACGATCGTCGGCATCTTCACCAACCGGATCACCAAGTGGAACGACCCGGCGATCACCCGGGACAACAACGGCCGGGCGCTGCCGGCGATCGACATCGTCCCGGTGGTGCGCTCCGACGGCTCGGGTACGACCGCCCAGTTCTCGCTCTGGATGGACAAGCAGCATCAGCGGCAGTGGCGCGACTACTGCGGCTGCCAGGGCCTGACGTCGTACTACCCGCGCAAGGGCCGGCAGGTGGCGCAGAGCGGGTCCGACAACGTCGCCAACTACGTGGCCGCCGGCTCCGGCAACGGCACCATCGGCTACGTCGAGTTCTCCTACGCCCGCAACAAGAACTATCCGGTGGCCAAGATGCTCAACCGGGCCGGCTACTACGTCGCGCCGACCGACCACAACGTCGCCGTCGCGTTGCAGGAGGCCCGGATCAACACCGACCGCAGCAACCCGCGCGAATACCTCACCCAGGTCCTCGACGGGGTGTACGCCAGTTCCGACCGGCGGGCGTACCCGCTGTCGTCGTACTCGTACATGATCCTGCCGGTCGACGTGAACGACCGGCGGATGACGCCCGGCCGGGCCCGGGCACTGGCCGACTACGCCTATTACTCGATCTGCGAGGGGCAGCGCAACGCCGGCCAGCTCGGCTACTCGCCGCTGCCGCGCAACCTCGTGCAGGCCGGCTTCGACCAGATCGGCCGGATCGCGAAGCTCTCGGCCGAGGACCGGACCGACAAGGACTTCGCCAACTGTCCGAACCCGACCTTCGACCCGCGTAACCCCGGTGTCAACAAGCTCGCCCGCGAAGCGCCGAACCCGCCGGAGTGCGACCGGCAGGGCCAGGGCCCGTGCGGCGCGGCGGGTGGCGGCCCCCGCCCGACCGGTACGGCGACCCCGCCGCCCGGCGGCGGCACGCCGTCGGGCGGGGTGCCGTCCGCCGGTACGTCCCCGTCGGCGGGCGCGCCCCCGGTCGACCTCGACGGCGACGGCATCGCCGACGTCGACCCGGAGACCGGCCAGCCGATCCTCGCCGGCGGGTCCGAGACCGACCTGGTCGGCTCGGCGACCGAGGTGGCCGCCTTCCGGCAGGACGGCACCAGCCGGTGGCTGCCGGTGCTCGCCGCCGGCCTCGTCCTGCTCGTGGTGCTGCTGCCCGCGCTGGTCACCCGGTCGCTGGCCCGCCGGCCGGAGCCCCGGCGGTGAGCGCCGCCCGACGCGCCGCGTTCGCGGTCGCGCTGCTCGCCGCCGCGGCCGTCGCCCCCGGCCTGCTCGGCCGGCCGGCGACGGCGGAACCAGCGGCCGCGGTCGCCTGGACCCTGACCAGGGAGATCGAGCGCGGCGACCGGGAGACCCGGACCGCGACCGTCTCGGTCTCCGCACACCAGAACCTGATCAACCGGCAGGTGATCCGGTTGAGCTGGTCCGGTTTCGTGCCCAGCCACGGCCTGCCGATCGGGACCGTCCCGCAGAACGCCAGCGTGCCCCACGAGATGGAATACCCGGTCGTCGTGATGCAGTGCGCCGGCGTCGACCCCGCGCAGGAGGACTGCTACTTCCAGCGCCCGATCGTCCACATGGCGTCGCGGATGTCGTACTGGGACGCGCTCCAGCCGGCGCCGCGGCAGGCCGTCGGATACGTGCACCCGTTCAAGGCGGTCACCCGCGGCGAGCCGTACCGGATGCAGACCGGCGACGTGCCGCCGGACTTCGGCACGGCTTCCTTCGCCGGCACCACCCTGGTCGAGCCGACCGGCCTCTCCGGCAGCCGGTCCGACGTCCGGTTCGAGATCCGCGACGAGGTGACGACCCCGAGCCTCGGCTGCTCGTCGACCCGCGAGTGTTCCATCGTGGTCGTGCCGGTCATGGACCTGGTCTGCACCGCCGACGCCGACGCACCCTGCCGGGCCGGGCCCCTCGCCCCGCTCGGCGCCCCGAACCAGGGCGTCACCTTCAACGAGAGCCTGACCGCACAGGCGTGGTCGCTGGAGTCGAACTGGCGCAACCGGTTCGTCGTGCCGATCACGATCGCGCCGCCGGACGCGACCTGCGACGCCACCGACCCACGGCCTCAACGCGCCCTCGTCGGCGCCGAGACCGCCGACCTGGCGATGCGCCGCCTCGGGCAGGACATGTGCGTCGACACGTCCGCCCCGAAGATCGCGCACGTGCGGCAGAGCGAGGAGGTGGCCCGCAACCTGCTCGTCACCCCGAGCGGCACCGAGTACGCCGCCGACGCCGCCCTGGTCACCCGGCCGGTGACGAACTCGCCCCGGCCGCTGGTGCACGCACCGGTGCTGGCCACCGGGGTCGCGGTGACGTTCGCGGTCGACGTGCAGGTGCCGGGCGCCGACCCGTACGAACTGGCCGGCCTGCGGCTCAACCCACGGCTGCTGGCCAAGCTGCTGACCCAGTCGTACAAGAACGTCGGCTGGGGCAACCACGACCACCCGGCGGTCGGGGAGAACCCGCAGACGCTGTTCCACGACCCGGAGTTCCACGCCCTCAACCCCGACTATCCGGTCGCCGACGGGGAGCCGGCCAACCGCAACAACGCGGTCGTGGCGCAGAGCATCGCGGTGATCACCAACGACTCGGACGCCTACCACGAACTGACCCGCTACATCGCCGCCGACGGGGAGGCGGCGCGGTGGCTCGGCGGCCAGCCCGACGAGTACGGCACCGTGGTCAACCCGGCCTACCGGGGCACGCCGTTCCCGATGGCCCGCTTCGAGCTGCGCGACGACTGGCGGCAGGAGGGCGTGCCGTGCGGGCCGCTGCCGGCGCTGACCGCCAGCCAGCACGTCGCGCCCAGCCTGGAGGCCGCCGCCTACATGATCGCCGACTCGCAGGGCCTCAACCAGGAGTGCAGCAACACGGGCACGATCGAGGCGCCGAACTGGGTGTGGAGCAAGCCGAACCGCCTCTACCACCCGAGCCGGGTCTACCTCGCCGTCACCTCGGTCGCGTACGCGCGGGCGTACGGGCTGCCGACGGCACAGCTTCAGACCGGCCGGACGGCCGACGGCGGGCGTACGTTCGCCGGCCCGACCCCGGAGTCGATGACGGAAGCGCTGCGGCACACGGTGCGTGACGAGGCGAGCGGCACGCTGCGTGTCGACCACGCCAACCTGCCCGCCGGCGCCTACCCGGGCACGCTGCCCGTCTACGCGGCGGTGCCGACCGCCGGGCTGGCCGCCGACGTCGCCGCCGACTACGCCGAGTTCCTGCGCCGGGCGGTCGACGACCGGCGGCAGACGCCCGGCACCGGACCGGGGCAGCTGCCCGACGGCTACGCGCCGCTGCCGCCGGAGTTGCGCCGGCAGACCCGCACCCTGGCCGAGGCGGTCGCCCGGCAACAGGGAGCGCCGCCGACACCCACCCCCGGGCCGTCGTCGCCGGCCGGTGCCGGCGGTGGGTCGACGGACCCCGGTCCGACTGGCACCCCGTCGGCGCCGGCGTCCGGCACGCCGGCACCGACGTCGGCGGCACCGGCACCGGCCGGACCACCGGCCGTCGTGCCACGGGCGCTGACCCGCGGCGAGACGTCGGTGCTCGGCCGGTGGGCGCTGCCGGCGGTGCTCGGCACCGGCCTGCTCGTCCTGCTCGTCCTGCCGTTCGTGCTGCTGGCCGCCCAGCCGGACCATCCGCTGCGCCGGCTCGGCCAGACCGCCCGGCGGCTGCTGGTCCGGTAGCGGATCCCGTTTCTCCCCGGCCGGGGGCGGCCCACGCGCCGCCCCCGGCCTCGTCACGAAGGAGCCAGGAAATGGCTGGTACGCAGGTCGACGCCGGTCCGGTCCGGACCGGTCGCGGCGCGTTGTCGGTGGCGGGCGCGCTGACGCTGGTGGCGCTGCTGGTGTTCGGCTTCGTCGGCTATCTGCTGGTGGTCAGCCCGTTGCAGCAGCAGCGGACGCAGAACAACCTGTTCGACCAGATCCGGGGCGACCTGGCGCAGGCCACCGCGCCGATCGGCGGTGCCATCGCGCCCGGCACGCCGGTCGCCGTCCTCACCGCCCCGTCGATCGGGCTGGAGACGGTGGTGGTCGAGGGCACGTCAGCGGCCGACCTGCTCGCCGGGCCGGGACACCGCCGCGACACCCCGCTGCCCGGCCAGGCCGGGGTGTCGCTGCTCTACGGCCGGGCCGGCACCTTCGGGGCGCCGTTCCGGCGGGTGCCGGACCTCGTCCCCGGCGCGACCGTCAATCTCGTCACCGGCCAGGGCGAGGTCACCTACCGGGTCGAGGGTGTCCGGCGCGACGGCGATCCGCTGCCGGCACCGCTGCCGGCCGGTGGTGGCCGGCTGACCCTGGTGACGACCGACGCCACCCGGATGCTGACCGCCGCCGACACCGTCTTCGTCGACGCCGTACTCGTCGGCGAACCCTGGCCGGCACCGGCCGGCCGGCCCCGGCTCGTGGCGGCGTACGAGCGGGCGCTCCAGCCGGACCCGACGGCCGCGTTCCCGCTGGTGCTGTGGTTGCAGGCACTCGCCCTGGCCGCCGGGGGGCTCACCTGGGCCCGGCACCGCTGGGGCCGGGTCGAGGCGTGGGTGGTCGGCACCCCGATCGTGCTGGCCTGCGGCTGGCAGGTGTACGAGGCCGCCGTCCGGCTGCTGCCCAACCTGCTCTGAGCGGGGTATGGAGCGGGGCCGGACGGCAACGCCGTCCGGCCCCGGGAACAGGTGCTCGTCACACGCCGCAGTTGCCGGGGGACGTGCCCTTCGGCAGCGGCGTGAAGCCGTTCGCCGTGATGATGGCGTCAGCGGCGGCGCTGCAGACGAAGCCGGTCGGGGAGAAGAAGGCGCCGACCGTGGCGATCCGGCTGACCTTTACCACGTTGTAGAGCCGGCGGCTGGGGTTGAAGTTGCCGGTGCTGGTACGCAGGGCGATGATCTTCTGCCCGTTGACCACCGGGACGTCGGTGTTGTAGCGACCGACCGAGAACGGCGCGATCGCGTTGGCGTTCGAGTTGATCGGGGCCGGGTCGTGCTCCTGCGGGTCGTCGTTGACGCAGAAGCTGCCCGGGCTCTCGCTCTTGGTCACGATCTGCGCCTCGGTCAGACCGATCTGGGAGAGGAAGTAGGAGCGGGTGCCGGAGCCGGGCTGGGGCAGCAGCGGCCGGATGGTGGCGGTGGAGGCGCCGGGGACGAAGTCGCTCCACTGGTTGGCGGTCGCGGTGCACTGGTAGATCGCGGCCAGCCGGGCGACGGTGAAGACGAGGGTCGCCGGGGCGTTGGTGTTCGGGGAGCCGTCGGCGTTGCTACGGGCGACCGCGATCGCCAGCGAGTCGAGGGCGAAGGGGTAGAACTTCAGCGGAACCGGCGGCGACGGGTAGTTCTCCGGCGGGCTGGACGAGCGGGCGAAGTCGAGGTAGTCGTCCTCCGGGTTGCTGGTGGGGCTGTTGGCGGCGGCGGTCAGCGCGTTGATGCCCGCGGTCGAACCGTTCGGGCGGGCGATGGACGGTGCGCCGGCCTGCGGCTGGAGCGGGTTCGGCGTACCGGTCGCGTCCCACGAGGCCAGCCGGCTGGTCGGGGCGGGGCTCTGTCCGTTGTAGGAGGTGGCCAGGGCGTTCAAGACGAACTGGCTGGTGTCCGAGCCCGCGCCGACGATGTCGTCGGCGTCCGGGGTGAACGGCGGGTCGGCGTACGCGGCGTTGCCGGCACCGAGCGCCAGCGACAGAGCCACGGCGGTGAACGCCACCGCGGCACCCTTCAGGGTGGTCTTGCGCATCTGCGGGATACCTCCGCTGGATTTCGATCAGCCTCGATCTGAGGCCGGGTCCCAGCCCATCAGTCGGTGACTCTTCGTGCCACCAACGTCACTCAACGGCTGAATTCGCGCGACACGGCCTCCGCGTTAACGCGCAGCCAATCGGGCAAAAGGGCTCCGGATGCCCGGCCATTTCCAGGAGTGTCCACGTTCACCCTCCGGTCGCCGGAAACGGTTAACGTCCCCGGCGGCCGCGCTCGGATTCGAAGGAGTCGCCGATGACTGCCGCCACCACGGAATTCGAACTGGACGGGATCCACGCCCACGCCCCCGCCCACGCCACCGGCTCGGCCCTGCGTACGCAGGACCTGTCGGCCTGGTTCGGCACCCACAAGGTCCTCGACCGGGTGTCGCTGACCATGCCCGCCGGCGTGGTCACCGCCCTGATCGGACCCTCCGGCTGCGGCAAGTCGACGTTCCTGCGCATCCTCAACCGGATGCACGAACTGGTGCCGTCCGCGTCGCTCGCCGGTGAGGTCCTTCTCGACGAGCAGGACATCTACGCGCCCGGGCCGCGGCTCACCGAGACCCGCCGACGTATCGGGATGGTCTTCCAGAAGCCGAACCCGTTTCCCACCATGTCCATCGCCGACAACGTCACCGCCGGCCTCAAGCTCACCGGCATCCGTGCCGGCCGGGCCGAGAAGGCCCAGCTCGTCGAGGAGTGCCTCACCCGGGCCGGACTGTGGCGCGAGGTCAAGGACCGGCTCCGGCAGCCCGGCGGGGCCCTGTCCGGTGGACAGCAGCAGCGGCTGTGCATCGCCCGCTCCCTCGCCGTACGCCCCGACGTGCTCCTGATGGACGAACCCTGCTCGGCGCTCGACCCGACCTCGACCCGGCGCATCGAGGAGACCATCGGCGAACTACGTTCCGAGGTCACCATCATCATCGTCACCCACAACATGCAGCAAGCCGCCCGGGTCTCCCAGCAGTGCGCGTTCTTCCTCGCCGAGGAGGGCCGGCCCGGCTACGTCGTGGAGCACGGCGACACCGGGCGGATGTTCGGCGACCCGCAGGACCGCCGCACCGCCGACTACGTCAACGGCCGCTTCGGCTGACCCGCCATCCCGGGCCGCGCCCGCCGGTCGGAGCGACCCCGCGCTCAGCGGCCGGCGGCCGCCGTGGCGAGGAAGTCGGTGACCAGCGCGGCGATCCGCGCCGGGTCCTCGGCGACCATCGCGTGGCTCGCGCCGGAAAGACACACCACCCGCAAGGCCGGATTGTCCACAGCGGCCAGCCGTTCGGCGGTGCCACGACGGTACGCCGCGTACAGCTCGCGGAACGGCTGCTGTTCGGGCAGATCCTCGGTGGCGAGCACGAGCAGCAGCGGGGACCGGGTCTCCCGGTAGGCCGGGAGCAGGTCGAGCGAGGACATCGCCTCGCGCAGCCGGGCGGTCAGCTCCGGCCCGGGACGCAGCCGGCTGCGGCCGTCGTCGCACGGCACCAGGTTGCGTTCGAACGCCGCCGCCCACTCCCGCGGGTCCGCGCCGTACCGCTGCGCCATCGCGCGCTGCCCGGCCAGTGCCGCGGCCACCTGGTCGGCGCCGAGCGGCTCGGCGAGCATCGCGCCCATCGCGTCGAAGACCGCCCGCAGCTTGGCGAGGTCGCCCGCCGCCTGCTCCGCGTCCATTCCGGACAGTTGGTCGAGACGGTCCAGGGTGGGGGTTCCGTCGAGGCTGACCGCGCCGGGGCACTCCGGGTGGCGCTGCGCCCAGAGGGCGGCCAGCATCCCGCCGAGCGAGTGGCCGACCACCGCCGGCCGGACCAGGCCGAGGCTGTCGGCGACGCCGGCCAGATCGGCCAGGACCTCGTCCCAGTGCCACGGTCCGTCCCCGGATCGTCCGTGGCCGCGCAGGTCGACGGTGACCACCCGGTGTGCCGGCCGCAACGCCTCGGCGAGAGCCGTCATCTGGGCGAGGTTGCCGCCCGCGCCGTGCAGGAGCAGCAGCGGGCGTCCGGGGCCGCCGAGGTCGCGGGCCGCGATGGGTACGGGGCCGGAGTCGACGAGCGTGTCAGGCATTCCTGCTTCCCTGCTGTAGTAGCCGGTCGCGGACGGAGGCGGGAAGCACGCCGCCCTCCGGGTGACGGGCGAGCTTGCCACGGGAGACCAGGTCGTGGACGCCCTGCCGGGTGATGCCGAGCATGGCGCCGGCCACCGCGTACGACACCGACTGGGCGGTGGGGTGGCCCATCCGTCCGGCGACGACCTGGCCGAGCGGGCTGCGCCACCAGTCCAGGGGCGGGTCGAACGGGCTGTCGCCCGGGTAGAGCGTCGAGATTGCCCGCACGATCGCCCCGACGGCGACCCGGTGATCGTCGCCGAGCATCTGGGTGGCCCAGGACCTGGCGCGGGAGCGGACGATTTCCCGTAGGGCGGCGACCGCGTCGTCGCCGTCGAGCAGGATCTCGAGCGGGTCGAGCAGGCGGATGTCGATCAACCTGACGAGTTGCTCGACCAGCTCTTGCTGGCTCGGTGGCAAGGTGGCACCTCCTTCATTGCTTGACGCTTATCGTCAAGTACTTGATGGTTGCTGTCAAGTAGTGGAATCCGGTCACCCGCCGCGACCGGGGCGCACGGCAGCCACGGCCGGCCCATATCCTGCGCGCATGCCGATGACCGACCGGGACCTGGCCATCACCGCCGCGCGCGCCGGGGCCGCCGTCGTGCGTTCCAGGTACGGAACATCGCTGACGCGCGTCGAGAAGGGTGACGGCGACTTCGCCACCGCCGCCGACCTCGAGGCGGAGCAGGCCATCCTCGACGTCCTACGGGCCGCCCGACCCGACGACACCGTGGTGGGCGAGGAGAGTGGACGCAGCGGGGCCGGCACGACCGGCCGGGTGTGGCTGGTGGACCCACTGTGCGGAACCGCCAACTACGCGGCACGCGGCATGCTGGTCGCGGTGAACGTCGCCCTGCGCGCGGGTACGCGAACCGTGGCGGCGGCCTGCGCCGACCCGTTCGCCGACGAGGTGTTCTGGACCGACGGCACCCGCGCGTGCGTACGCCACGGCGGCGTCGACGAGCCGCTCACCCCGTCGGCCGGCACGCGACTCGTGGACGTCAACCTCGACTCGCCGGACCCGTACGACCCGGCCTTCCGGGCACTCCGGCTGATCGCCGACCCGCGGTTCGTCGAGCGGTTCCGGCCACGCGTGGTCTCCACCACCCTGGCGGTGACCTGGGTCGCGGCCGGCCGGCGGGCCGCCTACGTCACCGACGGCGACCTGCGCGACAGCGTGCACTTCGCCAGCGGCATCGCCCTGTGCCAGGCCGCCGGCTGCGTCGTGACCGGCATCGACGGACAGCCGCTCCACACCGGCGCGGGCGGGCTCGTCGTGGCCGCCGACGAGGAGACGCACACCACCCTGCTGGCCCTCCTCGACGGTCAGCCCTTGGCAGCAGCCGGTCGGTGAGCCGACCCTCCCTCAGCGCAACGCCTCGCGCCACGCCTCGCGGTGCGCGTCGAGATACTCCGCGGTCGCCAGCCAGTAGGGGCCGTTCTCGGTCCAGATCCTGGCCCACGGCTGAACCTGCCGGTCCGCGCCGTCCCGCAGCAGGTCGTACATGGCCCGGGCACGGCGCCCCAGCAGATCCGCCAACCCCGCGCGTACGGCGTCATCGGCGCCGTAGCCGTCGACGAACGCCCGCAGCCGGGCCGCGGACTCCGGCACCGGCCGGTCGACGCGCAGGCCGGCCATGCTCTGCGCCGCGTACGCGACGTCCCAGGACCGCGAACCCGGCGCCGCGGCGTCCCAGTCGATCAACACCCAGCCCCGGTCGGACCGGACCAGGTTCCACGGCGCCACGTCGTTGTGGCAGACCATCTCCTCCCGGTCCGGCGGGATCAGCCGGTTCCAGACCGCACCGGCCGGCGGCACGAAACCCGCCAGCGCCTCGTGCAACCCGGCCAGCATCCGGCCGATCGCGGGCAACTCCGCCGTCGGGTAGGTGCCGGCCGCGTCGCCGATCTCGCCGGGGACGTACTCCAGCACCTGCCGGCCCCGCTCGTCGCGTCCGAGCGGCCGGGGCGCCCCGGTGAAGCCCACCGCGGCCAGGTGTTCCAGCAGGGCGTCGACCGCGTCGGTCCACGGCCCGGCCGGACGCCGTACGGTGTCACCGACGCGTACGACGCCACTCGTGGCGTTTCCCGGCAACGGCTCCTCGTCGGCATACATCCCGGCATGATGGCCCACGCGGGCGGCGGCCGGCGATCCGTTATCGGCACGGGACCGGGGGTTCCGCCGGTCCGGCGCGGTCAGCCCACGAACGCCCGCAGCACGTCGACCCAGGCCCGGTGCTGGTCGAGGTGCACGTCATGACCGGCATCCGCGACGACAACGTGCGTGACGTCGGCACCCGTAGCGCACATGCGCGCCAGTTCCTCCGGCTGGACGGTGCCCCGCTGGCCGGACACGAGCAAGGTGGGGGCTGCCACCTTGCTCCACTCCGGCCAGCGGGCCGTCTCGACGACCGCCGCGATGGCGTCCCGCATGACATCCGGTTCGAACCGGGGCCACAGACCGTCGGGACGCTCCTCCAGATCCCTGATCCACGACCGCGACATCGGGGTCGTGCCCAGGAAGTCCGCCGCCGCCCGCGCGTCGCGGAACGGCACCGGCCAGGAGGCGAACCAGGCACCGAGTTCTGCCGGCAGGTCCCCGCCGCCGCCCCCGACGCCGGCCTCGACCATCACCAGCCGGCGCACCAGCTCGGGATGCCAGGCCGCGACCAGCATGGCGGTGTGTCCGCCCATCGACTGGCCGACGAGCGTCACCGGCCGCTCGACGCCCAGCGCCTCGATCACGTGGACCACGTCGCCGACGTACGCCCGGCGGGACAGGTCGTCGGGGCGGCGGGCGGAGTGGCCGTGCCCGCGCTGGTCGACGGCGACGACGCGGTGGTGCGGGGCCAGCGCGGTCGCCGACGGCCACAACTCCCGGGCACTGCCGGCCAGTCCGTGCAGGAAGACGACCGGGTCACCGCCCGATCCGCTGTCGAGACAGGACAGCGTCACACTCCCGTTGCGGATCTCCACCCGTTCCATCGGGGTATTCCAACCGAGGTCCGCCGGCATCCGCAAGCCGTGCAAAGCACGCCCAGAAGCGGTCATCGCTTGACAAGGGGCCAGGTCCAGCGTGGACGATCCAGGTATGCGGATTCTCGTGGTGGGTGGAACCGGCCTGATCGGCTCCCATGTCGTGGACGTACTGCGCGAGCGCGGCCACGCCGCGACCACCCTGGCACGCACCGCCGGCCCGGGCGTCGATCATTCACTCGATTTCGGATCTGCCTCGACAGACGAGCTGCGACCGTTGCTCGCCGGCCACGACGGTGTCGTGTACGCCACCCGCGCGGACGAGCCACGCTCGCTGCCCAGGCCGATCTATCCCAAACTTCGCCGAGACCTCGTCGACCCGGTGGTACGCCTGCTCACCGCCGCCCGCGAGCAAGGTCTCACCCGCGGCGTCGTCATGGGGTCGTACTACACCTACTACGATCGGCTGCATCCCCAATGGCGCCTCCCGGCCCACCACGCGTACATCCGATGCCGGCTGGAGCAGGCCCGGGAAGGACGAGCGGCTGCCGGCCCGGGTCTACCGGTCGCCGTACTCGAACTGCCTTTCATCTTCGGACGGGCCGGCGACCGGGTGTCGAACTGGGTCGGTCCGCTGGATCGTTGGGCGAGGTCTCGCGCACCCCTGCTCGTCCCGGCCGGCGGGACTGCCGCAGCCTCGGCACGCAGCGTCGCCGATGTCGCGGTCGACGCACTTGAGCAGCGTCGAGGTGAGGACATCCCGGTCGGTGACGAGAACCTCACCTGGTCCGAGATGATCGCCCGCATCGCCGAGGCCGTCGACCGACGCCGCCGGGTCGGTCGCCTACCGGCAGCCGCCGTCCGGACCTCTGCACGACTTGGTGGCGCGTTACAGGCCCTCGGCCGCAAACAGTCCGGCATCAACCCAGCCCACCTCGCCGACCTCCTGCTCGCCGAGTTGTTCATCGAGCCGACGACCGGCCGGTCACTTGACCCGGCGCTTCGCGAAACCTTCACCGAACCAACGGCAGCCGCAGGGCACGAATCGCCGCGAAGCTGACCACCGTTTGGTGATCGTGGCCGTGAAGCCGGCAGCGGGCGCGTGTTCCCGACAGGCGCATGCACGATGTCGGCGGCTACCTGGGCCGCTGCTCCTCCGCGTGCTGTCGCGGAAACACCCTCCTCGGCTCGGCTTGTCCGCGGCTACCCGATCATCTGGTAGGTGCCGCGTTCTGCTTGGGCGTCGTTCGGAGCCCAGCTTTCGCACCATGTCGTCCATCGCGGAGAAGAAGGTCAGGCCAGGTCAGCCCTCACTATCTGGGACGAGCCCTAAGCCAATACCGTCCGCACCTTCTCTGGGACTACACCGTGTACGCGGGGAACAGTCGGCTGGCGTCGCCGACGCGGTCAAAGCGATGGGATCATCCCCGCGTGCGCAGGAAACGACCGACCACCAGCCGGCCCCGCCGGTCGGTCCGGGATTACCCCCGCGTACGCGGGGAACAGGCTCGCACCGGCTACGACCCGATCCACTACGGGGGATCAGCAAGCGTGCGGAGAGAGGTTGATGTGACTACCGGGATCACCCCCGCGTGCGCGGGGAACAGAGCTGACGGCCGGCATCCTGCATGGCGAGAGCGGGATCACCCCCGCGTGCGCGGGGAACAGGGTGATATCCGCCCACCGCAGGACGGCACCCAGGGATCACCCCCGCGTGCGCGGGGAGCAGTAGGCCGGCACGCGATTGAGCGCCGCCACCTACGGATCACCCCCGCGTGCGCGGGGAGCAGAGCAAGGACCACGAATGGCACGGGCACGCCGACGGATCACCCCCGCGTGCGCGGGGAACAGTGGCCCTCCAATGCCGGAGACCTTCTCGCGCCGGGATCACCCCCGCGTGCGCGGGGAACAGAGAACCGGTACGGCGCGCGCTCCTGACCGAGGTGGATCACCCCCGCGTGCGCGGGGAACAGTGCGAGTGCGGCGGCGTGCCGGCGCTGCCCGTGGGATCACCCCCGCGTGCGCGGGGAGCAGAGCCTCAAGAACACGGATCGCAGGTTCACGCCGGGATCACCCCCGCGTGCGCGGGGAGCAGGCGAGTGCCGCCTGCACCTCCGCGCGGAGCTGGGGATCACCCCCGCGTGCGCGGGGAGCAGACCATGGCCCAGCCGGGAGAGCCGACCTCGGCGGGATCACCCCCGCGTGCGCGGGGAGCAGGACGGGGGCGATCCGACCCTCTTCGTGTTCCCGGGATCACCCCCGCGTGCGCGGGGAGCAGTCCGACGGCCCGAACGGCGCCCAGGAAGCACAGGGATCACCCCCGCGTGCGCGGGGAGCAGGGCTGTACGGCCTGCTCAGGCGCGACGCACGCGGGATCACCCCCGCGTGCGCGGGGAGCAGCCAGCCACCGCCGGGTTCGAGTCCTGCGCCTCGGGATCACCCCCGCGTGCGCGGGGAGCAGGGAGAATTCACATGCTGCTCTTCGCCGGTCGGAGGATCACCCCCGCGTGCGCGGGGAGCAGTTCCTGGCGGCGCCGGCGGGCGCCGCGTACCGAGGATCACCCCCGCGTGCGCGGGGAGCAGAAGCGCGGACGGGCGTTCAAGCCGGAGGACTTCGGATCACCCCCGCGTGCGCGGGGAGCAGGTGCGCGACTTCTTCGCAGCGATCGCGCGCACGGGATCACCCCCGCGTGCGCGGGGAGCAGGCTTCCTGACCTGGTGTTCCAGTGATCAACTACGCGGTTTTTCTTCACTTTGGTTGGCAACGCTGCCATCTGGGGCCCAGGGCTCTGGCGACGATCTCAGCGTGCACCACCCCGGTCAACGGGTTCGTTTCGACGGGGCCGGCTCGTCGCAGTGATCTTCTCGGTGGTCGGGAGTTCGCGGCTCTCGGACGCATTGTAGAGGAGCGAGTGATGTCGGCTTCTGTGTGCGAGACGCGCTCTGGTCCGTCTCAAGGAGCGTGTCGAGGGCGTCGATGTCCTCCTGGGACGGGCTTCGCCGCGAAGCCGCACACGGCCTGGCCGACAAGATCGCCGCGTCCGGCGGGCGGGAGACCGACCGGGTCGGATACGCCCGCGCCGAACTCGCCCGGTTCGGCCGGGCAGACGCATCCTGACACCGCGCCCACCGCCGAAACCCAACCCGCTCGCGGTGGCGGCACCACAGCATCGGAGCCTGGGCTTGAACGCTCCTTTTATCCTCAGCGGATGCGAGACCGTCGGGTGATTCTGCTGTGGACCGTGTTCGCGCTCGTCGCGGCGGTTTCCATCGGCCTGGTGCTCCAGCGCCCCGACCATCTCTCCGACCTGTACATCTACCGGGGCGCGCTCGCCGACCTGCTCGCCGGTCGGCCCCTGTACGAGTACGAGGCGGCCAACGGAGGCCCGTTCACCTACCCGCCGTTCGCCGCGCTCGTGCTCTGGCCGGTCGCGGTGCTTCCGGCGCCGGTGCTGGAGGTGGTCTGGCTGCTGCTGACGGTCGCCGCCGTGATCGCCGTCGCGGTGCCGGTCGGCCGGGTCCTGGCCACCGCCCCGCCCGGCGCCTCGACGGCGCGGTTCGGCGGGCCGCTGGTCGTCGCGGCGACCGCGACGGTGCTGATGCTCTCCGCGCCGGTGCAGAGCAACCTGCGTTTCGGGCAGGTGAGCATCTTCATCGTGCTGCTGGCGCTGCTGGACGGCATGAAGATCGTTCCGGCCCGGTGGCGCGGGGTGCTGGTCGGGGTGGCCGCCGCGGTGAAACTGACTCCGCTGCTGTTCGTGGCGTACTTCCTCGCCGCCCGCCGCTACCGTGACGCCGCCCGCGCGATGGCGGCCTTCCTGGCCTGCGCGGCGGTCGCCGCCGTGGTGCTGCCGGGGGAGAGTTGGACCTACTGGGCCGGCACGGTGGCACAGACGTCGCGGATCGGCGACCTGGCCTCGCTGGGCAACCAGTCGGTGCACGGGATGCTGATGCGGATCGGACTGCCCCCGGCCACCCTGCCGTTCGTGTGGGCCGCCCTGGTCGCCGCCATCTGCCTGGTCGCGCTCTGGCGGGCCCGGCAGCTCACCGTCGACGGGCGCCCCGGGCACGCCGCGGTGCTGGTCGGCTGCGCCACGGTGGCCGCCTCGCCGGTCTCCTGGACCCACCACCAGATCTGGCCCGTACTGGCCGGGATGCTCCTGATCGGATCGACCGGTGTGGCCCGGCGGGTCGCCGGGGCCGCCCTGCTGCTGACGATGGTGGTCTCGCTCGGCGTGGCGTTCGGCCCGGTCTCGACCCGACCGGGGGTCCAGTTCCTGCTGGAGAACGCCCGTACGATCGGCGCCTGCGTGCTCTGCCTGGCCGGCTTCGGTGGCGTCGCGGTCGCCGCCTCCCGGGTACGCCGTCACGGGACCGCCGGCCGGGCGTGGCTACGGGTCGGCGTCGCGGCCACCGCCACGCTGGCGTTCTTCGCCGTACAACCGCTGCCCGCCGGCGCCGATCCGACCTTCAAGGCCTACTCCCTGGCCGAGGTGGCCAATCCCCGCTACTTCTTCGTCTGCCGTGGCGCCGCCGAGTGCGCCGCGTACGGCGGCCCGGAGCCGGTCACCTTCGGCACCGCCGTCGAGCCGACGAAGGTACGCGTCAACGGGGTGGTGTCCGGGCAGGTGGACCGCCTGGAGTACTACTCGGCGCCCGGCGGGGCGCCCCGGGGCATCCCGCTGCTCGCCGCCTACCCCGGATCCCGCACGTTCTCCTTCCGGGCCGCGACGATGGCCCACGGCCGGCTCGTGGCGTACGCCGCCGACGGCCGGCCCCTCGCCACGTACGACGACGAGTTGGCCGCCGCGTTCGCCCGCCGGTGACCGGATCGCGACGGGCGGGGCGGCCGCCGGCCCGTCAGGCCCGCGGCGTCAGGTAGCCGCGCGAGAACGCCTCGGCCACGGCCGCCGCCCGGTCGTTGACGCCGAGTTTGGCGTACACGTGCAGCAGGTGTGTCTTGACCGTCGCCTCGCTGATGAACAGCCGTTTCGCGGCCTCGCGGTTCGTCGAGCCCCGGGCGATCAGCTCCAGGACCTCCAGCTCGCGCTGGGACAGCGGCTCGGACGCGGGCTGGCGGACCTGTCCCATCAGCCGGGTCGCGACGGCGGGGGAGAGCGCCGCCTGCCCCCGCGCCGCCGCCTCCACCGCGCGGAACAGTTCTTCGCGCGGCGCGTCCTTCAGCAGGTAGCCGGTGGCCCCGGCTTCGATGGCCGGCAGGACGTCGCTGTCGGTGTCGTACGTGGTGAGCACCAGCACCCGCGCCGGGACGCCGCGTTTCGCCAGTTCCTTGATCGCGACGACGCCGTCGGTCCTCGGCATTCGCAGGTCCATCAGGATCACGTCGGGTCGCAGCCGTTCCCCGGCCGCGATGGCCTCGGCGCCGTCACCGGCCTCGCCGAGCACCTCGAAGCGTGGGTCGGCGCTGAACATGCTCCGCAGCCCGTCCCGCACCACCGGGTGGTCGTCGACGATCAACAGCGAGATCAAGGCCGGGCTCCCGCCGGGATGGCGGGTACGGTCGCCGAGATCGCGGTGCCGCCGCCCGGCTCCGACTCGATGTCCAACCGGCCGGCGAGCCGCTGCACACGCTGCCGCATGCCGGCGAGCCCGAAGCCTCCGGTCGTGGAACCGTTGACCCGCCTGGCGTCCGGCTCGAAACCCACCCCGTCGTCGCGTACGTCCAGCGTCACCAGGTCCTCCATGTACGACAGGGTCAGTCCGACCCGGCTGGCCTTCGCGTGCTTGGCCACGTTGGTCAGCGCCTCCTGCGCCGCCCGCAGCAGCGTCACCTCGACGTCGGCGTGCATCGGCCGGGGGTCGCCGGTGGTCGTCAGCATCGCGTCGATGTGGTGCGCCTCCGACCAGCGCCGGGTCACGTCGCTGATCGCGTCCGGCAGCCGGGCCTCGGCGAGCATCGCCGGTCCGACCGCGTGGACGGTCCGGCGGGCCTCGGTGAGGCTCTCCCGGGCCAGGTTGATCGCGTTCGTGACGTGTCGGCGCGACACCGCGGGCCCGTCCGGTGACTGTTCGGCGGCCTGGAGCTGGGTGATGATGCCGGCGAGCCCCTGGGCCAGGGTGTCGTGGATCTCCCGTGCCATCCGCTGCCGCTCGTCCAGCACCCCGGCCTCGCGTGCCTGGACCAGCAGCTGGGCGTGCAGGCCGGCGTTCTCGGCCATCGCCTCCTCGAGCTTGACGTTGGCCTCGTGCAACTCGGAGAGTGCCCGCTTCTGCTGGTGGTTGCGCTGGTGACCCATGTCGGCGAAGTGGAAGAACGCCCCGGCCAGCACGATGGTGATCAGGGCGACGACCACCCACTCCCACCATCCGTCGGCGCTGATGCGGGCCAGGCCGCCGACGTACGACACGGCCTGGACCATCGACGTGGCGGCGACGCCGACGTATCGCCAGCGGCCCCGCAGCAGCAGGAAGGCGTGGACGTAGCCGACGAAGGTGAAGATGCCGTACCAGGGCGCCAGCGCCACCAGGCTCCCGCCGAGCACCATCAGGCCCGCGTAGTACAGGCCCATCAGCGGGCCGTCCTGATGCCACTGCGGGCGGGTGTGGAACCAGACCACCCAGATCGTGGTCGCGAGCGTGAGCCCGAGCACCGCCGGAAGGTGCATCTGCGCGCCCCAGATCCGCTGGAGCAGTGTGACGACGGTGCTCGCCGCCAGGAGGAGGTAGGGGAGGACGTTGATGACCGCGTACTCGCGGCGTTCCCAACGGTCGAATTCCTCGCGCAGTTCGGCCTCGATGCTCACGACCTACTCCCAGCGGAAGTACCGGGCGGCCAGCCCGCCGGCCACGATCGCCCATCCCAGCATGACGGC
The DNA here is from genome assembly GCF_040655695.1 of Polymorphospora sp. NPDC050346. Taxonomy (NCBI): domain Bacteria; kingdom Bacillati; phylum Actinomycetota; class Actinomycetes; order Micromonosporales; family Micromonosporaceae; genus Polymorphospora; species Polymorphospora sp. NPDC050346. Next base: position 119,723 of record NZ_JBFAKM010000018.1, on the reverse strand, counting down.
CACGTGCGGCAGTGACGGCCAGTGACCGGCCGTGGCGTCCTGCAATGATTGCACGCCGGCGCCGAGCGGCGTGAAATCGCTGATGGTGCGCAGCACGTCGTTCATCGCCTCCCGGGGTAGCCACAGGCCGGCGAAGAACATGATCGGGAAGAGGAGCACCGTCCCGGCCGCGCCGGCACTCCTGCCGCTGGGCGCCAGCGCGGCCACGAGCAGTCCGATGGCGAACATCGCCAGCACACTCAGCAGGTACGCCACCAGGTAGGCGGGTATCTGGCGGGGCAGGTCCACGCCGAACGCCAGCCGGCCCAGGGCCAGCACGGCCAGCATCGTGACCACGGACAGGAGCGTGGACATCAGAAGTTGCGCGCCGAGCATCATCGCCGGCCGGACCGGGGTGGTCCGCATCCGCCGCAGGATGCCCTTCTCGCGGTAGGTGGCGAACTGCTGGGGCAGGCCGGTCATCGCGAACATGGTGATGCCCATCGCGACGACGATCGGCGCGTACAGGTCGAGGATCCGCAGCCCGCCGAGGTCGGGGTCGGGCTCCCGGAACGACGGGATCGCGCCGAAGATGACGAGCAGGAACGGCGGGAACGCGAGCGCGAAGCCCACGCTCATCGGCTCGCGGAAGAACAGCCTGGTCTCGGTGGCGGTGAGGCGGAGCAGGGCGGACACGACGTCTCCTCAGTGGTCTGCGGGGCGGCCGGTGAGCGCGACGAACGCGTCGTCGAGCGAGGTCTGCTCGACGCGCAGGTCGGCGGCGACGACCTGGTGGCGGGCGAGCACGGTGGTGACGGCGAGCAGCAGGTTCCCGGTGCCGGTCACGACGAGTTGGCCGCCGGCCCGCTCGACCGAGGTGACCTCGGGCAACGCGGTCAGCAGCGCGTGGTCCAGCGGCGCGGACGGCCGGAACCGGATCCGCTGCCGGTCGTCGATCTTCGACACCAGTCCGGCGGGGGTGTCGAGGGCGACGAGCCGACCGGAGTCGATCACGGCGAGCCGGTCGCAGAGCCGCTCCGCCTCCTCCATGAAGTGCGTGACCATCAGGATCGTGACGCCGCGGTCGCGGATGTTCTCGATGAGATCCCACGCGTCCCGGCGAGCCTGCGGGTCGAGGCCGGTGGTGAGTTCGTCGAGGACCGCCACCCTCGGGTTGCCGACCAGCGCGAGCGCGATCGACAGCCGCTGCTTCTGCCCGCCGGACAGCCGGCGGAACTGGGTGCCCAGCTTGTCGGTGAGGCGCAGGATGTCGATCAGCTCCCGCCAGTCGGCGGGGTCGCGGTAGAAGGAGCTGTACAGCTCCATCGCCTCGCCGACCTTGAGCTTCTCGGGCAGTTCGCTGCGCTGCAGTTGCGCGCCGAGCACCTGCCGCAGTTCGTCGGAGTCCTGTCGTGGGTCGATGCCGCAGACCCGGATGGTGCCGCCGTCCGGCGTACGCAGTCCCTCGATGCACTCGACGGTGGTGGTCTTGCCGGCCCCGTTCGGGCCCAGGATGCCGAAGATCTCGCCCTGCTCGACGGCGAAGCCGACCCCGTTCACCGCGGTGTGGTCGCCGTAGCGTTTGACGAGGTTGTCTACCTCGATGATTGCCATGACCGAAGCGTGCCGTCCGGCACCGCGCGCCGAATCGACCGCGTGGCCGGCACCGGGCGGGAACGCGATGGGTGCCGCGGTCAACCGGTTGGTTGATGCGCGGATCGGTAGGGCGGCGTACCGGGCCGGACGGGGCGACCCGAGGCGGCCGAATCCGGTCCCCGGCGCGGCGTGCGGCGCGTACGTTCGGGGGCGGGAGACCGGCCGTCGGCCGGCCACCACTCGACGCGGAGCCGGGTGCGGAAGACGGGCGGTTACGACAGAGCTGTGGACCGGGTCATGGCGGCGATCACCGGGCTGCCGCCCGTACTGGTGTTGGTGGTGGTGTTCGTCCTGCCCGCACTGGAGTCCTCGACGTTGCTGGGCGTCGTCGTGCCCGGCGAGATCGCCGTACTCCTCGGCGGTGTGGTGGCCCACGGTGGCCGGCTGCCGCTGTGGGCGGTGCTGGTCGTCGCGGCGGCCGGCGCCGCCGTCGGCGACCAGGTCGGCTACCTGCTCGGGCGCCGGTACGGGCCGGGGCTGCTGGCCCGGGCCCCGGAGCGGATACGCCGCTCACCGGTGCTGGACCGGGCGCGGGCCCTGATCCGTACCCGGGGCGCGGTGGCGGTGGTGCTGGGCCGCTGGACGGCGGTGCTCCGGACCGTGGTGCCGGCGGTCGCCGGGGCCGGTGGCATGGCGCGGATGCCGTTCACCGTCGCCAACGTGACCGGCGGGCTGCTCTGGGCGGCGGCCGTGAGCGTCCTGGGCTATCTCGGTGCCGCCTCCTACCACTACCTGGAGCGCAGGCTGAGCATCGGTGGCGAGGTGCTGTTCGGCGTCGTCGCCGTGGTCGTGGCGCTGTGGATCTGGCGGCAGCGGGTGGCGACGCGGCGTGCGGCCGACTGATCCGGCCGGCGGTCGCCCCGCACGGATGCCGGCCGGCGCGGCCGCCGTCCTGGCCGCCGGCATGCTGGCGCACGCCGTGCCGTCGCTGGCCGCGATCTCCGCGCTGCGCCGTCGGGCGTTCCCCGACCTGGCCGGCGTCGGTGCGCCCACCGGCATCGCGCTGACCTTCGACGACGGCCCCGACCGCGAATCCACCCCCGCGTTCCTCCACATGCTCGCCGAGATGGACGTACAGGCGACGTTCTTCCTGCTCGGCCGGATGCTGGACGCCGACCCCGGGCTGGGGCGCGAGATCGTCGCGCATGGCCACGAGGTCGCGGTCCGCGGGTGGGACCACCGCTGCCTGCTGTGGCGGACGCCGCGGTCGACGTACCGGGAGATCGCCCGGACCAGGGACCGGATCGTCGAGGTGACCGGTGCGGTGCCGCGGTGGTACCGGCCGCCGTACGGGGTGCTGACGGCGGGTGCCCTTTCCGCGTGCCGTCGCCTCGCGCTCCAGCCACGTCTGTGGACCGCCTGGGGGCGGGACTGGGAGGCGGGCCGGACCGCGACGGCGATCCAGCGAACCGTGATCCGGACGCTCGGCGCCGGCGGCACCGTGCTGCTGCACGACTCGGACTGCACCTCGGCGCCGGGATCGTGGCGGGCGACGCTGCGGGCGGTGCCCGGTCTCGTCGAGTGGGCCCGGCTACGCGGCCTCGACGTCGGGCCCCTTCGTCGGCACCACCGGCTCGACGGCGAGCCGGACCCTCCGTGACCGGCCGGAATGATCCGGGCGGAGCCGGGTAACCGCGCCGACGTGATGCGGGAGCGGGGTGCGTACCTGGCTCGACCCGCGCCGCCCCGGCTCGCTTCGCGTCCGTGGACCCCGGTCCTCGCCGGCCCGGGGGTCGGCCCCGGCGGCGCCGGGCGCCGGGTCGTGATCGTCTCCGGCGACATCGGCGGCGGGCACGACGCCGCCGCCGACGAACTGGCGGCGCGTCTCGCGGCCCGGGGCGTCCCGGTCGACCGGCTGAACTTCCTGTCTATGCTCTCCCGCCCCGTCCACGCTCTGGTGCGGGAGTCCTACCGCACCATGCTGCGCTGGGCGCCGTGGAGCTACCAGGCGTTGTTCGCCGCGACCGGCGAGTCGGCCTCGTCGGTCAGGCTGATCCGCGGTGCGCTTCGGCCGGCGTGGAGCCGGGTACGGCGCCGGCTGCCCGGCGACACGGGGGTGGTGGTGACGACCTTCCCGTTCGCCAACCAGCTCTTCGGCCCGCTGCGCCGGCAGGGTGGACTCGCCGCGCCGGTGGTCACCTACGTGACGGACTTCGTGGCGCACCCGATCTGGCGCTGCCCCGGCGTGGACGTCTACTGCGTGGTCCACGAGCAGGTGCTCGGCCGGGACCCGGCGACCGGGGCCGGCGACGTGCGGGTCGTACGCCCGCTCATCTCCGATCGGTTCGGCGTGGGGCCGGGGATCAGCCGGGCGACGGCCCGGCACCGGTTCGGGCTACCGGAACGCGGCCGGCTCGCGCTGATCGGCGCCGGGGCATGGGGCGTCGGCGACGTACGACGTACCGCCGCGGACGTGCTGGCGACCGGCTGCGCGCTGCCGGTGGTGCTGTGCGGCCGCAACGAATCGCTCTACCGCCACATGCTCGGCTTTCCCGGGCACGTCCTGGGCTGGGTCGACGACATGCCCACCCTGATGCGGGCGGTGGACGTCGTCGTCGAGAACGCCGGCGGGCTGACCTGCCTGGAGTCGATCGCGTCCGGCCTGCCCACCGTCACCTACCGGCCGCTGCCCGGCCACGGCCGGGCGAGCGCGGCGGTGCTGCGGGGGACCGGACTGACCACGTACGTCGACTCGGTGGAGCGCCTCGGGCCGGCACTGACCTCGCTGCTCGACGGCGGGGGGCCGGCCGCGAACCTGGCGGCGGAGGCCGAGATGGCGGACGTCGTGTCGGAGGCGGCGGCCCGGCTGCCCGGCGGTCCGCCGGGTCATGGCCGGCCGGGCTGAACACCGCCCGGGCACTCACAGCCGCACGAGGTGGAACTGCTGGGCCAGGAACAGCAGCGATACGGCGGCCGTACCGGCGGCGACGAACCAGCCGGCGGCGCGCAACCCCCGGCTGATCGGCCGCTCACCGACCAGCCTCGGGTTTCCCGCGCAGAGCACCAGCAGCACCAACCCGAACGGCGTGGCGACGCCGGCCACCAGGCTGGCGAAGAACAGCAGTCGGATCGGGCTCACCACACCCATCGCCAGTACGGAGCCGACGACGGCCTGTAACGCGATCAGCGCGTAGAAGCCGGGTGCCTGCCGTGGGCGGTAACTCAGGCCGCGCCGCCAGCCGAACGCGGACGCCGCCGCGTAGCCGCCGGCGGCCATGATGACCGGGGCCGCGATCACCGCGGCCGCGAGCAGTCCCACCGCGAACAATTCACTGGCCAGGGAACCGGCCAGCGGCCGCAGCGCCTGGGCCGCCTGCTGCGCGGTGTCGACCTTCTCGTGGTGGACGCCGAGGGTGGCCCCGCTGGCCACCAGGATCGACCAGCCGATCACGCACGCCAGCGTCGCCCCGACCACGGCGTCGAACTCACGGATCCGCAGGGACTTGCCGGCGGCCTTCTCCTCCACCTGTTCGACCGTCTGCCACAGGTACATGTACGTCGTCAGCAACGTCCCAAGGATCGCCAGCGCGCCGGTGACGTGCGCCGCGGTGACGGACAGCGGCGGCAGCAGGCTGCCCCGGGCCACCGCCGACCACTCCGGCCGGGCCAGCACCACGGCACCGCCGTAGGCGAGCAGGCCGATCATGATCCACTTCAGGACCCGCTCGACCTCGTCGTACCCGCCGAGGAACAACAACGTCAGCACCGCGACCGCGAACACCGGAACCAGCCACCGCGACTCCAGCCCGACCAGCAGGCCGATCGCGGCCGCCCCCGCCGCGATGTCGGCGCCCACGGTCACCACGTTGACCACCAGCACGGACACCAGCAGCAACGAACTCACCAGCCGGCCGTAGCCGTCCTGAACCGCCCGCTGCAGATTGCGCCCGGTCAGCGCGCCGACCCGGGTTGCCAGCACCTGGACCACCGCCAGGGCCGGAATCGCCAACAGCGTCAGCCACGCCAACCCGTAACCGGAAGCCGCCCCGACCACGACCAGGGTCGCCACCGTCGTCGGGTCGGTGTCCGCCGCGCCCGACACCAGCCCGGGGCCGAGGGCCCGGAACCCCGGCTTGGACCCCTGCCGCCGTCTCCGGCCACCACCTGCCCACACGGCCCGCGCCCTTCGGCTCCATCCGACGTCCGCCCGACGCCGCCGCCGAGAACCCCGGCGCCGCCGCCACGGCCCGCCACCGCCCATGACCTCCGGGCGGCGGACGGACGCGGAGTACGAGGTACGGCCGTAGTCTGCCGACGGCCGGAGCGCCCGGTTCGCGAACCGGCATTGAACAGGCCAAAAGCGGTCGGCGTCTGGCGGAACAGTCACCGGGCGGGGGCCACCCCGCCGCTTCCGCCGACGCTCCGGCCCATCCGGCCACCGAGGCAGCGGGGGAGCCCGGCCCGCGTCCCCGTTTCGGTGGTCCGCGCCGGGGAACTCCGGCCAGTCAGACGGTGGCGTGGGCGGCCGGCGAGCGCCCGGGCGCGGTGGAGGCTCCGGAATGTCGCACGGTGACGGTGCCGCGAAGGGCGCGACGGCGCCGGCCATCCTGCGCGACTACGCGCTGCTCGCCGACGGCCACCGGGGTGCCCTGGTGGGGCCGGCGGGTGAGGTGGGCTGGCTCTGCGCGCCCGGATGGTCCGACCCGGCGGTCTTCAGCGCGCTGCTCGGCGGGGCTGGACGGTACGTGGTGACCCCGGCGGCGGACCGTTTCGTGTGGGGCGGGTACTACGAGCCGGACTCCCTGATCTGGGTGAGCCGTTGGGTCACCACGGACGGCATCGTCGAGTCCCGGGAGGCACTCGTCTTTCCCGGCGAGGCGGACCGGCTGGTGCTGCTGCGCCAGGTTCGCCCGCTGGACCGGCCGATGCGGGTGCGGGTAGTGCTTGACCCGCGCGCCGACTTCGGCCGGGAACCGGTCCGTGACGTCGCCCGGCACGGCGACCTGTGGACGGCCCGCACCGGCGGGCTGCACGTGCGGTTCACCGGCGGCGGCGATCTCCACCAGGGGCCCGAGGGCTTCCTCGCCGGTGACCTGGTCGTGCCGGGCGGTGGCCGGCACGACCTCGTGCTGGAACTGTCCACCAACCCGCTCACCGGGACCAGCCCCGAGGCGGGCGAACTGTGGCGTACGACCGAACACCACTGGCGGTCGGTGGTGCCGTCCCTGGCCGGCGCCGCGCAACGGGACGCCACCCTGGCGTACACCGTGCTGCGCGGGATGACGCGCCCCGGCGGTGGCATGGTCGCCGCCGCCACCACCGCGCTGCCCGAGCGGGCGCTGGCCGGCCGCAACTACGACTACCGGTACGCCTGGATCCGGGACCAGTCCTTCGCCGGACAGGCCGCCGCCCTGGTCGGCCGGTACGACGTGCTCGACGACGCCGTCGCCTTCGTCACCGACCGGATCCTCGCCGACGGGGACCGGATGGCACCGGCGTACACGGTGTGCGGTGGGCCGGTGCCGAACGAGCGGTCGCTGCCGGAGCTGCCCGGATATCCGGGCGCCGACGGGCGTACCGGGAACTGGGTCCGCGAGCAGTTCCAGCTCGACGTCTACGGCGAGGTGCTCATGGTGCTCGCCGCGGCGCACCGCCACGACCGGCTGGACACCGACGCCTACCGGGCCATGCAGGTGGCCGCGGACGTCATCGCCGGCCGCTGGACCGATCCCGACTCCGGCATCTGGGAACTGCCACCACGCCAGTGGACGCACTCCAAGCTCACCTGCGTGGCGGGACTGCGCGCGGCGGCCCGGTCGGCGACGGCGGAGCTGGCGGGCCGGTGGTCGACGCTGGCCGACCGGGTCCTCGCCGACACCGCGGTGCACGGGCTGTCCCCGCAGGGGCACTGGCAGCGGGCGTACGACGACGGGCGGGTCGACGCGGCACTGCTGCTGCCGGGCATCCGGGGCGCGCTGCCGGCGGGGGACCCGCGCACCGAGCGGACCCGCCAGGCGGTGCTGGGGGAACTGACGTCGGACGGCTACCTCTACCGCTTCCGGCCCGACCGCCGGCCGCTGGGTGACGCCGAGGGGGCCTTCCTGCTCTGCGGGTTCACCGCGGCACTGGCGGCGTGGCAGGCGGGGGACGTGGTGGACGCCAACCGGTGGTTCGAACGCAGCCGGGCCGCGTGCGGGCCGCCGGGTCTCTACACCGAGGAGTACGACGTGCAGCAGCGGCAGTTGCGCGGCAACCTGCCGCAGGGGTTCGTGCACGCGCTGATGCTGGAGACCGCGGTGACACTTGGCCAGGTGGACCCGTGCGGCTAGTGCTCTGACCACGAACGTTCACGGTGTGGGTCAGGCTGCCGTTCGCGCGGCGGGCTGACCCCATCGTCGTTGGCGTTCGGAGCGGATGCGAGCGCGTTCGCGGCGTTGTGCGGCCAGGACGTCGGGGTGTCGGGCGTTGGCGTTGCGCCACCGTAGATAGGCGTGGATCGCCTTGGTCGAGGACGGGTGGTTGGGCCGGTTCGACCCGGCGACGGTGAACATCCGCAGCGGCCCGAAGTGCGCCTCGATCGGGTTCGCCCAGGACGAGTACGTCGGCGTGAAACACAACTCGACCCGGTTGTGTGCCGCCCACTGGCGGATCTTCACGCCGCGGTGGGCGGACAGGTTGTCCAGGATCACGTAGATCGGTGCCCCGTCGGGGCGGGCCCGGCGGATCGTCTTGAGCGCGGCCAGGGTGTTGGTCGCGGACTTGCGCCGTCGTACGACGCCCCAGAGGGTGTCGTCGCCGATGCTGTAGCAGCCGTGGAACTGCCGCACCCCGTGCAGCTTGTGATAGTTCGCGGGGAGCCGGTCGGGGTGCCCGGCCGGTGCCCAGGTCGCGCCGCCGTGCGGGCGGATGGTCAGCGGCCCGAACTCGTCGAACGCGAACGTCCGGTCCGGGAACTCGGTCATGACCTGTTCGATCCGGGCGAGTTTGGTGGCTTTGGCGGGGTCGTTGGACTCCTTCCATGTCTTCGTCCGTTGGAAGGTGATGTCGTGCTTACGCAGTAGTTGCCGGAGTCGTTCCCGACCGACCTGGACCCGGCGGGGGCCGGGATTGTGGGCGAGGTGGTCGGCGAGTTTGCGCAGGCTCCACCGGGTGAACGGCTGGCCGAGGGCTTCGGGTCGGGTGTTGGCCGTCGCGACGATGAACGCTTCGTCGTCTTCACTGATCAGGCGGGGACGGCCACCCGCCCACCGAGGGTTCAGACAGGCCATGCCCATCTCGTTGAACCGGTGGATGACCTGCCGGACCGAGTCCTCGTCGGCCTGGACCAGCCTTGCGATCACCGGCACGGTGTTGCCGCCGGCCGAGGCGAGCACGACCATCGCCCGCCGCAACCGGATCGCCGACCCGGTCCCTCGTCTGGTTATTCGCAGCAACTGCTGACCTTCCTGGTCAGACAGCCGCCGCACACGCACGGGTTCTGCCACCGGCACAGCCTGAACGCAGACACGCCGCCCACCCCGGAGGCTGAGCGGCGTGTCATCCAACACCGTGAACGTTCGTGGTCAGAGCACTAGCGGCCGGCGCTCAGGCCACCCGGTATCCCTCGGCCCGCCCGGTGCGGAACTCCAGCCCGGTGCCGGGCCGGTCCAGGACGACGTCGACGCTGCCGCCGGTCGCCGGCCCCGCCCCGTCGAAGAGCATCGACTCGACGCGTACGTGGTCGTGGAACCACTCCAGGTGCCGCAGGTTCGGGGTGGCCGCCGCGACCGCCAGGTGCTGGTGCGGTGCGCAGTGCGCGGAGACCTCCAGGCCGGCCGCCTCGGCGACCGCGGCCGCCCGCAGGAAGCCGGTGATCCCGCCGCAGCGGGTGACGTCGATCTGGAGGCAGTCGACGTACGGCGCCATCCGGTGGAAGTAGACCAGGTCGAAGCCGTACTCGCCGGCGGCCACGTCCGGCCCGACCCGGTCGCGGACCAGCCCGAGACCGGCCAGGTCGTCGGAGCTGACCGGCTCCTCGAACCAGCGCACGTCCAGGTCGGCGGCGGCACTCGCCACCCGGATCGCCTGCTTGCGCTGGTACGCGCCGTTGGCGTCGACGTACAACTCGGCGTCGTCGCCGATGGTCCGTCGCGCGGCGGCCATCCGGGCCAGGTCCCGGGGCACCTCGGTGCCGCACGATCCACCGATCTTGATCTTCACCCGGGGGATGCCGTCCCGGTGCACCCAGTCGGCGAGCTGCCGCTGCTGCTGCTCGTCGTCGTACGTGGTGAAACCGCCGCTGCCGTAGACCGGCACCCGCCGGCGGGCGGTGCCGAGCAGCCGGGCCAGCGGCAGGTCGTGCCGGCGCGCCTTGAGGTCCCAGACGGCGCAGTCGGCGGCGGACAGGGCGAGTCCCGCGATCCCGGGCCGGCCGGCGTTGCGCAGGTTCCGGCGCATCGCCGACCAGACCGCCGGCACGTCGTCCGGCTCCAGGTCGGTCAGCGCCGGGTCGAGCAACTCCGGCACCGCGGCCGCGACGGCGGACGGCCCGTACGTCCAGCCGGTGCCGGTGTGCCCGTCGGCCTCGGCCCGGACCAGGACGAGGGTGGTGCTGGTCCAGGCCAGGGTGCCGTCCCCGCCCGGGAGGTCGGTCGGCAACCGGTACGCCGCCGCGGACAGCCGGATCACCGTCGTCGCCGGGCGGCCCGTACGGCGAGCGCGGCGGCCGGCCCGACGGCGGCGAGCCCGGCGAGCCCGGCGGCCATCCACCCGGCCCGCCGGGACGGCGGCCCGGGCCGGTCGCCCCAGCCGGACTCCGGCGGATCCGGTACGGACCCGTCGCGCAGCCCCGCGCGCAGCAGTTCGGCCAGGTGGATCGGCGACCGGCCACCGGCCGCGCCCTGCTCGACCTGGGTACGGCAGCTGAATCCGTCGGCCAGGATGACGTCGGTGGCGGCGGCGCCCCGGACGGCGGGCAGCAGCACCCGCTCCGCGCACGCCTGGGACACCTCGTAGTGCCCGCGCTCGAAGCCGAAGTTGCCGGCCAGCCCGCAGCAGCCGGAGTCCAGGAGGTCGGCGTCGACGCCGGCCGCGGCCAGCACCGCCCGGTCGGCGGCGGTGCCGAGGATCGCGTGGTGATGGCAGTGGGTCTGCACCAGGGCGTGGGCCGGCACCCGCGGCGGCCGCCAGCCCGGGCTGTGGTCGTGCAGCAGCTCGGCGAGGGTGACGGTCTGCTCGCGCAGCCGGGTGAAGTCGTCGTCGCCCGGGAAGAGTTCGTGGGCGTCGCTGCGGAACACCGCGGTGCAGCTCGGCTCCAGGCCGACGACCCGGGTGCCGGCCCGCAGGTACGGGCGCAGCGTGTCCACGGTGCGCCGCAGCACCCGCCGGGCGACCCCCAGTTGCCCGGTGGAGATCCAGGTCAGTCCGCAGCACACCGTACGGCCGGGCACCCGTACCCGCCAGCCGGCCGCCTCCAGCACCTCGACCGCCGCCCGGCCGACGCCGGGGTGGAAGCGGTTGTTGAAGGTGTCCGGCCACAGCACCACCTCGCCGCGTGAGCCGTCCCCGGCCGGCGTACGGCGGGCGAACCAGCGCTGGAACGACTCGGCGGCGAAGACCGGGATGTCCCGGCGCGGGTCGATCCCGCCGGCCAGCTTGGCGAGCCGGCCGAGTCCGGGCGCGTGCGCGGCGGCGTTGACCGCACGCGGTGCGAGACCGGCGGCGGCCGCCACCACCGGCAGCCAGCCCATCGAGTAGTGCGAGCGGGGCCGCAACCGGCCGGCGTAGTGGTGGGACAGGAACTCCGCCTTGTAGGTGGCCATGTCGACGTTGACCGGGCAGTCGGCCCGGCAGCCCTTGCAGGCCAGGCAGAGGTCGAGGGCGTCGCGGACCGCCGTCGAGCGCCAGCCGTCACCGATCGTGCCGCCGCGGCCCGTGCCGTCGAGCATCTCGAACAGCAGCCGGGCCCGGCCCCGGGTGGAGTGTTCCTCCTCCCGGGTGACCATGTAGGACGGACACATCACCCCGCCCTCGTGGCGCCGGCACTTGCCCACGCCGACGCACCGCAGGACCGCGTCGCCGAACTTCCCGTCGTCGTCGGGGTAGGCGAACATCGTCTCGACCTCGCCGTGGTCGTAGTCGATGCCGAGCCGCAGGTTGCTGTCGAGCGGGTACGGGGGCATGATCTTGCCCGGGTTCATCCGGTCGTCCGGGTCGAAGATCGCCTTGAGCTGGCCGAACGCCCGGGTCAGTCGTTCGCCGTACATCCTGGGCAGCAGTTCGCCACGGGCCTGGCCGTCGCCGTGCTCGCCGGAGAACGACCCGCCGTGCGAGGCGACGAGGTCGGCGGCGCGTTCCAGGAAGGACCGGAACTGCCGTACGCCGTCGGCGGAGCGCAGCCGGAACGGGATGCTGGTGTGCACGCACCCCTGCCCGAAGTGCCCGTACAGGGAAGCACCCTGGTAGCCGTACTCCTCGAAAAGCTGCTGGAGGCCCCGCAGGTAGGCGCCGAGCCGGTCCGGGGCGACCGCGGAGTCCTCCCAGCCGGGCCAGGTGTGGTCCGAGTCCGGCATCCGCGCGGTGGCGCCCAGCGCCGATTCCCGGACGGCCCACATCCGCTTCTCGTCGACGGGATCGGCGAACTCGTGCACCCGCGGCCCGCCGTCGCGGCGCATCGCGGCGATCAGCCGGTCGGCCGCCGTCCTCGCCTCCTGCGGCGTGTCGGCGCCGAGCTGCACCATCAGCCAGGCGCCGCCCTCGGGAAGGTCGTGCAGGGCGCGCGGGTGCAGGTGTTTGCGTCGTTCGAGGTCGACGAGCTTGTCGTCGATCCCCTCCAGGGCGATCGGCCGGTGTTCCAGGACCTGGGGTACGTCGTCGGCGGCGGTGGCGATGTCGGGATAGCTGAGGAACACGATGGCGTTGGCCTTGACCACCGGGACCAGTCTCAGCCGGGCCCGCAGGACGGTGACCAGGGTGCTCTCCGAGCCGACGAGCGCCTGGGCGACGTGGAAGTCCTTCTCCGGCAGGAGGCTGTCGAGGTTGTAACCGGAGACCCGGCGGGGGATGTGCGGATAGCGGGCCCGGATGTCGGCCCCGTACTCGTCGCACAGTGCGCGCAGTTGCCGGTAGATCTCCGCCTTCCGGCCGCCGTCGCGCTGGATGCGGTCGTACTCCGCGTCACCGGTCGCGCCGACCCACATCCGGGTGCCGTCGTAGAGCAGCACCTCCAGTTCGACGACGTTGTCGACCACCTTCCCCGTACGCTGCGCGGTCGAGCCGCACGAGTTGTTGCCGATCATGCCGCCGATGGTGCAGTGGTCGTGTGTCGCCGGGCGCGGCCCGTACTCCAGGCCGGTCGGCCGCAGCCGCGCGTTGAGCTGGTCGAGCACGATGCCCGGCTCGACCAGGCAGGTCCGGGCGTCGGCGTCGACGTCGAGCACCCGGTGGCAGTACTTCGACCAGTCCAGCACCACGGCCGTGTTGGTGGACTGTCCGGCCAGGCCGGTGCCGCCACCCCGGGAGACCAGCGGCGCGTGGTGCCGGCGGCAGACGGCGACCGCCGCCACCGCCGCCTCGACGGTACGGGGTACGACGACCCCGAGCGGCACCTGCCGGTAGTTGGAGGCGTCGGTCGAGTACGCGGCGCGCGATCCGGCGTCGAAGCGCACCTCGCCGTCGACCTCGGCGCGCAGGTCGGCCGCGAGCGCGGTCAGGTCGACGTCCCGGCCCGGGCCGGGCGGGCGCAGGACCGGGCTGGGCAGCGGCTGCGGGCTCACGGTCGGCACCCGCTGGTCGTGTCGCCGGTGGCGGTCACCCACCGGTGCGGGGGAGTGGTGCCCACCGTCGCATCACCGAGCCTGTCCAGGTCCACCACGCCGACCGCCCTCTCCGTCACCGGTGCCGCGTCGTACCCGCCCACCGCCCGGCGAAACGGCCGGCCCGCAGTTGGCACGGGCGGTCGGCCCGGCGCTCCGTCGGAACGGGGAAGCTCGCGGTGGAAGCCGTGAAACGCTAATACCCTGCGGTTATGGCTACCCGGGGGCCCGCGCGGCGCGAACCCGTCCGGCCGGCCGGGGGGCGACGCCTGTCCGTCCTCGCCTTCGTCGGCCTGGTCGTCGTCTACCTCATCGTGTTGCACGGGCTGGCGTTGATCCTGACCAGTGGCCTGGTGACCAGGTACGCGGCGCCCGGGACGCTGAACGAGATGTGGCGCGGCATCACGCTGCCGGAGGCGGTCTCGGTCGTCCTGGTGGTGGCGGTCATCTCGTGGCTGCGCTGGTGGCCGCCGGTCCTGCGGGACGACCGTCCGGTCCAGCGCTGGGTCGTGGTCGTGCCCGTCGGCATGGCGGCCTGCGCCGTCGTCGTGACCGACTACGCCGCCCTCGCCGGCAAGGGCGCCGCCTTCACCCTGACGCTCCTGCTCTCCGCGGCGCTGATCGGCGTCGGCGAGGAACTGATGTTTCGCGGGCTGGGCGTGACCGTCTTTCGCGCCAACGGCTTCCGGGAGGGAATGGTCGCCCTGTGGTCCACGGTCATCTTCGCCGTGGCCCATGCCGCCAACCTGCTCACCGAGGGCGCCGGAGCCTTCGTCCAGGTCCTGACGACCATGGTCGCCGGCTACTTCCTCTACCTGATCCGGCGCCGGTCGGGAGGCATCGCCGTGCCGGCCGTCATCCACGCCATGTGGGACTTCTCCCTCATCTCGGGTCAGGTGAATCCGGACCGGCCCTACCCGCTCTCGCTCCTGGCCATCGTCACCATGGTGGTCCTGGCGATCGTCGTGCTCGTACGCCGGCACCACATCGAACCGACCCCGGTTACCGGACCCGGCCGGGTCCGGTAACCGGACGGCGCCGTGAAAACGGCGTCAAGAAACGGCTCCCGGGCGTCATCGTCGCGTTATGGCCCCTGTCCACCCGATCGCGGGCGGCGTATTCGTTGTCACGCGGCCCGAAACGGGCGCGAAAAGGGTTCGGTCAAAGGAGTCAGCGTGTCCGACGTGGTGTTCGTGCTGTTGACGGTGGGGCTGTTCGCGGCCCTGGCCCTCGTGGTGCGGGGCGTGGAGAAACTGTGAGCGTCGTCAACTCCGTCGGCCTGGTGCTGGCGATCGGACTGGCGGTATTCCTGGTCGCCGCACTGCTCTTTCCGGAGCGTTTCTGATGACCACGACAACGGCCGGCGTCATTTTCGTGGTGTCGTTGGTGGTGGCCCTGGTCCTCGCCTACCGCCCGGTCGGCGACCACCTCCACCGCGTGGTCTCCGGCACCCGGCACTCTCGCGTCGAGCGGGGCATCTACCGCCTGGTCGGGGTCGACGCGACGGCCGGACAGACGTGGGGCGTCTACGCCCGTGGCCTGCTGGCGTTCTCGGCGGTGTCGATCCTGTTCCTGTACGCGTTCCAGCGCCTGCAGGACCACCTGTGGCTGTCGCTGGGCTTCGACCCCGTCGTACCCCACGGGGCGTGGAACACCGCGGTGTCGTTCGTGACCAACACCAACTGGCAGTGGTACTCGGGCGAGTCGACGATGGGCCATCTGGTGCAGATGGCCGGCCTGGCGGTGCAGAACTTCCTCTCCGCCGCCGTCGGGATGGCGGTCGCGGTCGCCCTGCTGCGCGGGTTCGCCGGTGGCCGTACCGGCGAACTCGGCAACTTCTGGGTCGACCTGACCCGGATCACCCTGCGCGTCCTGCTGCCGGTCTCGGTCGTCGGCGCGCTGGCCCTGATGCTCGGCGGCGTGGTGCAGAACCTGTCCGCCGGCACCGAGGTGACCACCCTGACCGGCGGCACCCAGCTCGTCCCCGGTGGCCCGGTCGCCGGCCAGGAGGTCATCAAGGAACTGGGCACCAACGGCGGCGGCTTCTACAACGCGAACAGCGCCCACCCGTTCGAGAACCCGACCAGCTGGACCAACTGGCTGCAGGTCTTCCTGATCCTGCTGATCCCGTTCAGCCTGCCCCGGGTCTTCGGCCGCATGGTCGGCCAGCACCGGCAGGGCTACGCGATCGCGGCCGTCATGGCGATCCTCGCGTTGGCCAGCGTCGCGCTGACCAACGTCTTCGAACTGACCGGGCACGGCACGGTGCCGCAGGCGGTCGGGGCGGCGCTGGAGGGCAAGGAGACCCGGTTCGGGATCTCGAACTCGGCGACCTTCGCCGCCGCGACCACCCTGACGTCGACCGGCGCGGTGAACTCGTTCCACGACTCGTACACCGCACTGGGCGGCATGGTCCCGCTGGTCAACATGATGCTCGGCGAGGTCGCGCCCGGCGGCGTCGGTGCCGGCCTGTACGGCATCCTCGTCCTCGCGGTGATCACCGTGTTCGTCGCCGGCCTGATGGTCGGCCGCACCCCGGAGTACGTCGGCAAGAAGATCGGCGCGCGGGAGGTCAAGCTCGCCTCGCTCTACTTCCTCGTCACCCCGGCCCTGATCCTCGCCGGCACCGCCGCCGCCTTCGCCACCGGCAACGCCTCGACGGCACTCAACGTCGGCCCGCACGCGCTGTCCGAGGTGCTCTACGCCTTCACCTCGGCGAGCAACAACAACGGCTCCGCGTTCGCCGGCATCACCGTGAACACGCCGTGGTGGAACACCGCCCTCGGCCTGTGCATGCTTCTCGGTCGGTTCCTGCCGATCATCCTCGTGCTGGCGCTGGCCGGCTCGCTGGCCGGCCAGCGGCCGATCCCGGCCTCCGCGGGCACCCTGCCGACCCACCGGCCGCTGTTCGTCGGGATGGTCGCCGGGGTCACGGTGATCCTCGTGGCGCTGACCTTCCTGCCCGCCCTCGCGCTCGGCCCGCTGGCCGAAGGGCTGTGACCATCGTGAGAGGAAAGGCCATGACCACGACCACGCCGGCGCCGCCCGGCGCCGGCACCACCGGTACCACCGCTACCGCCGGCGCACCGGTCACCCGGGGCCGGGCCGGCGGTAGCCTGCTCGACCCCGGGCAGTTGATCCGGTCGCTGCCCGACGCGCTGCGCAAGCTCGACCCGCGCACCCTGTGGCGCAACCCGGTGATGCTCGTCGTCGAGGTCGGCGCGCTGTTCACCACCGTCCTCGCCGTCACCGACCCGTCGGTGTTCGCCTGGTCGGTCACCGGCTGGCTGTGGCTGACCGTCGTCTTCGCCAACCTCGCCGAGGCCGTCGCCGAGGGGCGCGGCAAGGCCCAGGCGGCGACCCTGCGGCGGGCGAAGAAGGACACCGTCGCCACCCGCCTGGTCGGCTGGCGGCCGGGCCAACCGGCGAACCGCCACCGCGAGGAGACGGTGCCCGCACCCGAACTTCAGCGGGGCGACGTCGTCCTGGTCGAGGCAGGGGAGATCATCCCCGGCGACGGCGACGTGGTGGAGGGCATCGCCAGCGTCGACGAGTCCGCCATCACCGGCGAGTCCGCACCCGTGATCCGCGAGTCCGGCGGTGATCGCAGCGCGGTCACCGGAGGCACCCGGGTGCTGTCCGACCGGATCATCGTCAAGATCACCCAGAAGACCGGGGAGAGCTTCATCGACCGGATGATCGCCCTGGTCGAGGGCGCCGACCGGCAGAAGACCCCGAACGAGATCGCGCTGAACATCCTGCTGGCCGCGCTCACCGTCATCTTCCTGCTGGCCGTGGTCACCATCCAGCCACTGGCGATCTTCGCCAAGGGCCACCAGGCCGCCGCCCCCGACACCCCGGCGATCACCGACGGCGGCGTCACCGGCATCGTGCTGGTCGCGCTGCTGGTCTGCCTCATCCCGACCACCATCGGGGCGCTGCTGTCGGCGATCGGCATCGCCGGCATGGACCGCCTCGTCCAGCACAACGTGCTGGCGATGAGCGGCCGCGCCGTCGAGGCCGCCGGCGACGTCGACACCCTGCTGCTGGACAAGACCGGCACGATCACCCTCGGCAACCGGCAGGCCGCCGAGTTCCTGCCGGTCGGCGGCGTCGACGCGGCGACCGTCGCCGACGCGGCACAGCTGTCCAGCCTGGCCGACGAGACCCCGGAGGGCCGGTCGGTGGTGCTGCTGGCCGGGACCGCCTTCGGGGTGCGCGCCCGGGAACCCGGCCTCGTGCCGCGGGCCACCTTCGTACCGTTCACCGCCCAGACCCGGATGAGCGGTGTCGACCTCGACACCGGCGGCGGTGCCCGTGCCGGCCGCCGGATCCGCAAGGGCGCCGCCGCCGCGGTGATGAAGTGGGTACGCGACAACGGCGGCCACCCGACCGGCGAGGTCGGCGACCTCGTCGAGGCCATCAGCGGCACCGGCGGCACCCCGCTGGTCGTCGCCGAACACGTCGACGGCGAGCCCGCCCGGGCGCTCGGCGTGATCCACCTCAAGGACGTGGTCAAGGCCGGCATGCGGGACCGGTTCGCCGAGATGCGCCGGATGGGCATCCGCACCGTCATGGTCACCGGCGACAACCCCCGTACGGCGAAGGCGATCGCCGACGAGGCCGGCGTCGACGACTTCCTCGCCGAGGCGACCCCGGAGGACAAGCTCGCCCTGATCCGCCGGGAACAGGAGGGCGGGCGGCTGGTCGCGATGACCGGCGACGGCACCAACGACGCCCCCGCCCTGGCCCGCGCCGACGTCGGCGTGGCGATGAACACCGGTACGTCGGCCGCGAAGGAGGCCGGCAACATGGTCGACCTCGACTCCGACCCGACCAAGCTCATCGAGATCGTCGAGATCGGCAAGCAACTGCTGATAACCCGCGGCGCGTTGACCACCTTCTCGATCGCCAACGACGTCGCGAAGTACTTCGCGATCATCCCGGCGATGTTCGCCGGCATCTACCCGAGCCTGGACGCGCTCAACATCATGCGACTGGCCGGCCCCGAGTCGGCGATCCTGTCCGCGGTGATCTTCAACGCGGTCGTGATCGTCGCCCTGGTCCCGCTCGCCCTGCGCGGCGTACGGTACCGGCCGGCCAGCGCATCCGAACTGCTGCGCCGCAACCTCTGGCGGTACGGCCTCGGCGGCCTGATCGCGCCGTTCGCCGGCATCAAACTCATCGACCTGATCGTCCAGTCCATCCCAGGGATCTCGTGATGCGCCTTCCCAACTGGCTCGCCCGACACCTTGCCGCCCTCCGGGCCGTCCTGGTCCTCACCGTCCTACTCGGCCTGGCCTACCCGCTGGCCCTGGTCGCCGTCGGCCGGCTCCCCGGCCTCGCCGACCGGGCCGACGGGTCGCTGATCAGCGCGGGCGGTCGGACCGTCGGCAGCGCGCTGATCGGGCAGTCGTTCACCGACGTCGACGGCAACCCCGTCCCGCGCTACTTCCAGTCCCGTCCCTCGGCGGCCGGCGACGGCTACGACCCGACCGCCACCGCCGCCAGCAACCTCGGCCCGGAAAGCGTGGTCGACACCATCGCCACCGACCCCGCGGACTCCGGTCACAGCCTGCTCACCCAGGTCTGCGCCCGCAGCCTGGCCGTCGCGGAACTCGACGGCGTCGACGGGCGGCGGCCGTACTGCACCACAGACGGCGTCGGCGCCGTGCTGGCCGTCTTCCGCGCCGACGGGTTCACCGGACCGGTCGTCAGGGTCGTCAGCGTCAACCAGGTCGCCCCCGCCGCCCCGTTCCTGGCCAGCTACGAAGGGGTGCCGGTCGAGCTGGCCCGGCCGGGCCACGACTACGTCGCCGAAGGCGGCGTCGTCACCCCGATCCGCGGCGACGCACCCGACGAGCCGGCCGTACCCGCCGACGCCGTCACCGCCAGCGGCAGCGGCCTCGACCCGCACATCTCGCCCGCGTACGCCGAGATCCAGGTGGCCCGGGTCGCGCGGGAACGCGGCGTCGACCCGGCGCGGATCCAACGCCTGGTCGACGAGCACACGCGGGGGCGGGGACTCGGCTTCCTGGGCGAGCCGGTGGTCGACGTGCTGCGCCTCAACCTCGCCCTCGACCGGCGGTATCCCGCACCCTGACCGGCACCGCCGGGTGGGCCGCCGGCCCGTGTACAGCCTGGCGGCGTGGGTCCGGTGGGACGGCCGCGTGAACAGGAAGGATGGGCCACGTGCCCAGGGGAGAACTGCGCATCTACCTCGGAGCCGCCCCCGGCGTCGGCAAGACCTACGCCATGCTCGAGGAGGCGCGGCGGCGGGCCGGGCGTGGCACCGAGGTGGTGGTCGGCCTGGTGGAGACGCACGGCCGTCGCCACACCGCGGCGATGATCGGCGACCTGGAGGTCGTACCGCGCCGCACGGTCACCTACCGCGGGGTCGAGTTCAGCGAGATGGACCTCGACGCCGTCCTGGCCCGCCGCCCCGAGGTCGCGGTCGTCGACGAACTCGCGCACACCAACGTGCCCGGCTCCGCCAACGAGAAGCGCTGGCAGGACATCCAGCGGCTGTGCGACGCCGGCATCACCGTCCTGTCCACGGTCAACATCCAGCACCTGGAGTCGGTCAACGACGTCGTCGCCCAGATCACCGGTACGACCCAGCGCGAAACCGTCCCCGACGAGATCGTGCGCACGGCCGAGCAGGTCGAACTGGTCGACATGACCCCGCAGGCGTTGCGGCAGCGGATGGCGCACGGCAACATCTACCGCCCGGACCGGATCGACGCGGCGCTGGGCAACTACTTCCGGGTCGGCAACCTGACCGCGCTGCGCGAACTCGCCCTGCTCTGGCTCGCCGACAAGGTCGACGACCAACTCGACGCCTACCGCGCCCAGCACGGGATCTCCGACACCTGGGAGGCCCGGGAACGGGTCGTCGTCGCCCTGACCGGCGGACCCGAGGGCGAGACCCTGATCCGGCGGGCCGCCCGCGTCGCCGCCCGGAGCAAGGGCGCCGACCTGCTGGCCGTACACGTGGCCCGCAACGACGGCCTCGCCGGCGCCGACCCGGCCCAACTCGCCCGGCAGCGGGTCCTGGCCGAAAGCCTCGGCGGCACCTACCACCAGGTTCTCGGCACCGACATCCCGGCGGCCCTGCTCGACTTCGCCCGCGGCGTCAACGCCACCCAACTCGTGCTCGGGGCCAGCCGGCGGGGCCGCTTCGCCCAGCTCCTGTCCCCGGGGGTCGGGGTCACCACCACCGCGCTGTCCGGGGCGATCGACGTACACCTGGTGACCCACCCCGAGGCGGGCCGGGGCCGGCGGGCGGCCCGGATGCCGGCGGCCCTGTCGAGGCGCCGCCAACTGCTCGGCTTCGCCCTCACCGGTGCCGGGATGCCGCTGCTCACCCTGATCCTGACGGTGCTGCCCGACCTCACCCTGACCAACGACATCCTGATCTTCCTCGCGGCCGTCGTCGGGGTCGCGCTGGTCGGCGGGCTGTGGCCGGCCCTCGTCGCCGCGTTCGGCGGATCCCTGCTGCTCAACTTCTTCTTCACCTCGCCGTACCACACCCTGACCATCGCCGAGGCCGAGAACCTGCTCGCCCTGGCCGTCTTCGTCGGGGTCGCCCTCGCGGTCAGCGGCGTGGTCGACATCGCCGCCCGGCGTACCCGGGAGGCCGCCCGGGCCGCCGCCGAGGCACAGACCCTGGCCACCGTCGCCGGCAGCGTCCTGCGCGGCGAACGCCCCCTGCCCGCCCTGCTCGACCGGCTCCGCGAGACGTTCGCCCTGCGCGCCGTCAGCGTGCTCGAACTCGCCGCCGACGCCGAGGGGCGCCCGGGGCGGGCGCGGGAGGAACAGGCGTGGCGGATCGTGGCGAGCGTCGGCGACACCCCGGCCGGCACCCCGGACGCGGGGGAGACGGTGGTACCGGTCGACGAGCGGCTCACCGTCGTGCTCTGCGGGCGCCGGCTGGCGGCCGCCGACCGGCGGGTCGTCGAGGCGTTCGCCGCCCAGGCGGCCGTCGCGCTACGGCAGGAACGCCTCGCCGAGGAGGCGGCCACGGCGCGACCGCTGGCCGAGGCCGACCGGATGCGTACGGCGCTGCTCGCCGCCGTCAGCCACGACCTGCGTACGCCGTTGGCCTCGGCCAAGGCGGCGGTGTCCAGCCTGCGCAGCCATGAGGTCGAGTTCGACGACGACGACCGCGAGGAACTGCTCGCCACCGCCGACGAGTCCCTCGACCGGCTGCACCGGCTGGTCGCCAACCTGCTCGACATGAGCCGCCTGCAGGCCGGCGTGCTCGGTGTCACCGCGACCGCCATCGGGCTGGAGGACGCCGTACCCCGGGCGTTGGACGAACTCGGTCCCGGCGCCGCCGACGTCACCACCGACATCCCCGCCGACCTGCCCGCCGCCCTGGCCGACCCGGGCCTCCTGGAACGGGTCCTGGTCAACGTCGTCGCCAACGCCCTTCGGTTCAGCCCACCCGGCCAGCCGCCGGCGGTCACCGCCAGCGCCCACGCCGGTCAGGTGGAACTCAGGGTGATCGACACCGGCCCGGGCATTCCGGAGGACGAGTGGGAACATGTCTTCCTGCCGTTCCAGCGGCTCGGCGACCGTGACAACACCACCGGGGTCGGCCTCGGCCTCGCCCTGTCCAGAGGAATGATCATGGCGATGGGGGGCGGCATCACCCCGGAAACCACCCCGGGCGGCGGCCTGACCATGGTGATCCGCCTACCCGCCGCACCCGTACCGGGCGCGCCACCGGGGCCACCGCGATGACCCGCGTCCTGGTCGTCGACGACGAACCGCAGATCCTGCGTGCCCTGCGCATCAACCTGCGGGCCCACGGCTACGACGTCGAGGTCGCCGACAGCGGGGCGGGGGCGCTGCGGGCCGCCGCCGGTCACCCGCCCGACCTGGTGGTCCTCGACCTCGGCCTGCCCGATCTCGACGGCGTCGAGGTCATCCGGGGGCTGCGCGGCTGGACCGCGGTGCCGATCATCGTCCTGTCCGGCCGGGTCGGCAGCCAGGACAAGGTCGCCGCGCTCGACGCCGGCGCCGACGACTACGTCACCAAGCCGTTCGGCGTCGACGAACTCCTCGCCCGGATCCGTGCGGTCACCCGCCGGATTGCCACGCCCCCGGGCGATCCGGGGGCGCCGGCCACCGCGACCCACCGGATCGGATCGCACACCGTCCACCTCGCCGACCACCTGGTCCGGCACGACGACGGCACCGCGGTCCGGCTCACCCCCATCCAGTGGGCGATGCTCGAGATGCTCCTGCGCCACCCCGGCAAGCTGGTCAGCCAGCGCCAGCTCCTGCAGGAGGTGTGGGGACCGGCGTACCACAACGAGACCAACTACCTGCGGCAGTACATGGCCCAGCTGCGGCGCAAGCTGGAGGACGACCCGGCCCGTCCCCGGCACCTGATCACCGAACCGGGCATGGGCTACCGCTACCGTCCCTGACCGGCCGGGCAGGTCGCCGCGGCCACCTCCGGCGCCGGCCGCGGGTCGCGGCCGGTGTCACGCGGTCGTGTCCGAGTGGACCTCGACGTCGTAGACGAGCCGGACCGGCCGCCCGTTCGTGATCCCGATGAAGACCGGTTCCGCGGCGGGGGTACGGCCACGCCGCCAGACCTCGTCGCGGGCCGCGTTCCTGGACTCGTGGTGGATCTTTCCGGCCCGGTGCAGCTCCAGCACCCGACGTGCCGTGTACCTGTCGCTGTCGATCTGTATCCGCATCAGAGGCATCGGCCGGCACTCTCCTGAACGGTGAACAGTTAACTTATCGTCGTTAAGTTACCTGAGGAACGTACTAGAGTGGCCCGGGTGAACGCGACCGAATTGGGTGGGCCGCCCGACGGCGGGCGGGAGGGGCGACGTGCCCCGGACGCCGGCACGGTCTGGCTCCGCGACGAGCCGGCCCGCCCCCGCCGCGCCCGACCGCTGACCCGGGAGCGCATCGTCGGGGCCGCCGTGACCCTCCTCGACGAGAAGGGCGCCGACGGGCTCACCATGCGGCATCTCGCGCAGCGCCTCGCGGTCACCTCCACCGCGCTCTACTGGCACGTGAAGACCAGGGACGACGTCCTCGACCTGGCCGTCGACCAGATCTTCGGCGAGGTACGGCTCCCCGACGCCGGCGACGACTGGCGGGCCGACGTACGCGCGCTGACGTCCGGGTGGCGTGCGGCCATGCTGCGCCATCCCTGGGCACCCAGCCTCGTCGGGCGGCCGATGCTCGGACCCAACGTCCTCGCCCGCACCGAGTTCCTGCAGGCCGGGCTGGCCCGTGGCGGCTTCACCGGGGCCCGGCTGGCCGTCGTCACCCGGCTGCTGGCCAACTACGTCATCGGCGCGGCGCTGACCGAGGCCACCTGGCACCGGACCGACGACCCCGACGCGCGGGCCGCGGCCCGGCGACACATCGCCACCGATCCGGCCGCCTACCCCACCCTCGTGGCCTCCGGCCATCTCGACGACGGCCGGTGGAACGACGACGAGCTGTTCGAACGCGGCGTCGACGCCATTCTCGCGATCCCGCCGGCGGGCTAGGTTCCCGCTACGCCCGGACGGCCGGTGGGGCGGGAGACGACGTACCACGCGACGGTGGCGAGGACCGCGACGACACCGCTGAACAGGAACGGCGCCTCGACACCGGCCACCGAGGCCAGGCCACCGCCGAGAAGCGCCCCCACCGCGGCGGCGCTGAACGACAACGTACGGCCGGCCGCGGTGACCCGCCCCAGCAGTTCGCCGGGAACGGAACGCTGGCGCAGGGAGACGGCGGTCACGTTGAGGACGGCGAACGACCCGCTGGTGACCACGACGACGAGCACGGCGGCCCAGAGATCGGAGACGAACAGCAGCAGGGCGGGCACCCCGGCGGTCACCAGCAGCGACCAGGTCAGCACGACACGATGGCGGCGGCCGCCCACCAGCCGCTCCGCGACGAACGCCCCGAGCAGGCCACCGAACGCACCGGTGGCGAGCAGGACGCCGTAACCGACCGCGCCGGCCTGGAGGTTCTCCCGGGCGTAGAGCACCAGGATCGCGAACCAGGCACTGTCGGCGGCGGCGACCGCCGCGCAGACGGCGGTCAGCGTACGCAGCATGCGGTGGCGCACCAGCCACCGCAGACCCGCCCGGACGCCGTCCTTCACCACCGGTGCCGTCGTCCCCGCCGTACGGGCGGCCAGGCTCAACGGCAGGGACAGCACGAGCATGACCGCCAGGGCCAGCGACGCCCCGTTGACCGCGAACGGCAGCGCGGCACCGGCGACGAACAGCGCCGCGCCCACCGGCGGCCCGACGAACTCGTTGCCCACGATCTCCCCGGCGACGAGGCGCCCGTTGGCCCGCTCCAGCAACGGCTTGGCCACCAGGCCGGGGATGGCGGTCTGGGCGGCGGTGTCGCGCAGCGTCTCACCGACCCCGAGCAGGAAGCCGGTGGCCAGGACGAGCGGCAGCGACGCCCAACCCGTCGCCACCGCGACCACGAGGGTGGCCAGGACGAGCACCCGCCCCAGGTCGGCCCAGACGATCAGCGCCTTCGCCCCGCGCCGGTCGGCGAGCGACCCCGCGAGCAGGCCGGTGACCAGCCACGGCAGTGCCTGTGACGCGGTCACCGCCGCCACCCCCAGCGGGCTGTCGGTCAGCGACGCGGCCAGCAGCGGGAACGCCGCCAGCCGGATGCCGTCGCCGACGTTGGCCAGCGACGCGGCACCCCAGAACGTCCAGAACGGACGTCCCAGTGATTTCGACTCCATCGTGCCCCCGTCCCACCTCGTCGAACGGTGATCATCGTCGCACGGGTCCCGCCCGGGCCCCGCCCCCCGGGCGTACGGTCCCCGACTTCGGGCGGCCCACCGCGGGGAGGGCCGATCGGCGTGTCAGGATCAGGCGCCCGGCGCGCGTCGCGCGGGGGAGAGGCCGACACGACAGGAGGAGCCCGAGGATGTCCGACGCCTGGGTCACCGACGACGATCTGCGCGCGGCGCGGCTGCGGTTCACCGAGCGGATACCGGGGTTCGTGCTGCCGGCCGCCTTCACCGTGGCCCGCCGGGACGCCACCGGGCTGACGTTCGGGCACCTGAACGGAGTCGGCGAGGTACGACCCCTGTCGGCCGTCGTGCTCGCCTCGGTCTGCGACTACGTGGCCACGACCGGCGTCTTCCCGCTCGACCGGGAACGGCTGGCCGACGCGGTCGGGCGGCTCGCCCCGGCCGAGGCGGCCACCCACCTGCCGCACCCCAACCTGTGGTCGTGGCGCGAGCTGCTCGCCGGGGCGGCGCCGGACAGCACCTTCGTCGCGATCTTCGTCGCCGATGCCGGGGACCGGCCGGTCGACCCGGACGACGCCCAGTTCCGGCGGTTGCTGGCGGGCTGAGTCCCGCGCCGTTGCCGGCCCGCGTCGCTTCAGGTCCGGCGCTGCCTCAGGCCGGCGCTGCTCCAGGCCCGGCGGCGTCTCAGGTCCGGCGCCGGGCCGCCTTGCGGGCCCGGTAGGCGCTGACCGCGGCCCGGTTTCCGCACCCGGCCTCGCAGAAGCGGCGGGACCGGTTCTTCGACAGGTCGACCAGGACGTTGCCGCAGTCGGGGAAGGCGCAGATCCGCAGCCGGCCCAGTTCGCCGGCACGTACGACGTCGACCAGGGCCATGGCGGCCTCGACCGCCATCCGCGACGCCAGCGGCGCGTCGTCCGGCGTGGCGTGCAGGTGGTAGGGCCAGTCGTCGTGCCGGACGAGTCGTGGCAGGGCGTTCTCCTCGCGGAGCAGGGCGTTGACGATCGTCACCACCTCGTCCTCGTCGGCCTCCCAGAGCCGGCGCAGCCGGGGACGCAGGTCCCGTACCGCGTGCAGGTCGGCGTCGGTGCGGGGCGGGCGGCCGGTCCACTGGTAGGTGGCGTAGAACGCCTCGAGGGCCGCGAGGTCGGGCAACAGTTCACCGTCGCCTCCGGCGGTGTTCACCAGGGCCGCGGTTGCCGTCAGGGTCACCTCTGTGTCATGAGTGAAGAACACCTTGACTCCTGTCAGGTCGCGCCTCTAGCGTCATCCGCGTAACGGGGCTTCGCACATTACCTCGAGCTGAAGGTGAGCCATGCACACCCGCCGCACCGCCGGCCTCGGACTCGGCCTGGCGCTGCTGTCCGCGCTCGCGTTCAGCACCTCCGGTCCCTTCGCCCGGTCGTTGATCGACGCCGGCTGGTCCGCCGAGGCCGCCGTCGCCACCCGGGTCGGTATCGCCGGCCTCATCCTCGCCGTGCCGGCCGCCGTCGCGCTGCGGGGCAGGTGGCGTGTCCTCCGACGCAACCTCGGCATGGTCGCCGTCTTCGGCCTCCTCGGCGTCGCCGCCGCCCAGGTCGGGTTCTTCAACTCGATCCGCTACCTGCCGGTCGGCATCGCACTGCTGATCGAATACCTCGGCGTCATCCTCGTCGTCGTCTGGATGTGGGCCGTACACGGGCAACGGCCCCGCCTGCTGACCGTCGGCGGCTCGGTCGCGGCCGTACTCGGCCTCGCCCTGGTCCTCGACCTGGCCGGCGGTGGCGACGGCCTCGACCCGGTAGGTGTGCTGTGGGGACTGTTCGCCGCGGTCGGTCTCGCCGGCTACTTCGTCCTCGGCGCCCGCGTCGACAGCGCCCTGCCCGCGACGGCGATGGCCAGCGGCGGCATGGCCGTCGGCTCGGCCACCCTGCTGCTGCTCGGCGCCGTCGGCCTGCTGCCGATGCACGCCCACTTCGGCACGGTCACGTTCGCCGGCCAGTCGACCAGTTGGCTCGTGCCGATCCTCGGCCTCGCCGTGGTCGCCGGTGTCGTCGCATACGCGACCGGGATCGGCGGGGCGCGGCTGCTCGGCGCCCGGCTGGCGTCGTTCGTCGGGCTGACCGAGGTGCTCTTCGCCGTACTGGTCGCCTGGCTCCTGCTCGACGAACTGCCGACGGTCGTGCAACTGGTCGGCGGGGCCCTGATCCTCACCGGCGTCACGCTGGTCCGCCTCGACGAGCCGAAGCCGCGCCCAGACCCGAAGGACCCCGACGGTACGCCGGCCCCGGCGATGACCGCCGGCTAGCCGGACCCGGTCCGGGCGGCGTCGGCCCCGAACGTGGGCTAGCTGGCGGAGAGCGAGCCTCGCTCGCCGCGGGCGCCTTCCCCCGCTCGCGCCGAACCCTCGCCGGGCAGGACGGCACCACGGTTTCCGCGCAGGGTGGTGAGCGCGATGATCGCGGTTGTCGCGGCGATGACGGCGCAGGTGAGGCCGATCGCGTTGAGTCCGTTGGTGTATGCCGTCGCGGCCGCGGACAGCAGCTCCGCGGCGGTATCGGGCGGCAGGTCCCTGGCGGCGGTGACGGCACCTTCCATGCTGCCCCCGGCGGCTCCTACGGCGGTCGCCGGCGTGCCGTCGGGCACGTCGACCGACTCACGGTAGACGGCGGCGCCGAGGCTGCCGAGCATGGCGACGCCGAGCGCAACACCCAGCTCACCGCCCATCGACGAAAGGGCCGCCGCCGATCCGCCCCGCTCCGGCGGGGCGGCTCCGACGATCAGGTTCGTGCCGAGTGCACCGACGGTGCCGACGCTGATGAAGACGATCACGAAACCGACTATCAGCGTCGGCACTCCGCCCGGCGTCATTCTGTGTCGTGTCGGACCGGCGTCAGGGTGAGCGGCACCGGCGGCACCGCCGACACGTGCGGTACCGGTTACGGTTCGACGCGCATCTGTATCGATTACGACGGTGACTACGTCTTCGTCTACGACGGCGAGGCCGACGGCGGCTCGGGACTGGCGGAAATCTACTCCAGTTCAGGCAGTTACGACTTCAGGTACTGCCGTAACGCGCACGGGGCCGGCACGTGGGCCAGGTGCAATTTCGACTGGCCCGAGGATGCCACCAAGAGGGTGTACGGCGGCGTGCCGTACTCGTACACCAACCACCCTACGAGCTCCGAACTCTGGCATTTCACCGGAGCATGGTTCTGGATCCAGTGAACCTTTCCGGCCAACGAGGAACAGCGAAGACCTCGGGCACGCGGCGTCGCTCGGTCGGCGGCATGACTGGGCGGTCCTCGTCCCTATGGGCCGGGTTCACGGTGCGGCGGTCAGCGAGACGAACTGTGCTACCTCGCGCATTCCGAGCCCTGCGTAGAGGTGACGTGGCACCGGATAACCGTCGTCGCCACGGGCGCCGACGATCGCCTGGGTCGCGCCGAGATCGCGGGCCACTCGCATGATCTCGCTGCACAAGGCCCGGGCCAGGCCGCGCCTGCCGTGACTCGGGTCGGTCCCGACCGGCTCGAAGAGCACGCACCCAGACACGACGTCCAGCCAACCCAGTCCGAAGGCGGCGAATGAGCCATCTGCCGCCACGGCGACCATGTCAAGCTCACTACGGTAGACCGGCGAGGTCATCACGGCTCGATGCTTGACAACCGAGTAGGTCGAGTCGGGCTCCTCGCCGGTCACCGGCAGGCCGAGCATCCCCTTGATTCGGGCTGGTGCCCAGGACCGGCGGTGCACTTCGACGCGTTCCGCGAGTTCGTCGTCACGGACAGAGCGGATCTCATAGCCGCTGGCGACGCCGCAAGCAGCCAGGTCTGAAAGGTCTGCCAGACTCCGCCACAGCTGCACGAACCACGGCCCTGCGGCCTCACGAAGGCCACACCGACCCAGGGCGTCGACAAGGGCCGTGTCCTGGCGGGAGACCTCCACCGTAAGCCTGGGTGCGACGTTGAGCAGGTCGTCGACCGCGTCGGCGCGCTGTGCGGGAGTCGCGTCAGGCGCAATGTGCAGGGATACTTCCGCAGGCTGATCGGACGCTTCGGACCACCACACATCCGCGAACCCCACGAGGGGATCACCCCAGGCGAGGGTGGCATCAGGAACCACACTGCCGTCCCCACGGGCGTGGGCCCAAGCGACATTGCCGACGTGCAGACGCTGCCGAGGGTTCCACGTTCGTTGGACGCAAGCCAGACGTTCATCGAGATCGGTCCTGTTCACGCAGCAAGTTGGCCCGGGTGGGAATCGTGTAGTCAAGCAGATTTATCCGTACGGCGACGAGGTTTCCACGAGCCGATCGAGCGTCACCTCGGCCTGAACGAATCCGGCCCGGAGCGGGTCGGCCCCACGCCGACGGCGGAAGCCCCTGGACCCCGTTCTTCCGATCACGGATTCGCGGTACGGCCCGCCACCGGGGGCAGCTCCAGATCGGATCGAGCCGGCGAGCGGACGGCAGCATCGGCGCGCCGGCCTACTCGATCGACGTGCCCGTCGCCCTGCGCCCGGGCTTTGCCGCCGGCGCGGTCTGGTTCGTCGCCGGTATGTCCCAGCCGGTGATGTCGCACTGACCGTGCTGGTTGTTGCCGGCGGCGACGACTGTTCCGTCCGCGCGTAGTCCGAGGGTGTGGGTGGACCCGGCCGCAACAGCGACGACATCCCGCCAGTCGGCCACGTCGCACTGGCCCAGATCCGTACTTCCCACGGCCACGACCCGGCCGGTCGCGGTGACGCCCACGGTGTGATAGCTCCCGGCCGCCACCGCCACGACGTCGCGCCAGGCACTGACGTCACAGGCTCCCGCCGATTGATCCCCCACCGCGAAGACGCGCCCGCCGTTGGTGAGACCGACCGTGTGAAGGTAACCGGCAGCAATGGCGGCCATGTCACACCAGGCGGCAACCGCGCACTGCCCGCGGCGATCGTTCCCGACCGCAACGGCAGTCCCGTCGGCTCTGAGGCCGACGGAATGCCAGTCACCACAAGCCAACGCGACAATCTCACGCCACTGGCCTACGTCGCATGCTCCCTCGCGAAGCCGTCCCGTCGCCAGCACGGTGCCGTCACCAACCAGCCCCAGGGTGCGGCGCCAACCCGCGGCGACAGAGGTCACGTCGCGCCAGGACGCGACGTCACACTGCCCGTCACCGTTCCACCCCGTCGCGATCACGGTTCCATCCGCGCGCAGGCCGATGCTGTGGGACCGCCCGGTGTTCGACGCCGCATGCACGTTGCCCGCCGCCACGGCGACCACGTCGACCCAGTCCTCGACGCGACACTCGCCAGAGGTCCCGTTGCCGGCCGCGACGACGGTGCCGTCGGCACACAGCCCCAACGAGTGCCGTCGTCCAGCGGCGATGACAGGACCCCTCATGAGCACATCATTCCGGATCACCTGCCCCCGGGCAGGTCCAGCCCGCTCCATGCCCCTAGCTGATGAGCGTCACCCCTGAAGCCGTCGAGAGCCCGGCGCCGCAGAACGCACCCATCGACATGCTGATAATTGTTCGGTCATGGCTGAGGATCAACCGAGCGCGGTTCGGCGCAGACTTCCAGAGGGAACGCGGGTCGCGGAAGCGGTCATCAGGTATCCCGCGGGTGTCGGCCGAGTGGGTGTAGGACGGGGCAGGACATGGACCAGGGGACTCGCGACGAGTTGCTCGGCCGGCTGGCTGAGGCGGTCGGGTCCGTCACCGTCACACACCCGACGCGGGTTGCCATCGACGGAGCGCCCGCCGCCGGCAAGACCACGCTCGCCGACGAACTGGCGGTCGTCTTGCGCACACAGGGCCGCGACGTCATCCGCGCCACGATCGACGATTTCCTCTTCCCCCGGGCACAGCGCTACCCGCGCGGCGAGTACTCGGCCGAAGGCTGCTACTTCGACACCCACGACCACGACGCGCTGAACCGGGTCCTGCTCGATCCGCTCGGCCCGGGCGGAGATCGACGCTTCCAGCACGCGGTCTACGACCGCACGGCGGATACCGCGCTGTCCCCGCCGGTCATGACTGCCCCCGCCGACGCCGTGCTGGTCTTCGACGGCGTCTTCCTCATGCGTCCGGAACTGATTGACCGGTGGGACCTGCGCATCTTCGTGTCGACCGCGCTCGAGAAGACCGTGGATCGTGCCGTGATCCGAGAGCGCCGGGTGTCATCCAGGGCCGAAGTCGAACGGCGCTGGCGCGAGCGTTACATCCCCTCCCAGCAGCTCTACTTCGCTACGGTCCGCCCGACCGATCACGTCGACATCATCGTGCACAACGACGAGCCCCAGCAGCCGGTCTGGGCGACCCAAACACACTGACCGCACCGGCCCGGGAGCGTCGCTACAGCCGCTGTGGGCCGGTCACCTGCTGGGCCCAGAGGAGTCAGTCGGCGGGTGGTCGGACGTCGGCTCAGGTGCCCCCGCCGAAGGCCGTGCGCCCGTAGCGGACGAGTTCCTGCAGTGCCGGATTCGTCGTGGTCGGCCAGATCAGGGCCAGTACGGCAGGCGTCTCCACGTCGTCGATCATCAGTACGGACAGGCGCTCCCGGTGCGGTACGGCCATGGACTCGCTGAGGATCGCGACCCCGAGGCCACGCGCGGCGAGGTCCATGATGGCGCCCGGCGCGCTGGCCTGCAGGGCGATGTCGGGCTTCACCCCACCGTCGGCGCAGGCCTGGTCGAACACCGTCCGGATGCCGGTTCCCGGTGGCAGGCACACGATGGGGAACTCGGCGATCTCGGCCAGGGAGGCTCCGCGGCGCCCTGCCAGCGGATGGCCGTCGGCCACGATCGCGATGAGCCGCTCGCTGACGATCGGCATGGCCCGGACACCGTCCGGAGTGCCGGCGGCCGTGCCCACGAGGGCCAGATCGGCGCTGCCGGTAAGTACCCCCTCGATGAGCCGGTCGGAGTTGTCCTCGAACAGGACCAGTTCGACACCCGGGTGCGCGAGGTGGAACGCCGCGAGGGCGTCGAAGAACGGCGTGACCGTGCACGCGGTGACCATGCCCACCACGAGCCGGCCGCGGATCAGCCCGTTCACGTCGTCGACCGCCCGTCGCAGCGCCTGCGCGGAGGAGAGGACGGCCCTGGCGTGTTCGAGCACGACCGCACCGGCAGCGGTCACGGTCGCGCGGCGTCCCGACCGGTCGATAAGAGTGGCGCCGAGGTCGTGCTCGAGTTGACGGATCTGGGCACTGACGCCCGACTGGCTGATCCGTACCCGTTCGGCGGCGCGGGTGAAGTTGGCTTCCTCGGCCACCGCTACGAAGTACTCGAGCTGCCTCAGTTCCATAAGCAGAAACTCTAGCTACGAGTAGTAGAAGCTGTTGGACTTCTAGTTCGTCGTCGTGCAGGCTGAGGAGAGCTGCCCGACTTGATGCAAAAGGGATACTTATGTCCGCCAATGAGAAAGCAACGAAGCCTGAAGACCTGACTCGCCTCTTCGTAGAGTGCGCCAACGCCGGGGACGCGGCCGGCATTGCCGCGCTCTACGAGGAGGAGGCGGTCATGGCCTACCCGCCGGGCCAACAGACGGTCGGCCGGGAAGCCATCCGGGCGCTGTGGGAGAAGATGCTGGCGAGCGCGCCGCGCTTCGAACCGGAGCCGCCACTGCCGACCCTGACCAGCGGCGACATCGCGCTCACCTCCACCCCGCCCAAGGACGGCGCCGGAGCCCGAGCGCAGGTGGTTCGCCGACAGGCCGACGGCAGCTGGCTACGCCTGCTCGACCAGCCCGAGTTCGTCACGCCGAAGCACTGACCGGCCCGGCTGTCTCGTTCGAGAAGTGGCCACGTGCCGGACCGCCCGACGGATCCGGGCGTTGACCGATCCGCCAGCCGCCGGCCGCGGAGACCGGGTTGGGATACTGCCGCGATGACGGTCAAGGCTCTCATCTTCGACTTCGACGGCCTGCTGATGGACACGGAGACCACGCTGCTGGAGAGTTGGCGTTGGGAGTGGCGGCGGCACGGCCTGGAACTCGATCCGGTCGGGTTCTTCGCCGACCATGGCGGTGATGCGAACGAACCGCGGTATGCCGCGCTTGCCGCGACGGTCGGATCGGCGTACGACCGCGAGTCCAGCCACGCGTTGCGGATGGCGCACCGGGCGGAGCTGAACGCGGCGCTGGAGCCGGCGCCGGGCATCGTCGGCTGGTTGGACCGGGCCGCGGAGTTGGGGCTGCGGTTGGCGGTGGCGAGCAGTTCCCCGGTCACCCATGTGGGGGCGATGCTCGATCAGGCCGGGCTGCGGGGGCGGTTCGAGGTGTTGGCGACCGGCGAGGAGGTGGACGCGCACAAGCCGGATCCGGCCGTGTATCTGCTGACGTTGCGGCGGCTCGGGCTGGCGGCGGGGGAGGCGGTCGCGTTCGAGGACACCGCGCACGGGGTGGCGGCGGCGCACGCGGCCGGGCTGCGGTGCGTGGCGGTGCCGAACCCGCACGCGGACAGCGCCCGCTTCACGGCTGCGGACCTGCTGCTTACCAGTGCCGCGGACCTGTCCCTGGACGCGGTCATGGCCGTACTGACCGGGCACGCGGGCCACCGCCGTTGAGCGGATGCGGCGGAGGCCGGCCGTGTTTTCCGTGGGCAGCCCGCAGCCGGATACGCCAGATCGGCCAGGGATCGTCCTCATGCGACGATTCCGCGCGGCACCTGCTGAAGGCGGGAGTGACCGAGTCGCACCCTGACCGGAGTGCCCGTGCCACTTGGCTGTCGATGGTGTACGCCAGCCCACGAGCGCGCGTCGGCGGCCTGGGCGTGCACCTTATCGAGCGCGGTCGTCGAGTCGGTCAGGGGAGAAGGCGGCGTCCCTCCCAGGTTCCGTGTTCGGACAGTGGGCGGAACCGCATGAACGCGGATTCGTGGTGGAAGTTCCGGCGGTGCTGTTCGGCCATGGCGACAGTGTGTGTATGGGTCTGTGGGACGGGGCTGCGGCCGTGGACCATGTCGGTCATCGCGCGGACGCTGTGCCAGATCGTGAAGGTGGAGAATGTGCGGGGCGGGCGTATCGCCGCGGTGGCGAAGGTGGTGCCGGGGTGGTGGGCGACCAGGCGTTCGACCGGCCGTCCCCATTTGAGGAACCGGGGGAGTTCGGGGAGTTTGAGCCGGGCGAGGGTGACGGCCACGATCGGCTCGTCCGGATCCCACTCGCCCGCCTGCACCGGCAGGCCGGCGAGTGCGGCCACCTCGCCGTAACGTCGCAGGTACTGCAGTCGCACATGCCAGCCGTCGTTGAGCCGTCGTCCTAGATCGTCGTCTGCGAGGAACCGTTCCAGCGCCGATTCGTCGTCCCATTCGGCGAACATCGCGAGGCGTCGCAGCTGCATCCGTTCCACCGACAGTGCCGGGGAGCCGAGTCGCATGAGCGCGAGGCATTCGGCGTGCCGTAGCCCAGCCGCCTGAGGCCGGCGACGCAGTGTGCGCATGGTCATGGCCGGCGGAAGCAGTGCGAGATGGAACGAATGCAGCATCGGCCCATCATCCCAGTTGCCCATGCCCGCGACGTGGCAGCCTTTGTCACCACCGTCGCCGTCTGACGCGTGCTCGGCCAGGTGCTATTCGCCTTCCAGCCGACCGGGGTTGCCGCGGTACGGCCGTCCTCCGTCGGTCGTCGGTAGGGCTGCGATTCTCGCAGCCCAGTGGTCGACGTAGGTCTTCACGCCGTCGGCATTGCGCGGAATGCTCAACCAGTCCCAGGCAGCGTCGCGAATCTCCCGTTGGGCGATCATCTCGGTGCCGTCGCCGTAGTGGAACGGGTAGCCGTCGACGATGTCCGACAGGTCCGCGTAGATGCCGTACAGCCCGCCGGCATTGCCCACGTCGTCCCTGAGGAGCAGTTCGACCAGTGCGGACTTCAGTTCCTCGACGACCCCCACCGGATCTTCTCCGCCGTTCAGCACCCGATGCATGTATCCATCGATGAGGTCGATCACGGCAGTCAAGGAAGCCGATACGGCGTTGGTCACCCTCCCATGGTCGCTCGCCGTGTCACCCGCGCCGCTCCGGCCCCGGCAGCGGGAAACGTAGTAGAGCAACGGCTGCCTAAACCGTCGCGCTCTCCAGCCTCCGGACCGGCCGGGCGGCCAGCGGCGCGAGAGCCGCCACGGCGAACGCGATTCCGCACCACAGCGCCACGGTCGTGCCACCCCACCGTGCCGCCAGCGGACCGACCAGCACCTGGCCGACCGGGATCGCCGCGAACGACAGCAGGTCGTCGATCGACGAGACCCGGGCGAGCGCGGCCTTGTCGACATGCCGTTGCAGCGTGGTATCCCAGGTGATCCCGGAGGCCGCGAAGCCGACACCACAGAGGAACGCGAACGCCGCGAGCCAGTACGTGTCGAGCCCCAGCCCGAGCGCGATCAGTGAACTGGCGCCGAGGGCGCCGGCGAGCCGGCCGAAGCGCAGGGATGGCGGACGACGAGCCGGTACATGACCGCGCTCATCAGCAGCAGCCCGACGGCACGCAGGCTCAGCACGACACCCCAGGCGGCCTCGCCGTCGCGCCGCCCGGTCAGCGCCGGCCCGAGGATCTGTCTACCGCCTCACCGGACGGGGTGAGGGGCTACTCGACCTTCTCGATCGCACCCCGTCCGCGTCGCCGTAGCCGGTGCAGCCGGCTTGACAGGGGAGCCTCATTGCCTCCATGGTTAGTTGCATGAGTAATGAACCAGCGAACCTGGATCGGTCGGATCCCGGGGGCCGGTGCCGGTGATGGACGACGGTCGGCCGATCTTTCTCCAGATCGCCGAGCTGCTGGAGAACTCGATACTCGACGGCTCGCTGGTCGAGGACACCCAGGTGCCGTCGACGAACGAACTGGCCGCCTTCCACCGGATCAACCCGGCGACCGCGGCCAAGGGCGTCAACCAACTGGTCGACGACGGAACGCTCTACAAGAAACGAGGGATCGGGATGTTCGTCGCCCCGGGCGCCCGCGAACGGCTACGGGGCCGACGCCGTGAAGAGTTCGCCCGCCAGTACGTCCAGCCGCTGCTCGCCGAGGCCCGCAAGCTCGGCATCGACCCGACCGAACTGAAGAAGATGATCGACACCTGGGAGGGGCGGCGGTGAACACCATCGTCACGGTCACCGACCTCGGCAAGCGCTACCGGGGCGTGACCGCGCTGGACGGGGTCAGCTTCGGCCTGACCGAGAACCGGATCTACGGCCTGCTCGGCCGCAACGGGGCGGGCAAGACGACGCTGATGCAGTTGCTCACCGCGCAGAACATGGCCACCTCCGGCGACATCGCCGTGTTCGGCGAGCACCCGTACGAGAACGACCGGGTCCTCGCCCGCACCTGTTTCGTCAAGGAGAGCCAGACCTACCCGCAGAGCATGAGGGTCGGGCACGCGCTGCAGGCGGCCCGGCTGCTCCATCCCAACTGGGACCAGCGGTTCGCCGACTCCCTGCTGGAGGAGTTCCAGCTTCCGCCGCAGCGGATGGTCAAGAAGCTCTCCCGGGGCATGCTCTCGGCCCTGGGCATCATCATCGGGCTCGCCTCCCGGGCACCGCTGACCTTCTTCGACGAGCCGTACCTGGGGCTCGACGCGGTCGCCCGCCAGCTCTTCTACGACCACCTGCTGGCCGACTTCGCCGAGCATCCCCGCACCGTGGTCCTGTCCACCCACCTCATCGACGAGGTCAGCGACCTGATCGAGCACGTCCTGCTGATCGACCACGGTCGGCTCCTGCTCGACCAGGACGTCGACGAGCTGCGCGGCGACGTCGTCACCGTCTCCGGGCCCGTCGCCGCGGTGCACGACATCACCGTCGGCCGTACCGAACTGCACGGCAATCTGCTCGGCGGCACCGCCCGGGTGACCGTCCGGGGGCGGCTGACCGAGGCGGAGCAGGTCCAGGCCCGCGTCCTCGGTCTCTCCGTGGAGGCCGTCTCGCTCCAGGAACTCGTCGTACGCCTGACCACCGGCGCCGGGAGGACCTCGCCGACCACCAAGGAGCCCGTCCGATGAACCGTGTCCTGCCCGCCGCCCGACTCCAACTCGTCACCTGGCACAGCATGGTCGGCTGGCCCTGGGGCATGCTGGCGGCCGCCTTCGCCGTCAACGTCGCCTTCTACGCGAGCATGGGTGACCTGGGGCGGACGACGGTCACCGGCGGCCTGGTCACCATCTACATGGTGGTGCTGGCCGCCCTGGTCCAGTCGGTGACCCAGTGGTTCCCGTTCGCGCTCGGGCTCGGCGTGACCCGGCGGGCCTTCTACCTGTCGCACCTGCTGCTGCTGGCGGCCCAGGCGCTGCTCTACGCCGTGGTGCTCCATCTGCTGAGCATCGTCGAGGAGCTGACCGACGGCTGGTGGATCAAGCTGCGCTTCTTCGGCATCCCGGCCCTGTTCCTGGACAACCCGGTGCTCCAGCTTCTCGGCTACGCGGTCCCGTTCCTGCTGCTGGGCATGCTCGGTACGGCCGTCGGGGTGGTCTTCAAGCGCTGGGGGAGCACCGGCCTGCTCCTCCTGGGTCTGGTCGGCATCCTGGTCGGCGGCGCGCTGGCGACCCTGCTCACCTGGCAGGGCTGGTGGAGCGCGATCGGCTCCTGGTTCGCCGGCCAGGGCGCGACCGCGCTGATCCTCGGCTGGCCGGCCCTGCTGGCCCTGCTGCTCGCCGTCGCCGTCTATCCGGTTATTCGCCGGGCCACCCCGTGAGTCGTCGTCCGGTCTGATGTGGAGCGGGCGGATCCGGGCCGTCGTGCCGCGGCGCGCGACGCGACGGCCCGGACCGGGGTCAGCCGGCGCGGCCGTGCTTCTCCTGGCACGGCACGCAGAACCGGGCGTGCGGCAGGATCTGCAACCGCTCGGCCGGGATCTGCTTGCCACAGTGGACGCAGCGGCCGTAGGTGCCGGCGTCGATCCGGCCGAGCGCGGCGCTGATCTGCTCCAGGCTCTGCCGGGTGGCGGCGATGAGCGCGGCCCGGGTGGGTTCCTGCGCCGGATCTCCGGTGTCCGCGGTGAGTTGGGTGAGCCTGGTCGTCTGTGCATCGAACTCGCCGGTCAGGTTGGTTCGCAGGTCGCCGAGCCAGTCCCGGCCCGAGACGTCGTGCAGGTCGGTACTCATTGGTCGCTCCTCAAAAAGAAAAGGGCCGAAGCTGGATAGCTTCGCCCTGGTGGCCGTTCGTCGGGTGAGGAGCGGCACCGGAGGGCTACGACCGGTTGGCGCGGGGATCACGGCCCGGTTGCCGCGCGGGGTGCGGACGTGCGCCCCGACCGGCCGGGGCGCGGCAGTCGGGCACGTAGGGGTCGGCCGTGCCGTCGACAGGCTGACGGCACCGCCCACCTGACGCCCGGCCGGATGCATCAGGCCACCGTAGGCGGCCCTGCTACCGGAAGCAACCAGGCTTCGGGTGGTGGCGCGGCTCAGTCCTCTTCGGCGAGTCGGGCGGTCTGGGTCTTGAGGACCCGGATGGTGTTGGTGATGTAGTCGACCACCGCGGCCATCTCGCGCTCGTCGTAGCGGCCCATGAAGGCGCCCATCTCCCGGCCGAGGTCGGCGAAGATGCCGGTGAGGTCGGGGGTTCGGGTCGGGTCCGCGGCGACGAGGACCCGGCGCCGGTCGGCGGGATCGGGCTCGCGGCGTACGTATCCGGCCCGCTCCAGCCGGTCGACGATCCCGGTGACCGCGCTGGCCCCGACACCGAGCAGCGGCGCGAGCGCGCCGGTGGGCAGGGGGCCGGAGCGGATGATCATCCCCAATGCCTTGTGCTCGGCGGCGTTGAGTCCGAGGCGGCGCGCGATCGCCTCGTGGAACAGCACGACCGCGGTGCTCAGTTCCCAGCCGAGATCTGTCGGGTTCCCGCCCATTGCTTCCTCCCGGTGAATAGTTCACTATCGAGGATAGTTCACTAAAGTGAAGTATAACGGCAGGAGGTTGGATCGATGCGCACGGGGCTGGCACTCAGCGTGGCGGCGGCACGGTGGGCCACGCACTTTTACGCCAGGCACTTCTGGCTGGTTTTCGGACTCTCGATGATCCCGACGGTGCAGCGGTTCGTCGCGGTCCGGTACGGCGACGACCTGCCGGCCGCCGTCGGCGTCGGTGGTGAGATCGTCACCGGACTGTCCCGGCTGCTCCTGGTCTACGCCGTCCTGCGGATGGTGTTCCGGGAACCCGACCTGTCCGGCCTGACGCCCGGGCAGCGGTGGCGGCGCCTGGCGGCCGGGATCGACGCCGACGTCCGCGCCTTCTGGACCCAGTTCCTGGTGCTGGCGGTGGCCTTCGTGCTGCTGGACGTCGTGCCGAACACCGCCATCGCCGTACTCGTGCCGGACGGGCGGCAGGAACTGGTGACCTCGGTACTGGTCAGCGTGAAGAACCCGACCGTGATCGCCTTCACCGTCCTGTGGATGGTCGGTGTCGGGCGGACCCTCATGGTCGAGGGCCGACGGGTCGGCGCCGTCGGTGAGTCGGCCGCGGTCTGACGCGCGGGCCGGCGAGCCCACGGACCAGGCCCGCCCGGTCCCACCAGCCGCGCCCGGCCGGGAGTACGACGGAAGGGACGCCCCGGCCGGGGCGCGGGCGTACCCGCTGGTCGAGCGGCGCTGATCGACCAGCGGGGCGACGGTCAGCTCACCAACTGGTAGCCGAACTGGACCTCGAGGTCGGTCACGCCCGACGCGCCGAGCACCCTGGCCCGGAGCCGGCGCGGACCGCCGACCCCGTCCACTGTGAACGGGGTGACGAGGCTGGTGGTCAGCACGGCGGTGGTGGCCGTGACGGCGGTGCCACCGGCGCTCGCGCCGTCGGCGTCCAGCCGTACGTCGCAGGTGCCGGAACCCACGACGCGGGTCACCCGGACCACCCGGATCCGCTGCGAGTCGAGGTAGAGCAGATTGCCGAAGTCGAACAGGCCGTCGGCCACCGGACCGGACACCCGGGCGGTCAACCAGCCGTCGATCTGCTCGACGCCCTTGTTGCCGGTGATCCGGGTCTGCGCGGTCGGGGTGCCGGTCAGCTGGTACGGGCCGACGGTGTTGCCGTTCAGGTCGTTGTCGCTGATCAGTACGTCGGCGGCGGCGTTGACGATGCCGTGATCCTGGCGGTTGATGCCGTCGGCGAGACCGCCGATGGCGTTGCCGACGATGACGACCCGGCTGGCGGTGTCCCGGATGTTGATGCCGGCGCCGTGGCGGTAGCCGGTGCCGCCGCCGGCGTAGCCGTTCGCGAAGGCGACGGCGGGCAGGTCGAAGGTGTCCTCGTCGACGACCTCGATCACCCACTTCCCGTTCGCCTCGGTGGTGCCGGTGACGCCCTGGATGGAGATCCGGTCGCCGGTCTCCCAGCCGTGGGCGGCGCCGGTGGTGATCCGTACCCGGCCGGCGCCGTTGGCGGCCGCGCCGGTGACCGTACGGGCGAAGGCCGGGTGCGCGGTCCGGCCGTTGTTGCCGATGAGGCAGCCGGTGACCGTGATCCGGGTCGAGGCGATGTCGATGCCGTTGCGGCCGCAGCCGCGGATGACGCTGTTGGTGAAGGTGGCGGTGCCGGTGAAACCGGGGCCGATGCGGACGTTGTCGTCCTCGTTGTCGGCGGAGATGTAGGTGTTGGTGAACTGGGCCTGGGCGCCGGCCTCCAGCAGGACGGGTACGCCGTGGCCGTTCTCGAAGCCGCCGCCCTCGAAGTAGAGGAACTTGGGGATCGAGGCGCCCGGGGTGTTCTTCATCCAGATGCCGTGCCGGCCGAAGAGGATCGCGGTCGCGATGAACTTGATGGAACCGCCGAGGCCGTCGATGACGAGGTTGTCGGTGTTCCGGTTGGCGCTGCCGGCGGCGATACCACATTGGACGAACTCGACCGGGTCGGCGCGGGAGTCGTTGTTGACGCCGTTGAGCAGGATCACCTGCTGGCCGTTGAAGCCGTTCCAGACGCAGTTGACGAACCGTACGGTGTTGGCGCCGCGCAGGGTGATGCCGTTGTAGCCGTCCTTGAACCGGACGTTGGCGAACGTCAGCATGTAGTTGCCGTCGGTGCCGTTGCGGCTGGTCATGATGATGCTGCCGCCGGTCAGGCCGGAACCGCGCACCTGGAGGTCGCGCAGCCCGCCGCCGCGTACGCCGGACAGGTGGAAGCCGTCGTCGGCGCCGGTCGCGACGACGTACTGGGTGGAGTATTCGTCGTTGTCGGTGACCCCGGCACCGGCGAAGACGATCGGCACACCGACGACCTGGACGGTGTCCTCGAGGCGTACCTTGCCGGGGCCGGCCTCGATGGTGCCGCCGGCCGGCAGCGCGCCGATCGCGGCCTGCACCTTCGGCGAGTCGTTCCCGGTGCCGGTGCCGGTCCAGCCGAACCAGGCCAGGTCGATCCGGGTCGCGTACGGGCGCTTCCAGCGGCCGGTGGCGACGCCGGTGACGGCGAAGACGGTGCCGCCGTTGTCGGGCTCGGTCGCGTCGGCGTCCCAATAGAGGACGCCGCCGCCGACGCCGGGTGTGCCGGCGTGGTAGCCGAGCAGGTGGATCTGGTCGCCGTCGGCGGTGCCGGCGGTGCCGCGCAGGTCGGCGACGCTCTCGGTGGTGCCGGTGAGGGTGAGTCGGCGGCCGGGGCGGGCCTGCGCGGCGGTGGCGACGGCCTGCGAGCCGGCCACCGCCAGCCCGGCCAGGCCGATGGCGGTCAGGGCGCGGCGGCGCGCGTTGCCGGTGGTCCTCTCTTCCATGGGGGTGCTCCTGTTCGACGGCAGCCGGCGACGCCGCGCCGGCCGGTGCGGGGGATGGGGGGACGGTGCGGGGGATGGGGCACGGAACGGGGGAATCAGCCCTTGACGGCGCCGATGACGACGCCCTTGGCGAAGTGCCGTTGGAGGAACGGGTAGACCATGCAGATCGGGATCAGCGAGACGACCAG
The DNA here is from genome assembly GCF_040655695.1 of Polymorphospora sp. NPDC050346. Classification (NCBI taxonomy): domain Bacteria; kingdom Bacillati; phylum Actinomycetota; class Actinomycetes; order Micromonosporales; family Micromonosporaceae; genus Polymorphospora; species Polymorphospora sp. NPDC050346. Next base: position 77,766 of record NZ_JBFAKM010000018.1, on the reverse strand, counting down.
GATCGCCATCTGCAGTGACTGCTGCGGTGGCACGACCTCGCCGGGCAGGTCGGTGCCGATCTGGGTGTTGTCGACGACGTACGTGCGCAGCACCAGTTGCAGCGGCCACTTCTCGGTGGAGTTGATGTAGAGAACGGCGTTGAAGAACGCGCTCCAGTAGGCGACCGCGTTGAACAGGCCGATGACCGCGATCACCGCCTTGGACAGCGGCAGCATGATCCGGGTGAGGATCTGCAGTTCGCTGGCGCCGTCGATCCGGGCGGCGTCGACGATCTCCTTGGGAACCTCCATGAAGAAGGCCCGCATGATGATGACCTGGAACGCGGAGGTGAGCCCGGGCAGGATCAGCGCCCAGTACGAGTCGATCAGCCCGAGTTCCTTGATCAGCAGGTAGTTCGGGATCATCCCGGCGTTGAACAGCATGGTCAGCAGCACCATGATCAGGATCGGCCGGTGTCCCCAGGTGCCGGGCCGCGACAGCGAGTACGCCAGCAGCGCCACGACCGCGACCGACAGTGCCGAGCCGACCAGGGTGATGCCGATCGAGACCAGCGTCGCCCGGGTCACGACCCCGCCGCGGAAGATCGCCGCGTACGCGTCGAAGGACGGGTTGGTCGGCCAGAGCACGTACCCGCCGGCGGCGGTGATCTGCTCCTGATCGGCGAGCGACGTCGAGACGACGGCGACGAACGGGAGCAGCACCACCGCGCAGCACAGGAAGAGCACGATGCCCTTGATGCCCCGGACGGCGACGTTCGGTACCGGGGCGCCGTTGACCGTACGCCGGCGTCGCTGCCGGGCCACCCCGGGCAGCAGTGGCGAGGACCGCTTCGGGCGAGGTTTGGTGTCGGTCACCATTTCGAGTAGATCCCTCTCTCCCCGAACAGGTGCGCCACCTTGTTCGCGCCCAGCACGAGGATCGCTCCGACGAGTCCCTTGACCAGCCCCACCGCCGCCGATACGCCCCAGTTGCCGCCGACGATGCCGTAGTTGTAGACGTACGTGTCGAGCACTTCCGAGGTCTCCAGGCCGACCTGGTTCTGTTGCAGCACGATCTGTTCGAAGCCGACGGTGAGCACGTCGCCGAGCTTGAGGATGAGCAGCAGCACGACGACCGAGCGGATCGCGGGCAGGGTGACGTGCCAGAGCTGGCGCAGCCGCCCGCCGCCGTCGACCGCGACCGCCTCGAACAGTTCCAGGTCGACCCGGGAGATCGCGGCCAGGAAGATGATCGTGCCCCAGCCGGCGTCCTTCCAGACCGCCTGCGAGGTGATCAGGGCGAAGAACAGGTCGGGGTCGCCGATGATGTTCAACTGCGGGAAGTCGTGCTGGCGGGCCCAGTTGTTGTAGATGCCGGCGTTGCCCAGCATGTGCTGGAACAGCGCGACGACGATGACCCAGGACATGAAGTGCGGCAGGTAGAGGATCGACTGCACGACCCGTTTGATCTTCTCGCTGAGCAGGCTGTTGAGCAGCAGGGCGAGCGCGATCGGGATCGGGAACACCACGACGATCTGCAGGAACGAGATGATCAGGGTGTTCTTGAGTGCGTTGAGGAACGCCGGGTCACCGTTGAAGATGACCTCGAAGTTGGCGAACCCGACCCACGGCGACTCCGCGATCGTCAGATACGGCTGGTAGTCCTTGAACGCGATGACGTTGCCGAGCATCGGCACGTACTGGAACAGCAGCACCAGGGCGACGCCGGGCAGCGCGAGCAGCAGCAGGAAACGGTCCCGCTTGAAGCGCTGCCAGCCGGACGCGCGTTTCCCGGCCGATGCGGGTGACGCCATGCCTCCCCCTACTTCTGCTCGGCCAGGGCCGCCTCGTACTCGGCGCGGATCTGGTCACCGCCGGCCGTCTTCCACTGCGCGACCGCCTCGTCCCAGGCGCTGATCGGCTTGCGGCCGGAGACGATGTCCAGCTCGACCGTGTCGATGATCTTCGTGAGTTCGCCGGACTTGGCGACCGACGTCTCCGAGACGAGGCCCTCGGACGGGTTGCGGAGCAGGTTCGGAATGACCTTCTCCTGGTACGCCCGCTGCGCGTCGACCCGGGCCCGGTCGGTGGGGCCGAGGATGTGCGGTGAGTCGCTGATGTACTCCAGCGGCAGCTTGACCTCGACGTTGCCGGCGTCGGTGCGGACCGGTACGCCGTCCTGCCAGTTCCAGTGCCGGCCCTCGACGCCGAACTTGCGGAACATGTACTCGCTGGTGCCCAGCGGGGCCGCCAGCCAGTCGCAGATCCGCAGCAGCTTCTCCAGCCGCGCCTTGTCGGTCTTGCGGAAGGCGGTCAGCGCGAACGACGGGGTGCCGGAGCGGTGTACCGGCGTGCCGCCGTCGTAGCCGGGGGCGGGGATGCCGCCGAACTGGACCCTGTGGGTGTCGGCCAGGATGTCCCAGGCGGCGTACCCCTCGGCGTTCAGCGCGATGGTGCCGTTGCCGAGCAGGTCGCGCAGTTGCAGCCGGCCGCCGATCGCGTCCGGGTGGAACAGCCCGGCCTTATACATCTCGGCGACCCGGGCGACCGCCTCCTTACGCTCCGGGGTCTCCATCTCGGAGGTGAACTTGCCGCCCTCCTCGCGCCAGACGTTCGGCACCCGCAGCATGTTGCCGACGTAGGCGATGACCTGCTTGGCGCTGCCGAACGCCCACCGGTTGTTTCGCGCGTCGGTCAGCCCCTGCGCCAGCGCGACGAATTCGGCGTAGCTGCCCGGGGCGGCGTTCAGGCCGCGCTGGGCGATCAGGTCGGTCCGGGCGAACATGATCGTCCCGACGATCGCCCGGGAGATCGGGATGGCGTAGATGCCGCCGCCGTACGCCGTCGACAGCCACGAGTCGCGGGGGATGTTCGCCAGGAACGGGAAGTTCGCGGAGTTCGAGCCGCCGATCAGCTCCGACAGGTCGGCGCAGAGCCGGGTGAGTACGTCGGCGCGCCGGGCCAGCCGGGCCGAGATGAGCATGATGTCGGGCAGGTCGCCGCTGGCGACGGTGGTGGACAGCTTGTTGAGATAGTCGGCCGACGGGGTCATCGTGATGTCGAGGTTGGCCCCGACCCGGTTGTTCAGCTCCTGCCAGAACTGGTTGCCGCCCAGCGCCGGCGGCACCGGGTTGAACATGTTGGTGAGGATGCTGACGTCGCCGAGCCCCTCGCCGGGCTTGGTGCCGAACGCGTCGACCAACTGCCTCGGGTACTGGTAGTAGCCGGCCATCACCCCCTCGGCGGTCGGCGGCAGGTCCGGCCGGACCAGTTCGGACGGGATGTAGTCGGGCAGCGCCGCGCTTCCGGCGCCGTCCGGGGTGGTCGGGGCGGGGGAACTGCCGCAGGCGGACAGGACGCCGGCGCCGGCCGCCGCGATCGCGGTGCCGCCGGCGAGCGTCAGGAACCGGCGGCGGCTCAGGCTGTTATGCATCGTGGTCACACTCCGGTGTGATGGGGGTGGAGGATCAGTGAGACGACCTGCCATGCGCCGAGGCTGATCGGGACGGTGCCGGCGGCGTCCGCGGTCTGTTCCGCGATCGGCCGCTCGTCGGCGTGGCAGGGCTCGGCCCGGCCACCGGGGCCGGCCGGATGCCGCAGGGGGAAGCGGCTGTCCCGGCCGGACAGGTTCTGGAGCCGGACGAGGATTCCGGCGCCGGACCGGGCCGGGGCGACGGTGGCGTGCACCGACTCCGGCAGCCCGAGGTCCAGCAGCGCCGCGGCGGGTTCATCGAGCGGGCGTGGCTCGACGTCGAACTTGTCGAGCCGGTTGACCTCGGAGACGGTGCCGGCCGCCCGTACCTCGCGGCCGAACCGGCCGGCCGCCACCGGGTCGAAGGTGGGCAGCGGGGTGAAGGCGTACCGCAGGCTCAGCCGGCCGTCCTGTTCCGGCGGGGTGTTCGTCGGCCAGTAGTTGTTGAGTACCCAGGAGAAGACGGCGCCGCCGGCCGGGGTGAACTGCTCGTGCCAGTCGCCGCGCCAGATGTCGCCGGCGGTGAACAGCGGGGCGTCCGCCGAGGTCCAGGCGATCGCCGGGCCGTCCGGCCGGTCCTGCAGGACGACGCCGTACGTGGTGGTGAACCAGTCGTGGCAGGCGCCCGGGGCGTGGTCGGTCGCCGGATCGATCCAGCCCTGCTGGCGGTCGTAGCGGAAGGTGGGTTCGGTGGCCGCGAACGGGAAGGCGACGTACACCGACTCCTTGGCCAGCACCCGCTCCTTGTCGAAGCCGACGAGTACATCGACCCGGTCGTCGGTGTCCCGCAGCAGGATGTCGACCTCGATCCGGGGCAGGCTCGGCGCGCTGCCGACGGTCCGCAGCCGCCAGCCGTCGTAGGTGCGGCGCAGCCCGACCGGCCGCATCGCCGCCGGTACGACGGTCAACTGTGGACGGTTCTGGTCCGGGCGGCGGCCGAGCAGGGTGCTGCGCGGGTACGGGTCGTGGTGGTGCGGCTGGCCGCTGTGGTGCGAATGTTCGTGACCGTCTCCTCGGGTCAGTGACTCGGGGCCGTCGACGACGTACAGCACCTGGCCGAGCGTGCCGTGTGCCGGGTCGAGCAGGTCCCGGCCGGTCGCCCGGTGCCGCAGCCCGCGGACCGCGCCGGTGGCCGGGTCGAGGGTGACCTCCCACCGGTCGGTGACCAGAGCCGGCGGGACCGGTCGCCAGTCGTCGGCGCCGGCCGGTCCGGCGCCGGTCGCCGGGGCGCCGTCCTCCTCGCCCGGGGTCAGCGTGCGGGCCGCGTCCATCGGCAGGGCCCGGTAGCCGAAGCCGGGCACGTCCGGCACGGTGACCCGCAGCGTCCGCAGCCCGTTGCACTCGGCCAGCACCTCGGCCGGCAGCGGATTCCCGTCCGGTCCGGCCGGATCGGCCCGGACCGTCTCCACCTCGACCTCGATGTCCCGGGCCCAGGCCAGCGGGTTGTGCACCAGCAGGGTCGGCCCGGTCGTGGTGACGAGTTCACCGAGCTGGCTCATCGCCCGCCGGACCTCGTCCAGCGCGCCCCGGTGCGCGGAATGCACCTGGTGCCGCTTCCAGTCGAGCTGGTCGTCGACCTGGTGGCCGTGCGGGTGCGCGGTGCCGTGCGCCCACGTCCAGGTGTGCTCGCAGCCGAACAGCGCCCCCTCCCAGGCGGCGTCGAGCGCGGCCCGGTTGGGCCGGTAGACCGGGTCGACCAGGCCGACGAGGGCGGCCAGCGCCTCGGCGGCCGGCAGCACGGCCTGCACCCTGCGGTGCTCGGCGGTGACGGTGGCGCCGGTGCCGACGCCGTCCTCCCAGTAGCTGCCGCCGTCGCCGCGCCACACCGGCAACCGGTCGGCGAGCGGCCGGACGGTGCCGAGATATTCCTCCATCGTGGACACCCGCAGGCGCGGGTACGCGTACACCGCGTTCCAGCGGGCGGCGAAGCCGGCGTCACCGTCGGCCAGGTCCTCGTTGTCGGCGTGCGTGCCGATCACCGCCAGGTCCGCCGGCAGGTAGTCGGGCCGGTCGTAGCGGGCCAGCAACCGGCCGAACGAGTGCGCGCCGCCGACGACCGTCTGCGGGTCGCCGACCATGAACCGCAGCTGCGAGTACGTGTCGGAGAAGTGGGTCAGCACCCGCGACCCGTCCACCCCCTCCCACAGCACCGGGCTGGCCAGGTGCTGCGCGTCGCTGTCGGCGTTGCCGCCCCGGTGGTGGTTCTCGATGCCGACGAACGAGTCGATGCCCAGCGCCCGCAGCATCGACGGCACCGCCGCGCTGTACGACGGCACGTCGGTCAGGTTCGCGTACGTCACCGGCACGCCGTGCCGGTCCCGCAACCGGCCGGCCAGGTACGCCGCCCGGTAGACCTCCTCCAGCGAGGCGACCCCGGACAGGAACAGGCTGTGGAACGCGTTCATCGCCAGCCGGCCGGAACGCAGCGCGGCGAGCACCCGCTCGGCCCGTTCCGGCGAGCGGGTCGCCAGGTACTGGTCGACGACCAGCGACCCGTCGACCGAGAACGCGAAGCCCTCGTCACGGTCGAGCGCGTCCAGCGCCCGGTCCAGGTTGCGGCTGTGCAGCTCGAGGACCTTGCCCTGCACGTCGGTGTAGCCGACGTCGAGGTGCACGTGCGGGACCAGGTGCAGCGTCCACCGCCGGGCCGCGACGAGTTCGACGACCCGCTCCGGCAGGCCGTCGACGGCCACCGTCGCGGTCGCGGTGTCGAAGGCGGGCACCGCGAACCTGACCCGTACCTGACCGAACTCCCGGCCGGGGCGGCGCAGGTCGAGGTCGTACGTGTGGTCGCCGACGGTGACCCGGGCGGCCCGCGGCCAGGCCGGCGTGCCGGCCGGCACGGACACGGTCAGCTCGACCAGTTCGTGCAGGCTCCCGTCACGGTCCAGGTAGAGCGGGGTCGGGACGAGGTCGACGCCGGCTGTCGCCGGCCCGGCACCCTCGTCGAGGGTGAGCCGGTGCCAGGTGATGCCGCTGCCGAAGTGGTTGCCGAACTGCTCCCGGTGCCGGCGCCGCTCGCCGGCCGGCGGCTCGACCGGGCCGAGTGCCGCCGCCGCGTCGACCGTCGTGGTCACCGCGATCGTGTGCTCGCCCGCCGGCAGCCAGTCGGCCGGCAGCGGCACCTCCAGCAGCACGTCACCGGCGATCGGTCCGTGCCGGTACGTCTCCGACCGGTCGTCGCGGCGCACCGCCGGGTGGAAAAACCCCCGGTGCACGCCGTCGACCTCGAGCACGAGGTCGGGGCAGGGCCCGTGCCCGGCGGCGAACTCCAGCCGCAGCAGGTAGCCGGCGGCGGGCGGGTCGCCGACCCGGAACGGCAGCTCGATCCGGTGCGGCCGCCAGCCGGTGGACGCGTTGAGCGGTCCCGGCTGGAACGCCGGCAGGTCTTCGCCGGGTACGGCGAGAATCAGCGGGCGCATGGCCGGTCAGTCCAGCCCCGGCAGGGACAGCACGGCGCCGTGCTCGACCAGGGCGGCGGCCAGCTCCGGGTAGTCGTACTCCTGGACCGGCCGGCCGGTCGACAGCGACTGGGCGGCGAGTTCGCCGCACGCCTCGCCGAGCATGCCGTAGTTCGGTTCCATCCGGGGCGAGGTGTAGCCGACGTGGCTGGCCGAGAAGCAGATCGAGACGGTGATGTTCTCGATCCCGCCGCGGGCGGGGAAGAGCACCTCGGCCGGCATCTGGTAGAGGTCGACCGGTGGGTTGGTCTCGTCGCCGCTGAGCGTTCCCTCGCCGACGACGGTGTCGTCGCCCTCCGGGTAGTACTGGACGAGGTGGCTGTCCATGCCGTACTTCCAGCAGCAGACCGGGTGCGTCTTGGTGTTGTTGGGCTTGAGCAGGTCGTGCTGGGTGAGCACCTGCGCGCCGACCATCCGGCGGGCCTCGCGGATGTAGAGGGCGTGCGGGAAGCCCTGCCCGTACGGGCTGTCGACGAACTCGTCCGGCGGCAGGCCGAAGGTCCGCGCGTCGGCCCGGAACGACTCCGGCAGCGACGGGTCGTTGGCCAGCCAGTAGAGCTGCCCCTGGTGCCAGGCCACCTGCTCGGCGATGATCTCCTCGCGGCGCCGCCAGCTGCCGTCCGGGTAGTCCCAGTTGACGCCGGGCAGGTCGAAGCCGAAGTAGAGCGCCTGGTTGGTCTGGTACTTGCCGTTCGGTAGCAGTGCGGTGTGGGTGACGATCGACGACAGGCCGGGGATGTTCCGCTGCCGCAGCAGCTGGCCCAGATAGGTGTAGCGGGCCGGGTCGTAGTCGTCCGGCTTCGGGAACGGGATCCGGTCGGCGTTGGTCGACAGCACGCCCCGGAAGTTGTACGCCTGCGTCTTGTCGTCGCCCTCACCGGCCGCCATCGCCGGCACGTCCCGGACCGGGTAGAGCGTGTTCGGGGTGAAGCCGTGCTTGCGGTACGCCTGCACCGGCTGGAAGCCGGCGAACGGTTCGTCGTACTTCGCGCGGGGTTCGCGGCCGAACGTGTACGGCACCCCGGCGGCGGCCATCAGGTCACCCTCGTACGAGGCGTCGACGAAGAACCGGGCCCGGCGCCAGCCCTGCGTGGTCCGTACGCCCCGGATCCGCCGGCCCTGGACGTCGACGTCGTCGGGGCCGTGGATCCGCTGGTGCAGCAGCACCGTCGCCTTCGACTCGTCGAGCAGGTGCCGGGCGACCTTCTCGGCCACCTTCGGCTCGAACCGGTACTCGGGGCCGTCGAGGCCGTACTCGGCGCCGATGCCGTCGAAGAACCGGGTCTTGGTGAGGCCGGCGAGCGCTTCGGGCACGTTGGGGGTGTCGGACTTGACCAGGCCACCGGCGACGATGCCGCCGACGTGGCCGGTCGGCTCCAGGATCAGGCTGCTCAGACCGCGTAGCCGCAGCCGCAGTGCCGCCATGATCCCGGCGAGGCTGGCGCCGTAGATGATGACGTCGTAGCCGTCGTCGACGGTCGGTTCGGGGGATGCCATGTCCGCGAGGTCCTTTCGGGGGCGATGCGGCGGGTCAGGAGGTCGGGGTCATGGTCGGGACGCTGCGCTGGCGCGGCTTGGCGAGGACCGGGGTGGCGCCGGACACGGCCTGCGACGGTCGGGTGCGGCGGATGTCGTCCGGCCACGCGACCGGGATGCCGAGCTTGCCGGTCAGCAGCCGCTGTACGTCGGCGGTACGCTCCGCCGAGTCGGCGACGGCGTGCGGTTCGGTCCGTTCGGTGACGCAGTACGCGGCCAGCGCGCCGATCGCCTCGCCGATGCTCCACTCCACCGGGTGCAACCGGTAGCAGCCGTTGGTGATGTGCGTGGTGCCGATGTTCTTGTTGGCCGGCAGCAGGTTGCGGGCCCGGACCGGCACCAGGGCGCCGAGCGGGATCTGGAACGGATAGCACTCCAGGTTGACGTAGTTGACGCCGGCGGTGCTCGGGTGCAGGTCGATGTTGTAGTGGCCGATGCCGACCGAGTCGGCGAACTGGACGGCGCCTTCGCCGTCGGGGCGGTCGACGACGGCCACGTGCTGTTCGAGCACCGTGAACCGGGCCCGGATCCGGCGGGACTCCCGGATGTAGGCGGACTTGGCCAGGCCGTCTTCGGTGCCGGTGAGGTCGGGCCGCAGGCGCAGGCCGGGATAGCCGTGTCCGCCGTCCGGCCGGGGCGCCTCGGTCTGCATCCAGTGCAGGTACGACAGCGACAGCTCACGGCAGCGGCGCAGCGCGGTCCGCCGGGCCTCCTCGTCGATGCCGGCGCCGACCAGCGGCGTCTCCCAGTAGTCGACGTTGGGCCAGTTGACCAGGGTGATGTCGGTGTCGACCAGGGCCGGGTCGAACTGGCTGCGGGCCCGGATCCGCCGGAAGTGCCACAGGTCGGGCACGTGCACCGCGTCCAGGTCGGTCTCGAAGATGCGGTTGGTCCGGCCCTTCATGGTGTGGATGTCGATCTTCTCCCAGGACAGCTGCGGCCCGGGCCAGAACGGGTCGACGTGGGTCTTCCAGTGGTCGTACGACGCCGGCCGGTCCACGACGTGTTCCTCACCGGGGCGGTACTCCAGCGGGAAGCACCAGGTGATCGCCTGCTGGTCGGTCGGGTCGGCGACCGGCGAGGCGTACGGCTCACCGGTCTCGGCCTGCGACTCGGCGCCGACGACGTGCTCGACGCCGGCGAGTTCCAGCAGGTCGCCGAGTTCGGTGGCGTCGGCGACGAACGGCGCGGTGACCGTGGTCCGGGTGCCGGCCCGGCGGTTCTCCAGGGTGACCGCGGTGATCCGGTCGCCGTCGGTGGCGGCGGCGACCGGGACGTGTTCGTACAGAACAGTGATCCGGCCGGCGGAGCGGTAACCGGCCAGCAGTTCGTCGATGACGGCGACGCCGACCCGGGGCTCGTGGCAGAGCCGGCTGACGTTGCCGAGGCCGGGGTTGAGGGTGGCGATGTCGAGGGCTTCCGGCCGCAGCGGGTAGTTGCGCCGGTAGTAGTCCCGGATCCGGGTGCGCAGCTCGTGGTATCCGGGCGAGGTGTGCCCGGACTCGATCCAGGGGTGTTCGTCGGACGGGACGGACTGGGCGGTGAGTTGCCCACCCAGCCAGTCGGTCTCCTCGGTCAGCACGACCCGCAGCCCCAACCTGGCGGCGGTCAGCGCGGCGGCGACGCCGCCGAGTCCGCCGCCGACCACCAGAAGGTCGGTCTGCCGTTCGTGTGTGCTGCCCATCGTCTGCGCTCCTCGGCTCGACTTCGGGGATGCCCGCCGCGTCCGCTGCTCCGGGTGGGCCGGGCGCCGGGTCGTACGGCGGTTGCTAATATTTGCCGGTCGATTTGCCGGCGATCGATTGCGGCTACGTTACATCTGATCGTCATTCCGGTGTCAAGACATGCCTGGCCAGGAATTCTGGTGACGATGCGGTAACGAGGTATTACTAACTATTAGCAATTCACAACTTCGTCGTGGCGTGCTAGAAACCGAATCCATGACACGAGCACCAGCGCTGCCCGGGCTGCACCACCATCTCCCGCCGCCCGTCGTGGCCGACGACGCCGAGCCGGTCCACGCCGACCTGGTCGTCTACGGCGCGACGTCCGGCGGCGTCACCGCCGCCGTCCGCGCCGCCCACGAGGGCCTTTCCGTGGTGCTGCTCGCCTTCGACGACCACCTCGGCGGGATGAGCGCCGCCGGGCTCGGCACCACCGACGTCGGCCGCCCCGACACCGTCGGCGGGCTCGCCCGCCGCTTCTACGCCGACGTCGCCGCCGCATACCACGCCGCCGATCCACACTGGAGCGTCGAGGCGCACGTCGCCGAGGAGATCTTCGCCCGCTGGCTCGACGAGGCCGGTGTCGCCGTCCGCCACCACCAGCACCTGAGCGACGTCACCCTGGCGGCCGGCCGGATCGTCGAACTGCGCACCGACGACGGAAACCGCTACCGCGCCCCGGTCTACGTCGACGCGTCGTACGAGGGCGACCTCATGGCGGCGGCCGGGGTGTCGTACACCGTCGGGCGGGAGTCCCGCGACACGTACGGGGAGCCGCTGGCCGGTGTCCAGCACAGCGTCAACCACCAGTTCGAACTCGCCGTCGACCCCTGGGTCGAGCCCGGCCGGCCGGCCAGCGGCCTGCTGCCCGGCATCAGCCCCGACCCCTACGGCGAGGTCGGCGACGGCGACCGGCGGGTCCAGGCGTACAACTTCCGGCTGCACGTCACCACGTCGGCGCGGCGGCTGCCGTTCCCCGAACCCGACGGCTACGACCCGGACCGCTACGAACTGCTCCGCCGCTACGTCGAGGCCGGCGGCTACGAACTGTTCGGCCGCACCACCGAGGTCCGCCCCGGCGTGTTCGACATGAACAACCACGGCGCGTTCTCCTCCGACCACATCGGCGCCAACTACGACTGGCCCCAGGCCCACCACGCCCGCCGCGAGGAGATCTTCCAGGACCACGTCCGCTACCAGGCCGGACTGCTGTTCTTCCTGGCCAACGACCCCCGGCTGCCCGACAAGATCCGCACCGCCACCCGGGAGTACGGGCTCGCGCCGGCCGAGTTCCGGGGCACCTCGCACTGGCCGCACCAGCTATACGTGCGCGAGGCCCGCCGGATGGTCGCCGACCACGTCGTCACCCAGCACGACGCCGCCGGCCGGGCGACCGCCCACGACCCGCTCGCCCTCGCCTCGTACGTGATGGACTCGCACAACGCCAAGCGGGTCCTGGTCGACGGGCAGCCGCGCAACGAGGGCAACGTGCAGCACCCGGTCACCGTCCCGTTCGGAGTGCCGTACCGGGCGATCGTGCCGCGCCGCGGCGAGTGTGCCAATCTGCTCGTCACGTGGGCGGTGTCGGCGTCGCACATCGCGTTCGCCTCGGTACGGATGGAACCGGTGTTCATGATGGTGGGGGAGGCGGCCGGCTGCGCGGCGGCGCAGGCGGTGGCCGGATCGGTCGCGGTGCAGGACGTCGACTATGAGACCCTGCGCAAGGCTCTGCTGCGCGGCGGCGCGGTGTTGACATGGCCACCGTCGGCATGACCGGAGGGGAAAAGGGCGTGACGAAGCGACGGGGGAACGGTTCGCGTCAGTCCGACATCGCCCGCGAGGCGGGCGTGTCGCAGTCCACTGTGTCCATGGTCCTGCGCGGCTCCGGCGACCTGAGCCGGATCTCGCCGGAGACCCAGCGCCGGGTGATCAGTGCCGCCCGCCGCCTGCGCTACCCGACGAACGCCCCGCAGCAGCGCGACGGGGCCGAGCGGCGGGCCACGCCGTACCTGCTCGGCGTGCACACCTTCGAGCCGATCTTCCCGACCAGCGCCTGGGACTACTACTTCGAGTTCCTGCAGGGCATCGAGGAACAGGCCGGCCTGGAGGGCTGCAACCTCGTGCTGTTCACCGCGTCCCGCGACGAGGACGGCGTCCGCCGGATCTACCGCGACGGGGTCAGCACGCTGCGCCAGGCCGCCGGCAGCGTACTGCTCGGCCACCACGCCAACCGTGACGACCTGGTGCAGCTCGCCCAGGACGGCCACCCGTACGTCTACATAGGACGGCGGGAGATTCCCGAGGCCGACCTGTGTTACGTCGGCGGCGACTACCGGTCGGCGACCGGCCGGATCGTCGACGACCTAGTGGCGATGGGCCACCGCGGCTTCGCCTACCTCGGCGAGGCGATCCGCCACGAACCGCAGGTGGACCGGTGGGACGGGTTCTCGGCGACGCTCGACCGCTTCGGGCTGCCGGTGCCCACCCCCGCGTTCGTCCACCCCGACCAGCTGACCGCCCAGTGGCTGGACGCGGCGCTGGCCGGCGGGGCGACCGCGATCCTGGTCGAGTCGGTCGGCCTGCTGCGGGTCCTCGCCGCGATGGCCGGCCTGCGCGGGCTGACGATCCCGGCCGACGTCTCCGTCGTGCTGCTCGTCGACGACCAGGGCGGCGAGTTCAGCCCCGGACAGTGGGCGTCACTCCGGGTCCCGCGCAACGCGATGGGCCGGCGCGCGGTGCGCATGCTGGCCGGCCTGCTCGCCGACCCGACCGGGGAGCACGAACGGCAGGTCCTGCTGCCGTGCGCGCACCACCTGGCGCCCACCGCCGCCCCGCCCCGGCCGAAGACCTGACCCGGCGAGCGAAGATCCGCGTGATCAGGGAGTACGCCGCGCGTGTCGTCGGCGGGGCGGGCCGGAATTTCCCTGATCACGCGGATCATGGCGCGGCAGGACCACGCCGTCCGGCAGCGCCGGTCAGCCCCGGTCCGGCCCCTCCGGCACGGCCCGGCGGAGCACCTCGCGGGCGGCGCGGACCACGGCCCGGTCCAGCATCTGGCCGCTGGCCTGGGTGGCGATTCCGGTCCCCTGCCGCTCCGCCGCGGCCAGCGCGTCGACCACCTCGCGGGCCGCGGCGATCTCGGCCGCCGAGGGGGTGAAGACCTCGTTGATCGTGGCGAGCTGATCGGGATGCACGGCTGTCCGGGCCCGGAAGCCCTGCCGCAGCAGCGCCCGGGTGGTGCCGGCCAGCCGGTCCGGGTCCCGCAGCACCGTCTCGACCGGCCCGACCGGGGCGGTGATGCCGGCCGCGGCCGAGGCGACGACCACCTGGGACCGGATCGGGGCCAGCTCCGCCCCGTCCGGTCCCGGCTGGACGCCGATCTCGCCGGCCAGGTCCGCCTCGCCGAGCCCGAGCCGGAGCACCCGGGGCGCCGACGTGATCTGCTCCAGCCGGAGCACGCCCCGGGCGGTCTCGATCAGGGCGACCACGCCGAACGTACGGTCGGCCAGGCCGAGCCGCCGCTCCGCCGCGGACAGCGCCGCGTCGACGGTGGCGAGCAGTTCCGGTTCCGCCTTCGGCACCCAGACCCCGGTCAGCGCCGGGCCGGCCACCGCGGCCACGTCCTGCTCGACGCGGTCGCTGTTGATCCGTACCCAGAACCGCCCGTCGGGCGGCGCCGCCAGGTACGCGGCGGCGGCGGCCCGGGCCGTGTCCTTGTTCGCCGGGGTGACCGCGTCCTCGAGGTCGAGGACGAGGGCGTCGGCCCCCCGGCCGTGCGCCTTGGCGAGCAGCTTCTCCCGGTCGGCCGGGACGTAGAGATAGCTGCGGGCGACCGGGTCCACCGTGGCTACCGGCCCGACCGGGAGACGTACCGGCCGGTGGGTTCGCCGACCACCCGGCCGGCGGCGAGCACCTGCCGGCCGCGCAGGAACGTGTCGGTGACGCGGGCGGTCATCTTGAAGCCCTCGAACGGGGTGTACTCCTGCGTCGACTCGGAGTCCTGGGCCCGGACGACCCACGGGGTGCCCTCCTCGACCAGGCAGAGGTCGGCGTCGTAGCCCTCGGCGAGCGCGCCCTTGGCGGTCAGGCCGAACCGTCGCGCCGGGTTCCACGACGTCAACTGCGCGACCCGCTGGTGCGACAGGCCGCGCCGGGCCGCCTCGGTGAGCAGGCCGGGCAGCAGGTATTCGGCACCGCCGAAGCCGGACTTGGCCACGAAGATGTCGTCCCGGGGCTCGCCGAACTTCTGCTCGTCGCGGCAGCAGGCGTGGTCGCTGACCACCCAGTCGATCTCGCCGTCGAGTACGTGTGTCCACAGTGCCTCGACGTCCTCGCGTGGCCGTAGCGGCGGGTTGACCTTGCCGCCGAGCCCGTGTGCGGTGGTGATGTCGGCGACCAGGTGCCCGATGGTGACCTCCCGCCGGAAGTCGATGTGCGGGAACGCCTTCGCCATCCGCAGCGCCGCGTCGACCGCCTTCGCCGACGACAGGTGCAGCAGGTTGATGTTCGGCAGGCCGGTCTCGTGCGCCAGGTAGGCGGCGATCGACACCGCCAGCCCTTCGGAGTGCGGCGGCCGGGAGGCGTGGTAGGCGGCCAGCCCGGACAGCGTGCCCTCCTCCTCGACCATCTTCGTGTAGGCGCTCATGATCTCGGCGGTTTCGCAGTGCAGCGACAGCGAGATCTGGTCGGCGAGGTCGGGGAACCGTTCCCGGACCGCCTGTACGCCCCGCATGACGAACTCGAAGTGCGCGTAGTCGTAGCGCTCGCCCTCGGGGATCATCAGGAACGAGTTCTGGTCGGCGGAGCGGCCGTGCAGGCCGTGGCTGCCGTAGAACATGAAGATCTTGAACGAGGTGACCCCGGACTCGACCAGGTGGGGGAGTTCGGTGATGTGTTCGCGCGACATCGGCGCGAGGTGGAAGGCGTAGTCGACGTACGACCGGCCCTCCGCCGCCCCCAACACCTCGGGAAAGAAGTCGGCGTACGCGCCGCCCCGGTTCAGGTAGTACTGGCCGGTCCGCATGTAGTTCAGCGCGGTCGTCACGCCGCCCTGCGCACTGGCGCGGCTCTCCGACGCGGTGTCCTCCGGCAGCGGGTTGTAGATCCCCCAGTGCTGGTGGGCGTCGACGACGCCGGGGAAGGCGAGTTTGCCGCCGCCGTCCACCACCGACCTCGCGGTGGCGGGATCGATCCCGGGCGCGATCCGCGCGATCCGGCCGTCGACCACGCCGATGTCGGTCAGCTCGGGTTCGGCGCTGTCGTGCCGGACCACCCGTACGTTGCGCAGCAGCAGATCGAACGCCGTCATGGTGTCTCCTCAAGGTCGATGCCCGGGGCCGCCGTGGCGGCCAGGGCCATCAGTACGTCGATTCCGGCCGCCCGGTCGAGCCGGGCGACCTCCGCCTCGATCAGGTCGACGGTGGCGGCCGGCAGCCGGTCGCGTGCGTTGTCCCGGAACTTCGTCGCCAGTTCCGCGTCGGACAGCGGCCGGTCCGGACCGCCCCGGTTGGTCAGCACCTCCTCGACCCATTCCTCGCCGTCGCGGGTGCGGACCCGCAGTACGGCCGGGAACTGGTTCGGGAAGATGGCGTCGCACCGCTCGTCGGGTACCACCTCGACCCGGGCCATCAACGCCCGGCGGCGCGGATCCCGGGCCAGCTCGTCGGTGAAGTCACCGAGCCCGACACCCAGCCCGCCGCCGCCGAGCAGCCCGGCGACGACCGCGTACGGGCCGCTGAACTGCGCCTGGTAGCCGGTCGCCGGCGCCCGCTTGACCTCGATCGGCTGTCCGATCGTGCGGATCACCGCGGTCGGCGCGCCGAGCGTGATCGACTCGATGTCGTCGACGTCCAGACCCCGGGCGCGCAGCGCCGCCGCGGCGTCGATCGCCGCGTGCGTGAAGTGGTTCGCCGGGTACGGCTTGAAGAAGATCCCGGGCACCGACCAGTCGGTGCCGAGCCCGTCGGTGACCGCCGCCGGGTCGTACTCGCCGCGCAGGAACGCCTCGAAGAAGCCGAACCGCCCCTCCAGCACCGTCGGCGGGCCGGTGATCCCGTGCCGGGCCAGCAGCGCGGCGCTCACCGCCGAGTGCGCCGACCATCCGCAGTGGATGCGCTTCACGGTGCCGCCGGTACGGTTCGCCTCGATCAGCCCGGACGCCATCGACGCGGCGACGCCGAGCGAATCCAGGATGCCGTCGGCGGAGAGCCCGAGCAGCCGGCCCGCGGCGACCGCGCCGCCGAGCGCCCCGCAGATCGAGGTGGCGTGCTGCCCGTGCTCGAAGAAGACCGAGTTGCCGGCCTTGAGGTCGTAGCCGGCCATGCCGAGGCGTACGCAGACCTCCAGGCCGACCGCGACCGCCGCGACGGTGTCCCGGCCGGACGCGCCGGCCAGTTCGGCGGCGGCGAGCGCGGCCGGTATCACCGCCGCGCTCGGGTGCAGCACCGACGGCAGGTGGGTGTCGTCGTAGTCCAGCGAGTGCGCGAGCACCCCGTTGCCGAACGCGGCCAGCGGCGCCGGCACCGGTTCGGCCAGCCCGATCACCCGGGCCTGCCCGCGCCCGCCCTGCTCGGCGACGTACGCCAGCGCGGCCCGGCTGGTCGGCAGCGGACCGGCCGCGACGCACAGGCCGAGGATGTCCAGGATCCGCTTGCGGACGCTGTCGACGACCGGCTCGGGCAGCGCGTCGTACCCGGTGCCGGCGGCGAAGTCGGCGACCCTTCGGGCCAGGGTCTCAGCCACGCGAGACCACCGCCAGCGGCCGGACCGGCGAGCCGGTGGCACCGAACAGCGGTAGCGGCGCCATGACGAAGGTGAACTCGTGCACCCCGGCGGCGGCGATCCCGTCGAGGTCCATCGCCTCGATCAGGTAGATGCCGTGCTCGACCAGCAGGATCCGGTGCGCCGGCAGCGCGCTGTGTCCGGCGCCGGGAGCCAGCCGCTCGAAGGCGATCGTGTCGGCACCGGCGGCGTGCACCCGCCGGTCGGCGAGCCACCGGGCGCCGTCCGCGCCGACCCCGGGTACGCCGGAGTCGTGCCCGACGTACCTGGTCCGGTCCGGATCGTCGAAGTGCCGGCCCCAGCCGGTGCGGATCAGCGCCACGTCGCCGGCCCCGACGGGCGTGCCCTGGCGGGCCACCGTCGCGTCGAGGTCGTCGGGGGTGATCTCGTACCCGGCCGGGCTGAACTCCTGCCCGAGCGCGGCCGGTACGTCCAGCAGCACGCCCCGGCGGACCATCGGCGCGATCGTGTGCGCGCCGAGTTCGACGTACCGGCCGCCGGCTCCGGCCGCCGCCGCGTCGGCGCCGCCGTGCAGCCGGCCGTCCTGCGAGACGTGGGCCAGCGCGTCGACGTGCGTGCCGACGTGGGTGCCCATCACGAGCAGGTCGTTGGCCGCGGAACCGCCGTCGGCGCGCACCATGTCGCCGTGCCGGCGGGGCAGGGTGAGCAGGAACGCCGGATGGTTCGGCGACTGCGGCATGCCGAAGAAGAGCCGCCGGCCGAGGTCGTAGACCTCGACCCCGTCCTGGACGGCGGCGAGCAGGCGGTCGGTCGTGGTGGTGTGGCTGGTCGCGGTCACGGTTCCTCGCGTTTCTGTACGTCGCGTCGCCGACGGCTGGATCGCCGCCGCCGCCACGCGACCGGTGGGTCGGCTGTCGCCGCGTCGGGACAGGGGTCCGCGTCGCTAGGCGACGATCTGACGGCTGCGGAGGTCGGCGATCTCGGACGGGTCACACCCGAGCTCGTCGACCAGCAGTGATTCGGTGTCGGCGCCGGGCGCCCGGCCGGTGAACCTGATCCGGCCCGGTGTCCGCGCCATCCGCCACATGACGTTGTGCATCCGCATCGGACCGAGGTCGGGATCGTCCACCGTGGTGATCATCTCGGTGGCCTGGACGTGCGGGTCCTCGACGATGTCCCTGGCGGTGTAGACCGGCGCGACGGCCGCGCCCGCGGTGGCGAAGGCGTCGGCGACCTCGTCGCGGGTTCGCTCGCCGATCCAGGCGCCGACGTACCCGTCGAGTTCGTCGGCGTGCGCGGCCCGCCCGGCGCCGGTGCGGAACCACGGTTCATCGATCACCTCGGGGTGGCCGACCAGGTGCAGCACCCGTTCGGCGATGGTCTGCGCGCTGGTCGAGATGGCGACCCAGGCACCGTCCTTGGTCCGGTAGGTGTTGCGGGGCGCGTTGTTGACCGACCGGTTGCCGTTGCGGGTGCCGACGACGCCGAGCTGGTCGTAGACGGTCGGGCCGGGTCCGACGGCGGTCATGATCGGTTCGAGCAGGTTCATGTCGATGACCTGCCCGGTGCCGGCGGTGTCGCCGTCGACGGGGCGGTCCCGGTGCCACAGCGCCATCATCACCGCCGACGAGGCGGCGATCCCGCAGATGCTGTCCGCCAGCCCGAACGCCGGCAGGGTCGGCGGCCCGTCCGGCGCGCCGGTCAGGTGGGCGAAGCCGCTCATCGCCTCGGCCAGGGTGCCGAATCCGGCCCGGGCGGCGTACGGCCCGGTCTGCCCGAATCCGGTGATCCGCACGATCACCAGGCGCGGGTTCACCTTGTGCAGCTCGGCCGGGCCGATGCCCCAACGCTCCAGCGTGCCCGGCCGGAAGTTCTCCACCAGTACGTCGGCCCGCTCGGCCAGGCGCAGCAGCAGCGCCGCGCCGTCGGGTGCCGAGAGGTTGAGGCCGATCGTCCGCTTGTTGCGGGAGATCTCCTTCCACCACAGTGGATGGCCGTCCTTGGCGCTGCCGTGCCCACGCATGCTGTCGCCGGCCACCGGGTGCTCCACCTTGACCACGTCGGCGCCGAAGTCGCCGAGGATCTGGCAGCAGAGCGGCCCGGCGAGGATCGTCGAGATGTCGAGAACCCGGAGTCCCTCGAGCGGTCCGTCACCCACGGGTACCTCCCACACGGTCAGTCTGTTCGGCTGAGCGAAACGCCATTCCGCTGAACAGAATCATCGTCATCCTAAACACGCTCACGTTCGAAGGACCAGGGGTTGCGGGTCCGAAACCGCCCCGCCACGGGCCCCGGCCTGCCGCGGCGCCGTACGGAAGCCGATCTCGGCCGAGATCTCGGCCGCGGCCTCCGCGACCAGCGCCCCGTGCGCCGCACACGTCCGCGGATCGAACCGGTCCTGCGGCCCGCACAGCGACAACGAACCGAACACCTGCCCGGTCGAATACCGCACCGCGGCCGCCACACTGCCCGCCCCGGACTGCCGCTCACCGAGACTGACCGCGAAACCCTGCTCGCGGATCCGGACGATCTCCTCGCGCAGCCGGGTGACCGAGGTGATCGTCGCCGGCGTCACCCGCTCCAGCCCGTGGTTGTCGAGGTAGTCCTCGATCTCCGCGTCCGGCAGGGCCGCCAGGATCGCCTTCGACGACGAACCCGAGTGCAGCGGATGACTCGTCCCCAGCGACACCGACATCCGCACCTCGTGCGGCGACAGCACCTGGTCGACGTACACCCGCGACCAGCCCTGCCGCATCGACAGCGTCGCCGTCTCCCCGGTGGTCCGGACCAGCCGCACCATGTAACGCCGGGCGATGTCCGGCACGTTCAGCGCCCGCAACGCGGCCAGCCCCACCGCCAGCGCCCCCGGACCGAGCCGGTACTGCTTGGTCTCCTCGTCGAAGCCGAGGAAACCGTCGCCGACCAGCTCCTTGAGGATCCGGTGCGCCACCGCCTTGGGCAGCTCCAGCTCACGCGCGATCGTCGACACGCCCAGCGTCTGCGGCGAACGTTCGGCGATCATGTTGATCACCGCGAGCGCCCGGCCCAGGCCGGAACGGGTACGGCTGTCCTCGCTGTCGATGGCAGTTGAGATGGTCATCGAGATCCTCGCTGTCTGTCCGATGTGTGCCAGGCCGGCAAACCGGAGCCTAGGTGGGTGCCGCCGGTGGAGGGGGCGACGAGGGCGACCGCGGCCGGGGACGTTCCACCGCCACGACCAGGGCCACCGAGGCGAGTACGAACACCCCGGCGAGCGCCTGCCGGCCGGTCAACCGCTCATCGAGCACCATCATCCCCAACCCGACCGCGACGACCGGATTGACGTACGCGTACGTCGCGACGAGCTGCAACGGCGCGTTGCGCAGCAGCCAGGCGTAGACGCTGTACCCGACGACCGTGCCGACCACCAGCAGATAGCCCCACGCCAGCCACGACCGCCCGGTCACCTCGGCCGGCCGCAACCGACCCAGCTCACCGGAGAGCACGGCGACCAGCGCCACCGCCAGTCCACCGACCAGCATCTGCCAGGCGATGCCGACCAGCGGATCCGCCGGCTGCGCCAGCCGCTGCGACAGCCACGAGCCGACCGCCCAGATCCCGCTGCCCAGCAGCACCGTCAGCGTGCCGGCCAGGTGGATCCCGGTGCCCGGCGCGACCAGCAGCACGGACAGCCCGGCCACCCCGCCCAGCACCCCGACCAGCACCAGCGCCGCCGGCCGCTCACCCGAACCGATCCGCAGCCCCAGCACCCACAGCGGCACGGCGGCCACCACCAGCGACGCCAGCCCCGAGTCGATGTACTGCTGGCCGACCGCCAGCAGCGTGCTGCCGGCCCCGATCAGCAGGATCCCGGTCACCGCCACGCCGACGAACTCGGCCCGACCCGGCACCAGCCGCGCCGGGTTCCGCCGCAGCCGGGAGATCAGGAGCAGGACCACCGCGGCGAGCAGGAACCGGCCCGCGGTCATCACCATCGGCGGCAGGCTCTCCAGCGCCACCCGGTTGCCCAGGTAGGTCGAACCCCACAGCGTGTAGATCAGGGCGAGCCCCGTCGCCAACGCCGCGCGTCCCCCGCCCCGGCCACCGCCGACGGCGGTGGCCGGGCCCGGAAGGTACTCAGTCCTGACCATCGACCCGGATCGTCACCGGAGTGTTGCCGCGAACGGCGTTCGAGTACGGGCACAGCAGGTGCGCCGCGGCCACCGCGCGCGCAAGGTCCGCCTGCGGACACGACGGCGCGCTCACCTCCAGCAGCACGGCGATCGCGTACCCGCCGCCGTCGGTGGTGCCCAGCGACACCGAGGCGGTCACCTCGGTCGGCCCCAACGTGATCCGCTCCCGCCGGCCGACCGCCGCGAGCGCGCTGTCGAAGCAGGCCGCGTAGCCGGCGGCGAACAACTCCTCCGGATCGGTGCCCGGGGCATCCGGACCACGCTCCGCCGGCCGGGTCAGCGTCGCCCGGAACGAGCCGGTGAGCGACTCCGCCCGCCCGCCCCGACCACCGGAGACCCGCACCGACGCGGTGTAGACCGTGTCCCGCGGTGCCGCCGTCGCCGCCCCGGCCGGAATCTCCGTGGTCACGGCGTCACCTCGCTGCGCTCGGCACCGCCGTGCTCAGACCTGTGCCTGATGGTTCGCTTGCTGCGCTCGCTCACGGCGTCACCTCGCTGCGCTCGGCACCGCCGTGCTCAGACCTGTGCCTGATGGTTCGCTCGCTCACGGTGCCACCACGCCGAGGACCTGGGCGGCGACCGCGTCGGCGAACGCCTCCGGCTGCTCGTCGGCGACGAAGTCCGTACCGCCGGGGATCGTGACCAGCGGCGCGTGCGGCAGCGCCGCCGTCACGACCGGCGTCATCCGGTCCACCAGGTCGTCGCCGCCGTGCAGCAACACCGTCGGGATCGCCGCCAACGCGTCCGTGTCCATCCGGTGCGCGAAGACCGCCCGGTACGCGGTCGCGTAGTCCGGACCGGTCATCAGGTACTCCGCCACCTGCCGGTCCGCCTCCGCCGGGGTCAGCCGCGGGTACAGCCCGTAGACCCGGTCCCAGATCACCCGCAGGTGGCTGCCGTCGCGGTCCGGCACGTACCCCGGCGCGTACGACTCCACCTTGGACTTCCGCTCGGTCTCGTCGTACAGCGGCAGGCCCTGGAGGATCAGCCGGTGCACCCGGCCGGGTGCCAGCAGCGCCGCCTGCGCCCCGATGACCGCCCCGGTGTGCTGCCCGAGCAGATGCACCGCGGTCAGGCCCAGGGCGTCGGCGATCTGCCACACCGCGTCGGCGTACTCCGGGATCGACCACGGTCGCGGCGGCGGATCCGACATCCCGAACCCGGGGGTGTCGACGGCGACCGTCCGTACCCCGCGCTCGGCCAGCGGTTCCAGCACCGCGTCGTACGTCGCCGACGACAGCGGCGACTGGTGCAGCACCAGCAGCACCGGCTGGTCCGGCGTGCCGCCGTGCCGGTAGTGCACCTGCCCCCACGGCAGGTCCACGTATCCCCGACGACCGTTCCCCCTGATCCGGCTCACGCCCCGGCCGCTCACGCCCCGCCTCCCATCGCCGCCATGACCTCGATCACGTGCCTGATGCCGTCCCGGTAGTCGTCGAGCCGGATCTGTTCGTTCGGACCGTCCACACCGGAATCCGCGCGGGACACCCCCACGCCGACGATCGGCCGACCGGCCACCACCCCCTGGTTGCCGATCCACTGCGTGTACGGCTCGACCACCGGCTCGGTGCCGTACACCCGGCGGGCCGCGTCGGCGACCAGGGTGACGAACGGGTCGCGGTGGTCGGTCAGGTTCGGTCGGCTGGTCGCCATCACCTCGACGTCGACGTCGGAGAAGCCGCTGTCGGCCAGGTGCTTGCGTATCGCGTCCAGCACCCGTCCCGGATCCTGGCCGGCGATCAGCCGGATCTCGACCTTGGCCCGGGCCAGCGACGGGATGCCCAGCGTCACGTCGTCGCGCATGTCGCCGCCCTCGAACCCGGCCACCGTCAGCGTCGGCACGGTGCGGATCGCCACCGCCGCCTGCCGGTCGTCGAGCCCGCCGAGGAAGCCGGTCACCCCGGCCCGGCCCCGCAGGAAGTCACCGTCGAACGCGACCTCCGCCAGCAGGTCACGTTCGGCGTCGGTCACCGGCCGCGCCCCGTCGGCGAAACCGGGTACGAGTACCGTTCCGTCCGGGCGCTGCAACGCCGCCAGCGCGGCCGCCAGCCGTGTCGTGGCCGACGCCAGCAGGATCGTGTTCTGGCTGGTCAGGTCGCGCGGCAGGGTACGCACCGACAGCCGCAGGTAGAGCACGCCCTTCTCGCTGAGCTTCAGCAGCGGCCGGCCGTCCGCGTCGATCCAGGAGTTCTCCCACAGGGTGCCGTCGCTGGTCAGCCGGTCGGCGTGCGCCTCGACGAACGAGCCGAGGCCGGGGGAGTGCAGCCACTGCTTGCCCTCGATCAGGTAGCGGCTGGTCACCGGTGGCGTCAGTCCGGCCAGCCGCCATGCCGCGGCGGCGTGGATCCGGGACATCAGCGCACCCTTGTCGTCGGCGACGCCGCGGGCGTAGAGCTTCCCGTCGTGGATCTCCGCCGCGTACGGCGGGCTGATCCAGTCGGCGTCGTCGCCGGCCGGCTCGACCTCCACGTCGTAGTGGTTGAAGTGCAGCAGCGACCGCTGTCCGCCGGCGATCTCGCCGAGGACGTACGGGTGTGAGTCGGACCACGGCACGATGTCGGCGGTGCCGCCCCAGCGGCGTACCGATCCGGCGATGAACTCGGCGGCGGCCGCCATCTGCTCCGGCTCCTGCCGCCGGCTGCGGATCCGGCACAACTGTTGCAGCTCGTCGACGAAGGTGTCGAAGTGCGCGTCGACCGCGTCGAGGACCGCCCTGGTGTCCGGCGATGACATGGTTGCTCCTTCGCAGGGGTGTGGTCAGTGGATGGTGACGCCGCCGTCGACGAAGACCGTCTGGCCGGTCGTCATGGCCGCGGCGTCACTGAGCAGGAACGCGACGGCGTTCGCGACGTCCTGCTCGCCGGCCATCCGACCGAGCGGGATGGTGGCCAGCTTGGCCGTCAGATAGTCCGGATCGTCACGTAGGTCGCTGGTCATGTCGGTGGGGACGATGGTGGGGCCGACCGCGTTGACCCGGATCCGGTCGGGTGCCCATTCCAGCGCCAGCACCCGGGCCATGTGCATGACCCCGGCCTTGCTGACGCAGTAGCCGAGCGTGTCGAGCACCGCGATGTGTCCGTTGGTCGAGCCGATGTTGACCACCGACCCGCCGCCGGCACACAGGGCCGGGTACGCGGCCCGGCACATCCGGAACGTGCCGGTCAGGTTGACGTCGAGGACGTCGGTGAAGTCCTGCTCCGACATCGTGGCGGCCGGCCCACGGCGGACCACGCCGGCGTTGTTGACCAGCAGGTCGAGCCGCCCGTGCCGGTCGAGTACGGCGGCCACCAGGTCGGCGCACGAGGCGGCCGACCGGACGTCGACGACGTGCCGGCTGTGCGGGCCGGGCAACTCGTCGGCGGGCCACCCGGTCGGGTCGAGCACGTCGGCCCGGGCAACAGTCGCGCCGCGCTCGGCCAGCGTCGCCGCGATCCGCGCCCCGATGCCCCGGGCCGCGCCGGTGACCAGCGCGACCCGCCCGTCGAAGCGGTTGGGATCCCCGCCGGGCTGAGCGCCGGGCCGGGCCGGTGCGGTGCCGGCCCCGGCCGGCCCGACGCCGCTCATGCCCCGATCACCTTCGTGTCCTCGGCCCAGAACGCGACCTTGCGCTGGACCAGCCGGATCACGAAGTGCGCCAGCAGACCCATCACCGACAGCACGACCAGCACCGCGAACATCCCGGCGATGTCGAAGTTGTAGTTGGTCTGCAGGAGCAGGTAGCCCAGCCCCTCCTTGGCACCGATGAACTCACCGACGACCGCGCCGAGGATCGCGAAGACGATGCCGATGTCGAGCCCGGCGAAGATGAACGGCAGGGCGCTGGGCAGCCGGACCATCCGGAAGATCTGCATCTTGTTGGCACCGAAGACGGTCAGCATCTGGATCTTGTCGGCGTCGGCGGCCCGCAGTCCCTCGATCACGTTGACCAGCATCGGGAAGAACGAGATCACCGCGGCCATCACGATCTTGCTGGTCAGGCCGAAGCCGAACCAGACCACGAACAGCGGCGCCAGCGCGACCTTCGGCACCGTCTGGAAGGCCACGATGTACGGCATCAGGGTGGCCTCGACGATCTTGATCTGGGAGATGAACGTGCCCAGCAGGACCGCGGCACCCACCCCGATGGCGAAACCGACCAGCGCCTCCTGGGTGGTCACCCACAGGTGCCCCCAGAACAGGTCGTTGGTGAGCTGCAACCACAGCGCGTCGACGATCTGCGTCGGGCGCGGCAGCACGTACTCGTCGACGCCGAACACCTGGACGCCGTACTCCCAGAGCAGGACGACCACGACGAAGACCGTCGGGACGAGCCAGAGCTGCGGGCGTTCCCGCAGGTCGAGCCGCCGGGTCCTGGCCGGCTCCGGCGCGGGCGGCACGGGCCCGGTACGCGGGCGGTCCGGTGCCTTCACAGGATTCGTTGTTGCCATGACGACACCCCGTCAGTCGATAACGCCGGCGGCGTTGAAGTGGCGGCGGATGCGTTCCACGTAGACCCCGGCGCGGTCCGAGGACATCACGCCGAGTTCCCGTGGCCGCTCCAGGTCGATGGAGATGATCTCGGCGATCCGGCCGGGACGCGGGCTGAGCACGACGACCCGGTCGGAGAGGAAGACCGCCTCCGGGATCGAGTGGGTGACCAGCACCGCCGTCTGCCCGCTCTCCCGCCAGATCCGCAACAGCTCCACGTTCATGTACTCGCGGGTCATCGCGTCCAGGGCGCCGAACGGCTCGTCCATCAGCAGTACGGCGGGGTCGTGCACCAGGGCCCGGCAGATCCCGGCCCGCTGCTGCATGCCGCCGCTCAGTTCGTGCGGGTACTTCCGCTCGAACCCGTCCAGGCCCACCATCTCCAGCAGTTCCTGGGCCCGCTTGCGGTGCCGGGCCGGGTCGAGCTTCTGCACCTCGGCCGGCACCATCACGTTGTCGAAGATGGTCCGCCAGGGCAGCAGGGTCGGTGCCTGGAAGACCATCCCGACCTGGGGCAGCGGCTTGGTCACCTCCTGCCCGGCGATCCGGACCGTGCCCTGGGACTTCGGGCTCAGCCCGGCCAGGATCTTCAGCAGGGTGGTCTTGCCGCACCCGGAGGGCCCGACGACCGAGATGAACTCGCCGCGCCGTACGGTGAAACTGACGTCGCTCAGCGCGAGAGTCGGTTCGGACTTGCGGGGCTGATACAGCTTGTGCAGGCCGTCGACCTCGATCCAGGAGCTTTCGTCGACCGTGGCGGGCGTCGGCAACTGGCGGGTCGCAGTTCGGTAGGCCATCGGGTTTCCCTCCGGGTGTCGGTCGGCTAGTTCGCGGTGTAGCTGCCGGCCTGCTGCAGCACCGCGGCCTTGTCGAACTCGTTGGCGCCGCTGAGCAGGCTCGGATCCCACACCTCGCCCAGGTCGACGTCACCGGTGATCTGACCGGCCTCCTTGGTGTAGGCCATGGTCTTGTTCCACTCCTGGTCGCTGATCGCGCCCCAGTCCGGGAACTCCTCCGGCGTACCGGTCGCCGGGGTGGCCGTCTTCAGCCACGCCACGAGGCTCTTGGTGTCGGCCTCTATCCGCGACTCGACCGACTGCCCGCCGAGGATCTGCGGGAACACCTTGTAGCCGATCCGCATCGCCGCCTCGGGGTTCTTCGCCGAGAAGAGCATCGCCTTGTACGAGGCCCGCAGGAACCGGGTGTTGGCGTCGCTGTTCTCGTCGAACGAGCGCGCGCTGACCGCCCACGACAGCGACCGGATGCCGGTCAGCGAGTCGGGGTTGGTCAGGTACTTCAGCTGGGTCCCGGTGCTCTCCATGACCGCGTACGCCTGCGTGTAGAGCGCCAGCGCGTCGACCTGGCCGCCGCTGAGCGCCGTCGCGGCCGGCGCGCCGACCCCGACCGGGAGCAGTTCGACGTCCTTCTCCGGGTCCAGGCCGGCCGCCCGGACGTACGCCCGCGCGTACGGCGCGGAGCCGGACGCCAGGCTGATCACGCCGATCTTCTTGCCGCGCAGGTCGGCGCCGCTGGCGATCGGGCTGTCCGGCTTGACCGCCATCACCCAGGGCCAGTTCTGCACCAGCCCGCCGACCGCCTTGACCGGTACGTTCTTCTCGACCGCGCCGAGGACCGAGCCGCTGTCGGCGGCGGTGACGCTGGCGCTGCCGGACGCGACCGCCTGCAGCGCGGCCACCGAGCCGTCGGTGTTGATCGTCTCCACCGTCAGGTTCTCCTCGGCGTAGTAGCCGAGTTCCTGGGCGACCGCGTACGCGGCCACCTCCTCCTTCGGTCCGATCACCGCGGAGGCGATGGCGAAGGTCAGCTTGGCCGGGCTTCCGTCGGCGCCGCCGGTGCCGGAGTCGCCGCTGTTGCAGCCGGTCAGTACGAGGGTGGCGGCGAGGGCCCCCACGAACACCCGTATTCCATGTCTCATCTCGAAATACCTCGTCACGAGTCGGGATCGGCGGTGGCCGGTCGTTCGACGGCCAGGTCGTTGTAGACGTGCTGTTCGGTGATCAGCCCGTCCTGGAGGAGGAACACGTCCGCGTAGCGGATGCGGTCGAAGGGCTCCCCGTCGTTGCCCTCCCCGTAGAGCGTCCCGAGCGAGGTGACACAGATCCGGTCGCCCTCGGTCCCGACCAGGTACCGGTCGCGGTGCTTGCGCACCCAGCGGTACCGTCCGGTCGCGGCGGCGGCCATCTCGGTCAGCGAACCGAAGACCCGGCCGCCCGGAAAGACGATCAGCGCACCGGGGGCGAGCAGCCGCCCGGCCTCGGTCAGCTCGCGGTCCTCGCAGAGCTGTAGATAGCGGTCGATCAGGCCGGCCGGGTCCTCGGTGCCCATCAGCGGGCGCGGCTGTCGATCGCGGCTTCCCACTGGTTGCGCAGCGGGTGCTCGGCCGGCCCGTCCTCGGTGAGGATGCGGATCAGCCGGGCCTGCAACCCGTCGCGGTCGGCGTCGAACGCCACCCGCTCGGCGCCGGTCGGCG
Organism: Polymorphospora sp. NPDC050346; assembly: GCF_040655695.1. Taxonomy (NCBI): domain Bacteria; kingdom Bacillati; phylum Actinomycetota; class Actinomycetes; order Micromonosporales; family Micromonosporaceae; genus Polymorphospora; species Polymorphospora sp. NPDC050346. The sequence goes on along the minus strand of NZ_JBFAKM010000018.1, from coordinate 49,723 downwards.
CGAACCCGTCGACGGCGTCGGCGTCGAGATGGCCGGCGCGCACCAGCAGCGTCTCCAGCGCCCGCACCCGCTGGCGGGTGACGTGCAGGTCGGTGGCGAGCTGGAGGACCAGGTCGAACAGCTTGCTGGTCTTCGGGTCGCCCAGGTAGTCGAACTCGGTGCTCATCATGCCTCCGGCTTCGTGGCGGAAAGGACCGCCCAGGGGAAGTGCCACTCGACCCGGTCGCCCCAGCCCTCCGGCCGTACGCCGTGGGTGCGCTCGTCGAAGGGGGTCCAGGAGGCGTCGGTGAGACCGGCCTGCGCGCAGATCTCCAGCAGGTCGCTGCCGAACAGCGCGTGGAAGAAGGGTTCGTTGTTGCGTTCGGCGTGCTCGTACACCGTCGCGTCGCGCAGCGGGTCGCCGGTGAGCTGGAACTCCAGGAACCGCAGGGCGCCGCCGGGCTTGAGCAGGCGGGCCGCCTCGACGATGGTTTCCCGGATCGCCTCGGCCGGCATCTCGTGCAGGACCATCGTCCCGGTCACCACGTCGCAGCTGCCCGCCTCGATGCCGGTGGCGCGGCCGTCGGCCTGCCGGAAGTCGATCGCCAGGCCGGCTGCCTCGGCCTCGGCGTGCGCCAGCCGCAGCCCGGGGGCGGCGAAGTCGACGCCGATCACCTCCGCGCCCGGGTACTTGCCGACCAGCGGGCGGGTGCTCTTGCCGAATCCGCAGCCGATGTCGACGACCCGGGTCGCGCCGGGTACGTCCGGCAGCGCCGTGTCGGTGAACAAGGTGTGGAACTTGTAGCCGTCGTTGTCGCGCAGCATCACGATCCGGGCGCCGAACTCGTACACGTACGCCGACAGGTCGTCCGAGAAGAATCCGCCGGGCTGGATGTGGATGTCGTAGTCGGTGTACCAGGACGGCAGGTCCAGGCCGGCGTCGAGCGCCAGGTTGCCCTTCGGTCGCTCCGGTCGGGTGAGCTGGTCGACCAGCTCGTCGGCGCGGCGCAGGACCGCGTCGCCAGCCAGCTTCCACAGCATCTTCTGCTGCACCCGCTCCAGATGGCTGAACCACGGATAGAGCGGCAGGTCGCGCAGCCGGGTCCCGGCGTCGCCGATGGTGGCCGCCGGCTCGCCGGTGGCGCGGTACTCCTGCGTGAGCGCCGGGTAGACGGTGTCGGCCCAGCGCTTGCGCAGATTCAGTACGAAGTCGACGGCGGAACGCTCGTCCAGGGTGAGCCGTTCCTCGATATCGAACATGTCGGGTCTCCTGTCTGGTCGGTCGGTCTGGTCATCTCGGTCGGGGCGCGACCGGCCCGGTCGGGGCCGCGACGCCGCCGGCCGGTGCGGGGCGCCCGGTCAGTGGGCGAGCAGCACCCGGTGGGCCGGGCCGGTGTCGTGGCGGCCGAGGAACGCACCGGCCAGGCGTCCCTCGTAGACGGCTTCGAAGGCGGTGCGGGGCGCGTTGGCGTCACCGACCAGGTGGACCCGTGGCCCGTCCGGCCGGGACTCCAGCGCCCGGTAGAGGTCGTCGTCGGCGGTCGCGGCGCCGGCGTCGACGACGGCGGTGACGCCGGCCAGCGGCTCCGCCTCTCCGGTCATCGGGTCGACAAGTTCCACGGTGGACGGTCCGGCGCCGCGCGCCGTACGCATCAGGTGCAGTCGTACGCCGAGCTGACGGAACCGGTCGAGGAGGGCGAGTTTGGAGTAGGTGGTGATCCGGGCGCTGACGCCGGCGGTCGGCGAGACCAGGTGCACCCGGGCGCCGAGCCGGGCGAGCTGCTCGGCGACCGAGGCCGCCGCCCAGGTGCCCTCGTCGTCGAGCACCACCACGTCGCCGGTGAGCGGCGCGGCCGGCTCGACCAGCTCGGCGACGGCGGTGGCGAGGTCGAGCACCGGCGGGCCGCCGGGCAGTTCCCGCCGCGCCGGGCGGGCGCCGGTCGCCACGATCACGTCCTGGAAGTCGCCGGCGAGCACGCCGGCGGCGTCGATCCGCTCGCCGAGGCGTACCTCGACGCCGGCGGCCGTCACGGCGCGGGCCAGGTCGTCGGTGAGCAGGCCGAGCCGTTCCCGGCCGGGTACGCGGGCGGCCAGGGTGACCTGGCCGCCGAGCCGGTCGCCGGCCTCGGCCAGGGTCACCCGGTGGCCGGCGCGGGCGGCGCTCAGCGCCGCCTCCAGCCCGGCCGGCCCGCCGCCGACGACGAGTACCCGGCGGGCGGTGCGCGCGGACCGGTCCGACCAGGCGTCCGCCCATTCACGTTCGGCGCCGACCTCCGGGTTGACCACGCAGGAGATCGGTAGGCTGCTCTCCAGCCGTCCGATGCAGCCCTGGTTGCAGGCCAGGCAGGAGCGGACCTCGTGGTGCCGGCCGGCCATCGCCTTGCGCACCAGGTGCGGGTCGGCGATGTGCGGGCGGGCCAGGCCGACCAGGTCGGCGTCGCCGGCGGCGACCAGTTCGGCCGCCTCGGGCAGGCTGTCGAGCCGGCAGACGGCGAGCACCGGCAGGTCCGGGAACTCGCGTTTGAACAGTGCCGCGTGGTGGCGGAACGGGGCGTGCCCGAAGCTCATGTCGGCCATCTGCGTCGCCAGCGAGTAGCTGCCGTGGTAGGCGGAGTGGCTGACGTGGACGAACGCCAGCGGGAACTCGGCGCGCAGCGTCGCCACGATCTCCACCACGGCGTGCGGGTCGAGGCCGCCGGGCAGGAACTCGTCGGCGCTGACCCGCAGGCCGACCGGCAGGTCGCCGGCGGCCGCGAACACCGCGGTCAGCACCTCGCGGGTCAGCCGCAGCCGGTTGGCCGGGCTGCCGCCGTACGCGTCGTCGCGCAGGTTGGTCTTCGGAGAGAGGAACTGTTGCAGCAGGTGGCCGTGTCCGGCGTGGACCTCCAGCCCGTCGTACCCGGCTTCGCGCATCCGGCGGGCGGCGGCGGCGAACGCGGCGACGACCACCGCGATGTCGGCGCGGCCCATCGCGTGCGGCACGTGGGCGCCGGTGGCCCACGGCAGCGGCGAGGCGGACCAGGCCGCGGTGCGGGTCGCGTCGCCGTTGGCCTGCCGCCCGGCGTGCATGATCTGGGCGAAGAGGGCCGCCCCGTGTTCGTGTACGGCGTCGGCGACGGCGGCGTACGCGGGGATCGACGCGTCGTCGAAGCTGCCGAGGCTGATGTGCCGCCCGGCGCTGGTCGGGTGGACGCGGATCGCCTCGGTGACGATCAGGCCGACGCCGCCCGCGGCCCGTTCGGCGTGGTAGGCGGCGTGCCGTCGGGTGGGTTCGTTGGCGCGCCCGAAGTTGGTTGTGTGTCCTGGTACGAAGACCCGGTTGCGTAACGCCACCCGGCCAAGTTGGACCGGCGTGAAGAGCCGGTGCAGATCATCGACGGCCATGTCCGGACCCCCTCTCGAGGCTGTCCCGCTTGACCGAGCGGCGCTGGCGGTGTTCCGATCCGCCGTACGCCGTTCGATTGAGGGGAACGCTAGAACGGGGTCTGATGGCCAGTCAACAGTTCGTCGATTATTAACTTTGTGTAGCGGCCCGGTGGCTGGAGCCTGCCGCCCTGGTTGCCGTGCGTGATGTTTCGCCCTGGTCAAGGGCGTGCTGCCGGCAGGTTCCAAAGTGCCGGTCGGGGTGTCGCCGCAGCCGGGGTTGATCCCGGAGGGGGCGGCGGCGTCTGCTGACCGGCGTTCGGCCTGGAGGTCCGCGGTGTCGATTCCGTACCCGTGTCGCCCGGTCGGTGGAGGACCCCGGTCCCGAATTCACATCGTTTTGTTTGAATTGCTTCTGTCATTTGATTTACGAATGGAGCAGGCTACTCAAGAAAGGGCTACCAATCGGCAACGGCCAATTTATCGATGGCTTCTAGCGTTCTTTCTGCGCCGGAAACGGCGCCCGTGCGGCGGCCGCCGCGACGGGCGACCACCCCGGCCCGACCCACCCAGCAGCGCCCGATCCGACCGTCCACCGGGCCGGACGGGCCCGAAGGAGGAACGCGCATGTCAGCCCACCCCACCACCGCCCGGCGTCTCGGTGCCGTGGCCGCGGCCCTGATCGCCGGCGCGGTCGCCGCCACCGTCACCGGGTCACCGGCCGCGGCCGCGCCGCCCACCGCCGAGATTCTCGGCGCGGCCAGCGCCGACGCGATCAGCGGCAGCTACATCGTCGTGTTGAAGGACGGCCAGCGCGTCGACGCCACCGGCGCCGCCCGGCTCACCGCCCGCTACGGCGGCAGCGTCGACCGGGTCTACGGCCGTACCGTCAACGGCTACGCGGCCACCCTCGACGAGCGAAGCGCCCGACGGCTCGCCGCCGACGCCGCGGTCGCCTACGTCGAGCAGAACCAGCGCGTACGGTCCACCGCCACCCAGACCAACCCGCCGTCGTGGGGGCTGGACCGCATCGACCAGCGCAACCTGCCGCTGAACAACTCCTTCACCTACGGCCCCAGCACCGGCGTGCGCATCTACGTCGCCGACACCGGAATCCGGATCACCCACCAGGACTTCGGCGGCCGGGCGTCGTACGGCTACGACGCGGTCGACGGCGACCTCATCGCCTCCGACGGCAACGGTCACGGCACGTTCGTGGCCGGCGTCGCCGCCGGTACGTCGTACGGCGTGGCGAAGAACGCCCAGGTCGTCGCGGTTCGGGTGCTGGACAACAACGGCTCCGGCACCACCGCCGGGGTCATCGCCGGCGTCGACTGGATCACGGCGAACGCGGTCCGTCCGGCGGTCGCCAACCTCAGCCTCGGCGGCGGGGCCAGCACCGCGCTCGACAACGCCGTCCGGCGCTCGATCAACGCCGGGATCACGTACACCATCGCGGCCGGCAACTCCGGCGTCCCGGCGGCCAACACCTCCCCGGCCCGGGTCACCCAGGCCCTCACCGTCGGCGCGACCAACCGCACCGACACCCGCCCCACCTGGTCCAACTACGGCACGGTGCTCGACCTGTTCGCCCCCGGCGTCGACATCACCTCGGTCGGGCGGACCAGCAACACCGCGACCTACACCGGCAGCGGCACCTCGTTCGCCGCACCGTACGTCGCCGGGGCCGCCGCGATCTATCTCAGTGGCAACCCGACGGCCGCGCCGGCCACGGTCAACTCGGCCGTCGTGTCGGCGGCGACCACCGGCGTCGTGATCAACCCGGGTGCCGGCTCGCCCAACCGCCTCCTCTACATCCCCCCGCTCGGCTGATCCGCGGCGGGCCGCGACCCGGTCCCGCCCGCACCGGTCCCATCCCGACGGCCCCGGCACCGCGTGCCGGGGCCGTCCCGCGCGCCGGCCGCCGCTGCGCCCGCGCCGGCAGGCGTGAACCGCGCCGGCAGGCGTGAACCGCGCGTTTGCGGGAATGCGCGCCGCGCCGCCGGTGACCGGCGGCAGCACCGTCGGACCGAGGAGAGGCGAACGGGTGGTAAGAACCATGGGCGGTAAAGACTCGATGGACGTCCGCTCGGTGACGGACGCCCTCGGCATCCAGCGGGAATCCGAGGACCGCGAACCCCAGTCGATGGCGCGCGTTCTGGGCTGGTTCAGCCTCGGCCTGGGCGTCGCCGCCCTCGCCGCGCAGCCGGCGGTCAGCCGGCTCTGCGGTGTCGACGACTCCCCGACGGCGCGGACCGTGCTGCGGCTCGCGGGCGCCCGGGAACTCGGCACCGCGGCGGCGCTGCTGATCCCGCGCCGGGCCCGGTGGGGGATCTGGGCGCGGGTCGCCGGCGACGCCGCCGACCTGGCCGCGTGCGCCATGGCGATGCGAAACCGGCAGGGGGACCGGCGGCAGCGCCTGACGTACGCGACGCTGGCGGTCGCCGGCATCACCGCCGTCGACCTCTACACGGCCGTACGCACCACCCGGGGTGCCCGGCGCACGACCGGGGACCGCGTCCGCGCTTCGGTGACGGTCAACCGCAGCGTCGAGGACACGTACCGCTTCTGGCACGACTTCGAGAACCTGCCGCGCTTCATGTACCACCTCGAGTCGGTGCGGATGGACGGTGACCGCAGGTCGCACTGGACGGCGAAGGCGCCGGCCGGGCAGACCGTCGACTGGGAGGCGGAGATCGTCGACGACCGACCCAACGAGCTGATCATGTGGCGGTCGGTCGCCGGCGGCGGGCTGCCGAACTCGGGCTGCGTGCGTTTCGTCCCGGTCGGCGGCGGGCGCGGCACCGAGGTACGGGTCGAACTCGGGTTCACCGCGCCGGGCGGCAGGTTCGGCGCGCGGATCGCCAAGCTCTTCGGCGAGAACCCGCACCAGCAGATCTGCGACGACCTGCGGCGGTTCAAGCAGGTCATCGAGACCGGCGAGATCACCCGGTCCGACGGCAGCCCGGAGGGGACCAGCCTGCGACAGCAGTTGATGCAGCGCCCGGCGCAGCCGCTCGCGACGCGTTGACCGGAAGGTGGGGGAACATGAAAGCGAACTGCTGGGTCGCCCCGAACAACGTGGCGGTCGAGGACGTGCCCGATCCGCGGATCATCAACCCGCGCGACGCCGTCGTACGGATCACCTCGTCGGCGATCTGCGGATCCGACCTGCACCTGTTGCAGGGCTACCTCCCGGCGATGAGAAGGGGTGACGTGCTCGGCCACGAGTTCATGGGCGAGATCGTCGAGCTGGGCAACGGCGTACGCGACGGGCTGCGCGTCGGCGACCGCGTCGTCGTCGCGTTCCCGATCGCCTGCGGGAACTGCACCTCCTGCGAGCGCGGTCTCTACTCGCTGTGCGAGAACTCCAACCCCAACGCGGCGGTCGCCGAGCTGGCCATGGGGCACTCACCGGCCGGCATCTTCGGCTACTCGCACCTGTTGGGCGGCTACGCCGGCGGGCAGGCGCAGTACGCGCGGGTGCCCTTCGCCGACGTCGGCGCGTTGAAGATCGAGGACGACCTGCCGGACGAGAAGGTGCTGTTCCTGTCGGACGTGCTGCCCACCGGCTACATGGCCGCCGAGATGTGCGACATCAAACGCGGCGACGTGGTCGCCGTCTGGGGCGCGGGGCCGGTCGGCTACTTCTCCGCCGTGAGCGCGTTCCTGCTGGGCGCGGAGCGGGTCATCGTCATCGACCGGTTCCCGTACCGCCTGCGGCTGGCCCGGGAACGGGCGGGCGCCGAGACCATCAACTACGAGGACACCGACGTCATGGACGCGCTGCGGGAGATGACCGCCGGGCGGGGGCCGGACGCCTGCATCGACGCGGTCGGGATGGAGGGCCATCACGCGTCGGCGGCGCTGCACGCGTACGACAAGACCAAGCAGACGGTGAAGGCGGAGACCGACCGGCCGCACGCGTTGCGCGAGGCGGTGCTGAGCTGCCGCAACGGGGGCACGATCTCGGCGATCGGCGCTTACACCGGCTTCATCGACAAGTTCCCGATGGGGTCGTTCATGAACCGGTCCCTGACCATGCGGTCGGGGCAGGCGCACGTGCAGCGCTACATGCGTCCGCTGCTGGACCGCATCCGCAAGGGCGAGATCGATCCGAGCGCCATCATCACCCACACCATGCGACTGGACGACGCGCCGCACGGCTACGACATCTTCAAGAACAAGCGGGAGGACTGCGTCAAGGTCGTCCTCAAGCCGTGACCGGGGGTGGCGCGGGGCCGGCCGCACCGGCCCCCGCCGGGCGGTCCGGCCTCAGTGCTCCCGGTAGGTGGCGTGGTCGAAGTCGGCGTACGCGCCGTCGGCGCCCAGGTCCTGCACCCACAGGCCGAGGAAGGCGCCGGTGAAGCCCCAGGCGGCCGGCTCGCCGTCGACCATGATCGCGGCGTGCTCGTCGGACAGCGTGGTGGCGTCGAACCGGGCCGGCAACTCGTCCCAGCCGTCACCGAGGTCGTACGCGAAGTGCAGCACCGGACCGTCGAAGGTCACCCGCAGCCCCACCGGGCCGGCGGTGTCGGCGTCGACGCGCAGCCCGGGGTGGGCGGTCAGCCGGCCGCTGTCGCAACTGAGCACCTCGAGCACCCGCCGGCCGTCGTCGGCCCGGGTGAGGTAGGCGTAGTACCAGTTGGCGGTGTTGTAGTAGCCGGTCACGCCGGCGAGTTTCCGGTGGTCGGCGGGGTCGAACTCCAGCACCGTCTCCAGTGAGCAGTGCGTGGCGCCGACCCGACGGGCGACCAGGCTCGGTGCCTGCCGGCCGACAGGCGACTGCCCGCCGTGTATCCGCAGGTGGGAGGGGCGGCTGGTCAGGTCGACCCAGTCCGGGGTAGCCGGCCGGCGCAGCGTGGACCAGGCGGTGCGTAGGCGTGGCTCGTCGAAGTCGTCGCTCGCCGGCTCCGCCGGCCAGGGGTGTGCGGGCAGGTCGGGGGCGGCGATCTCGTCGGCGGGAACCCCGCCCGCGACGGCGGGCCAGTCGCCGGCCGGCCAGTCGACGGGCTGGAGCGCGGTCTCCCGCCCGAGCACGCAGTTGCCCAGCGGGCTGTACGGCCGCCCGACGAGGTGGGCCAGATACCACTGCCCGCTCTGGGTGCGCACCAGGCTGCCGTGGCCGGCCTTCTGCAACCGCAGGTGGGGGCGGCCGGCGGAGGTCAGCAGCGGGCCGGCCGGGTCGGTCAGGTACGGCCCGAGCAGGTTCCGGGACCGGGCGACGGTCACCTGGTGTTCCCAGCTCGTGCCGCCCTCGGCGGTGACCAGGTAGTACCAGCCGTCGTGCCGGTAGAGGCGCGGCCCCTCGGTGACGCCGGCCTCGGTGCCGGCGAAGATGAGCCGGGCCTGGCCGACGAGGCGGCGCGCGGCCCGGTCGTAGCGCTGGATCTCGATGCCGCCGAAGCGGTCGCGGCCGGGGCGCCAGTCGGCGCTCAGGGCCAGCAGCCAGCTCGTGCCGTCGTCGTCGTGGAAGAGCGAGGCGTCGAACCCGTGGGCGTGCAGCCGGACCGGGTCCGACCAGGGGCCGCCGATGTCGGGCGCGGTGACGAGGTAGTTCTGCGGGTCCCAGTAGCCGCTGGCGAAGCTGGCCACGTCGCTGTACACCAGGTGGAACAAGCCATCCACATAGGACAGGTCGGGTGCCCATACGCCGTTGGAGTCGCCGGCGCCGCGCAGGTCGAGCAGGCGCCGCTCGGTGATGATGCCGCCCAGTGCCCGCCAGTGCACCAGGTCGCGCGAGTGGTGCACCCGCACCCCGGGATACCACTCGAAGGTCGAGGTGGCCAGGTAGTAGTCGTCGCCCACCCGCAGGATGGACGGGTCGGGATGGAAGCCGCTCAGGATCGGATTGCGGATCGACGTGGCGGCCGTCGCCACCCCCGCGATGTCGGTCGACATGTTTCGGCCCTCCAGGTGTGCCGCTTCCGGCGACTTTCCGAAAGTTTTGATCAGTAGCGCTCAGGTCTTGGCACACGGTATCCGTCTTGTTCTATGCAGGACAGCCCTTGACCCGTGCTGTATTGGCGTCGTAACGTGCCGGTCATCGATGGAAGCTGCTGACTCCGGTCTGAAAGTTTCGGCCATTCTCCCCGTATGTTCCGGCGCTGAGCCGGCATCCGAGTGCCCTGCAACCACCCCCGAAGGGACGGATCAAGACAATGCGCCTCTCCCGTAGATCCCTCATGGGCCTCGCCGGTGCCAGCGCCGGCGCGCTCCTCCTCGGCGCCTGCAGCGACGACGCCGCCGACCCCGACGGTGCCCAGACCGTCAACTGGTGGCACATCCAGAACACCGAGCCGATGCTCTCCGTCTGGGCGGCGATGGCCAGGGAGTACGAGGCGGCCCGGGGCAACCTGAAGGTCGAGATCCAGCCGCTGGAGAACGAGGCGTTCAAGGCCAAGCTCACCACCGCCACGCAGGCCGGATCCCCACCCGACCTGTTCCAGTCGTGGGGCGGGGGAGTGCTGCGGCAGCAGGTCGAGGCCGGCCTGGTCAAGGACCTCACCGCCGACGTACAGCCGTGGATCGGCAACCTGCTGCCGGTGTCGGTCGAGCCGTTCACCATCGACGGCAAGATCTACGGCATCCCGTTCGACGTCGGCATGGTCGGCTTCTGGTACAACAAGGACCTCTTCACCCGGGCCGGCGTCGCGGCCGTACCGACCACCTGGACCGAATTCCTCGCCGCCGTCAGCCGGATCAAGGCCGCCGGGATCACCCCGATCGCGCTCGCCGGCAAGGAGAAGTGGCCCGCCCACTTCTACTGGTCCTACCTGGCCATGCGGATCGGCGGCCCGACCGCCCTGCAGCAGGCCGGCACCGACGCCAACTTCGACACCCCCGACCTCGTCGCCGCCGGCACCCGCTTCAAGGAACTGGTCGACCTCGCCCCGTTCCAGAAGGACTTCCTCGGCGCCGACTACAGCTCACCGGACGGCCAGGCCGCCACCATGGTCAACGGTGGTGCCGCGATGGAACTGATGGGCCAGTGGGCGCCGTCGGTGCAGGCATCGCTGTCCGCCGACAAGAAGGGCCTGGGCGACAAGCTCGGCTTCTTCCCGTTCCCGGCCGTCGACGGCGGCAAGGGCAAGGTGTCCGACGTGTTCGGCGGGGGCAACGGCTTCGCCGTGGGACGCGACGCCCCGTCCGCCACCGTCGACTTCCTGCGCGCCCTGCTCGAAGCGGGCAACCAGCGCAAGTCCGCGGCCACCGGCGCGGTGCTGCCGACCGTACGCGACGCGGTGGACGCGATCGCCGACCCCAACGGCAAGGCGGTCGCGGCGAGCCTGGCCGCGGCGACCGGCTTCCAGCTCTACCTCGACCAGGCCTACCCGCCCGCGCTCGGCCAGCAGGTCAACGACAGCGTCGCCGAACTGGTCGCCGGGTCCAAGACACCTGAGCAGGTCGTCAAGGACATCACCACGGTGGCGAAGAACCAGTGACGTGACCCGCCTTCCCGATCCCGCCATCCCCGGCGACCGGCGAGCGGAGCGGTCACGGTGACCCGATCCGTGACCGGCCCGCGCCCCGACACCGCGGCCACGCCCGCCCGGTCGAACCCGGCGGCCGCCCCACGGCCCGACCGCCGGCCCGGTCTACGCCGCCTGGGCACGATCCTCTTCTTCCTCGCCCCGGCCCTGGTGCTGTTCCTGCTCCTGGTGATCGTGCCGATCCTGGTCGCCGGCTACACCAGCCTGTTCAAGTGGAACGGCTTCAACCTGCCCGAGGACTTCGTCGGCCTGGACAACTTCAGCCGCGCCCTCGGCGACCCGATCTTCCAGGGCGACCTGCGGCGCGCACTCGTCCTCATCGTCCTGTCGGTCGTCATCCAGTTGCCGGTGTCGCTCGCCCTGGCCCTGCTGCTCAACCAGCCGCTACGGGGCCGGGCCGTCTACCGGCTGGTGTTCTTCGCCCCGTACGTGCTGTCCGAGGTGACCACGGCGGTCCTGTTCACGCTCGTCTTCTCACCCAGCCGGGGCCTGGGCAGCACCGTGCTGGGCTGGTTCGGCGCCGCCGAACTCGGCGGCTCGATCTTCGCCGACCCCGGCACCGTCCTCTACGCGGTGTTCTTCGTGATCTCCTGGAAGTACTTCGGCTTCCACATGATCCTCTACCTGGCCGGCCGGCAGGGGATACCCCGGGAACTGACCGAGGCCGCCACCACCGACGGGGCCAGCGGATGGCAGGTGTTCCGGCACGTCACGCTGCCACTGCTCGGACCGACGATCCGGATCAGCCTCTTCCTGTCGATCATCGGCACCATCCAGCTCTTCGACATGGTGTGGGTCCTCACCGGCGGCGGTCCGACCCACGCCTCCGAAACCCTCGCCGTGACGATGTTCCAGTACGGCTTCCGCCGCTTCGAGGTCGGCTACGCCAGCGCCATCAGCATCGTCATGTTCCTGCTCAGCCTCGTCTTCGCCCTGCTCTACCAACGCTTCGTCCTGCGCCGCGACCTTGAGGGCGCACTCACCACGAGGGGGGTCCAGAGGTGACCGGGACCCAGGCTCACCTGCGGAGAACCGTCCTGCACGTCGTCTCGATCGCCATCGGCGCGCTCATCGTCGTACCGATCGGGTTCGGTGTGCTCGGCGGGTTCAAGGACAACGGGCAACTCTCCACCAACCCCCTCGGCCTGCCCGACCCGTGGGTGCCGGAGAACTACCTCGGCATCCTCACCTCCGAGGTCTTCTGGCGGCAACTCGCCAACAGCACGCTGATCGCACTGGCCACGGTGGTCGTCGTCGTGGGGGCCTCGGCGATGGCCGCCTTCGTGTTCGCCCGGTTCACCTTCCGCGGCCGGGAAGCCGTGTTCACCCTCTTCGCGGCCGGGTTGATGTTCCCCTTCACGGTCGCGATCCTGCCGCTGTTCATCCTGCTGCGCAGCCTGGGGCTGCTCGACAACCCGCTCGGGGTCATCCTGCCCCAGGCCGCGTTCGGGCTACCGGTCACGATCATCATCCTGCGGTCGTTCTTCCGCGGCATCCCCGGCGAGGTGGAGGAGGCGGCGACCCTCGACGGCTGCGGCGCGTTCGCGTTCTTCTGGCGCATCCTGCTGCCGATGGCCCGTCCCGCCCTGGCCACCGTCTCGGTCCTGGCGATCGTGGCGAGCTGGAACAACTTCATGCTCCCGCTGGTCGTCTTCACCGACCAGAGCTGGTGGACCCTGCCGGTCGGCGTGCAGGCGTTCCAGGGCCAGTACGCCGACGACACCGCCCGCGTGCTGGCGTACGTCGTCCTGTCCATGGTGCCCGCCCTGGCCTTCTACGCGGTCGCCGAGCGGCAACTGGTCGCCGGGCTCGCCGGTAGCGTAAAGGGCTGACCCCCGACCACCGGTGGCCCCGACCTCACCTACGGTGCGGTAGGGGCCACCGCCCCCCAGGCCCCCACCCGTGCCTGCGCAGCGAGAAGGAGCAAGCCGCAGTGGACGACAACCGCAGGGTCACCATCGCCGTGATCGCCCGCGAGGCCGGCGTCTCGGTACCCACGGTGTCCCGGGTCATCAACGGCCGGTCCGACGTCTCCCCGCAGACCCGCGAACGCGTCGAGGAGGTGCTCAACCGCCACGGCTACCAGCGCCGGCCCACCGCCGTACGCAGCACCTCCGGCCTGATCGACCTCGTCTTCAACGACCTCGACAGCCCGTGGGCGGTGGAGATCATCCGGGGCGTCGAGGACGTGGCGCACGCCGCCGACGTCGGCACCGTCGTCTCCGCCATTCACCGCAAGACCTCGTCGGCCAAGCAGTGGCTGAACAACATGCGGGCCCGTACGACCGAGGGCGTCATCTTCGTGACCTCGGTGCTGGAGCCACCGCTCCAGGCCGAACTGCGCCGGCTCAACATCCCCGTCGTCATCGTCGACCCGGCCGGTCTGCCCACCCAGGGCGCCCCGACCATCGGCGCCGCCAACTGGACCGGCAGCCTGCGCGCCACCGAATACCTGATCGGGCTCGGCCACCGCCGGATCGGGTTCATCGCCGGCCCCGCGCAACTGCTGTGCAGCCGCGCCCGCCTCGACGGCTACCGCGCCGCCCTGGAGGCCGCCGGGCTGCCCATCGACGACGACCTCATCCGTCCCGGCAACTTCTACCACGAGGCCGGCTTCACCAGCGGCAACGAACTGCTCGACCAGCCCGACCCGCCCACCGCCATCTTCGCCTCCAGCGACCAGATGGCCCTCGGCGTCTACGAGGCCATCCGCCGGCGCGGCCTGCGGGTCGCCGACGACGTCAGCGTGGTCGGATTCGACGACCTGCCCGAGGTGCGCTGGTCGTCGCCCCCGCTCACCACGGTCCGCCAGCCGCTGGCCGAGATGGGCCTGCTGGCCGCCCGTACGGTGCTCCGCCTGGCCCGGCGCGAGAAGATCGAGAGCCCGCGGGTCGAACTCGCCACCGAACTCGTCATCCGCGACAGCACCGCACCCCCGCCGGGCAAGGCGCGCTCCACCGCCGGACCGGCCGCCGGGACGACCTCCGGCGGGCACCTCTGACGACGGCACCCGCCGCCGGATGACCTTCCTCGCCGTACCCGACATCGCGGATCACGGCAGGGCCGGGCTCCCGGCCGGTCGGCGGGAATGCCGGCGGCCCTGGTGGGAAGTCGCAGGACTGCCGGTCAACCGGGGAAAGGTGGGTGTTCGATGGGACGAGGACCGAAATCGGGCGGCAGCGCGCGGCTCGACGCGATACGCAACGGGACGAAACGGCGCCGGGTCGCGTTCGCGATGCGGGCCGAGGAACTGGCGGCGCAACTCGGCGTCCTGGTGGGGCGCAAGGCGGCCAAGGCCGGCCGTAAGCGGCCGCTGCGGACCGAGCGTGGCGGCCGGCACGCGACGCGCAGCGCCGGCGCGGTCACCCGCGGGGTGAAGGGGACGAGGATGAGCCGGCGCAACGGCCGCAAGCTCGGGCTCGGCCGCAAACGGGTCAGCCCGGTCTGAGGGCCGCAAGCGGGTCAGCCCGGTCTGAGGGCCGCAAGCGGGTCGGCCCGGTCTGAGGGCCGCAAGCGGGTCGGCCCGGTCTGAGGGCCGCAAGCGGGTCGGCCCGGTCTGAGGGCCGCAAGCGGGTCGGCCCGGCCTGAGGCGCCGGATCACGGGAACGCCGTCCCGCGTCAGGAGGCGCGGGACGGCCGCCCGGTCACCCGGTGCCCTGGCCGTGGACGCGGCCGTCCCGCCCGAGCTTGGACCGCCCCTGGTCGCGCTCGGTCGAGGCGGTGCCGGTCGCGGTCCGCTGGTGGCGGCCCTTCTCGGACTGCTCCACGGTCGCGCCCTGCCGGCCGCGGGCGCCGCTGCCCGGGTGGCGCCGGGCGCGGGCCGACTCCGTACGGTTCGCGTTTCTGCCGGTGTGACTGCTCATCGCGGGCTCCTCTCGGGGTGCCGGTCAGTCACCGCCTTCCCCACAGTCCCGGCGTCATTCCACCGGCGCCGGGGCAGCTCGTCCCGGCGGGTCCACCAGCGTCTGTATCCACCGGCGCATCGCGCTGTCCGGCACGGTCGCGCAGTAGCGGCGGAACAGGTCCCGGCTCTCCTCGCGGAGGATGCCGCCCACGATGCTCGGGGCCGAGAACCAGGCCAACTCGCGGTCCGGGCGCCAGTTCGCGGCGACCGCGACTCCACCGTCGTCCGGGGACTCCAGCGCGAAGTAGACCTCGTCGACCCGCAGCGCCATGGCCGTTCCCAGGCGCATCACGCACGGTTCGAGATTGACCGGCAGGCGTAGGGGGTGCGGCCGTCGGCGCCAGCCCAGTGCCTCGTCCGCCTCGATCATCGCCAGCAGGTCGGCGTGCACGAGCCGGCGCCCACGGGCCTTCTCCTGCGTGTAGGCCCGGCCGATGATCTCGTCGCCCATGACGACCACGGCCCCGATCGGCTGTTCGCCGGCGGCCAGACCCGCCTCGGCGACCTCCAGCGCGGCCCTGACCATCTCGTCCGGCGTCATCGGCTGAGTCTAGATCGGACAGTCCTGCCGGGACGGTATCCGAGGTCGTCGTGCACGGTGCGGCGGCGCGGTTCCCGTCGAGCTTGCGCCCGTCGAGACCGCGGAAGTCGCGGATACGCGGCAGCGCGATCGACAACAACCGGTCG
>NZ_JBFAKM010000018.1:0-34287 GCF_040655695.1 Polymorphospora sp. NPDC050346 | reverse complement strand
CCCGCGGGGTTTCTGGGGGTCTTACTACATGGCACTGCCCGGGGGGGCGGTATCCGGTGGGGGGGGGGCCGGGGGGGGGGGGGGGGGGGGTACCCCCCCCCCCGCCTGGTGTCGCCGTGTCTACCGGCGGGTGATGTCGGATTCGTTGTAGATGCAGTTGACGCCGTCCGCGCCCTCACCGATCTTGGTCGGCTCGCTGCCCTTCGGCACACCGCGGTACTTCTCGCAGATGACGGTGTTGCCGTAGACCGTGATGTTGGAGAAGCGGGCCGTGTCACCCCAGTTGGTGTTGATGCCGGCGAGCGCCTTCGTGCTGCGCGCCGTGATGTTCTGCATCACCACGTGCCGCTGGTACGACGTGCTGCAGTTACCGCACGCCCGGTAGAGCTTGCCGGCGTTCTCGACCTGGAAGTTGCGGATGGTGAGCGTACCGCCGCCGTTGTGCTGGAAGACCTTGTCGCTGGCGGAGCGGGCGCCACCGCCGTCGACGAGGTAGGTGCTGCCGCCGCGGAAGGTCGCGGCGTCCTCGCCCACGTCCTCCCACCAGACGTTGATCAGGGTGCAGTTGCCCTCGCAGTGCACGCCGTCACCGGCGGGCGCGCCGATGATGACGTTGCGCAGGGTCGCGCCGGGAGCCAGCACGAACATCGGGTCCTGGCTCTCGCCCTGGCCGCCGTCGCCGATGCCGTAGTAGCGCTTGAGACCGCCGTCGAGGCCGCTGCTCGGCACCTGGATGGTGTCGTTGACCTTGACCTGGCCGGTCGGCGACGGCCAGGCGCCCGGCGGCGGGTTGGTCGGCGGGGGAGTGGTCGGCGGCGGGGTCGTCGGGGGTGGGGTCGTCGGGTTCGGGCCGGGCGTGGTCGGCGTCGGGTTGGTGCCGCCGCCGGTGTTGACCGACACGTCGTCGAACGACGCGCTGGCGTACACGGTCTGCAGGCCGATCCGGCCGGCCGAGATGGCGCTGTTGGACGCCGACGCGAACTGGGTGCCGTTGACCCGGCCGCGGATGGTGCTGCCGGACACCTCGAGGGCCAGGGTGTACCAGGAGCCGGTGGAGACCGACTGGGTCGTGCTGCCGAGTACGGTCACCGAGCTGCCGCTGACCGCCTGCAACTGGACCTGGTTACCGGGTACGAGGGCCAGCCGGTAGAACTTCGTCGAGCCCGACGCGCGGGCGAGCAGTCCGACGTGGCCGTTCGATCCGAAGCTGAGCGGCTTGACCCGGGCCTGGACGGTGTAGTTGGTCCAGCCCGTGTCGCCGGCGAACTGGCGGGCGTTCTCGCTGCCCGCGTTGGTCTGCCGCAGGACGCTGGAGCCGTCGCTGACCACGCTCCAGGTGCCGCCGGACTTCGACCATTCGCTCGTGCTGCCGCTTTCGAAGGTGGCGTCGAAGACGGTGGCCGCGTTGGCCAGGTTGGTGAATCCGATGGACGCGACCGTGACCACGGCCGCGCTGCCGACAGCGAGGGCGGTTGTCCGCAATCGCCGGCGGAAGGTGGGGGAACCACCCATGGTGAACCTCCGGGAAACGGGCGCCTGTCAACCAACCCTGACAGGCTCGTGATGGGGGATGGCGTGCACTGGCCGTTGCCCCGACACGAGCGCACCACCTGCGGGAAAGCGCGTTCCGCCGGATGAACGTAACGCCGCCGACATATTCCGTCAAGGCAAGTGGATCGATGTCCCCTGTGGATCATGGTAGGGGTCGGGAGCGACTGTCGAAGCATTGACGACCATTCGCCGCCGCCCTACCCTGACCGACGGGAAAGCCCTTTCTTGGCATCCTCGATCCGTGTGGCACCACCGGAGTCCGGGCCTCCGCGTACGGCGCCGATCGAGGGACATCCCCTGACCAGGAGGAACCTGTGCCCGACAAGCGCACCACCGGCCGCCGGGGCGTACTCGCCGCCGTCGGCGCCGCGGCGACCGCCACCGCCCTGGCCGTCACCATGGTCTCGACGGCCCACGCCGCGACCGTCTACTCCGACAACTTCGACGACGGCGACAGCGGCGGCTGGTCGAAATCCGGCGGCACCTGGGCGGTCGTCACCGACGGCTCCCCGGTGTTCCACCAGTCCAGCGCCAGCAGCCAGCTCGCCCGGCAGTTCGCCGGCCAGACCGGCTGGACGGACTACACCGTCCAGGCCCGGGTCAAACCGGTCTCGTACGGCTCCGGCGGCCTGGCCGCCCTGGCCGCCCGCTCCAGC
The DNA here is from genome assembly GCF_040655695.1 of Polymorphospora sp. NPDC050346. Lineage (NCBI taxonomy): Bacteria > Bacillati > Actinomycetota > Actinomycetes > Micromonosporales > Micromonosporaceae > Polymorphospora > Polymorphospora sp. NPDC050346. The sequence goes on along the minus strand of NZ_JBFAKM010000018.1, from coordinate 32,080 downwards.
AGCGCCACCAAGATGTACCGGCTGGCCCTGCTCGGCAGCGGACGCGCCGAACTCCAGGCCGTGAACGGCAGCGCCATCACGTCGCTCGGCTCGGCCACCGGCTTCGGTGCCACCGGCACCTGGCATACGCTGCGGATCGAGGTCAGCGGCAGCACGATCCGCGGCTTCGTCGACGGCACCCAGGTCGGCAGCGCCACGAACAGCCTGGTCGCCGCCGGCCGCATCGGCCTGGTCACCGCGTACGCCAGCGCCAGCTTCGACGACGTCACGGTCGACTCCGGCGGCTCGACCCCGCCGACCACCCCGCCCCCCACCACTCCGCCACCGACCACCCCGCCACCCACGACGCCGCCACCCACGACCCCGCCGCCGACCACCCCGCCGCCGGCCGGTGACCAGCTCGTCGTCGCCCCGAACGGCGACGACGCCGCGCCCGGCACCGTCGCGCAGCCGCTGCGCACCATCCAGCGCGCCGTCGACCTGGTCCGCCCGGGCGGGACGATCGCCCTGCGGGCCGGCACCTACGCGCCGACCACCAACATCCAGGTCCTCAAGAGCGGCACCGCGTCCGCGCCGATCACCATCACCCGGTACGGCACCGAACGGGTCCTGATCGACGGCGAGCAGATGCCGCACACCCCCGCACCGCTGAACGGCAGCATCCCCAACGCCGAGCGGGGCGTGTTCCACATCGAGGCGTCGTACTGGCGGTTCGTCGGCCTGGAGATCGCCAACGGGCCGTACGGCATCTTCTGCCGGGACTGCGGCAACAACGTCTTCGACCGCCTGGTCACCCGCGACAACTACGAGACCGGCCTGCACATCCAGGGCGCCTCCAGCAACAACCAGGTGCTGAACCTGGACGCCTACGGCAACCGGGATCCCCGCAAGAACGGGGAGAGCGCCGACGGGCTGGCGATCAAGGAAGGCTCCGGCAGCGGCAACGTCGTACGCGGCGCCCGGTTGTGGAACAACGTCGACGACGGCTTCGACGCCTGGGAGTTCCTGTCCCCGATCCTGATCGAGAACTCGGTGGCGTGGGGCAACGGCGTCAACCGCTGGGGCTTCCCGAACTTCGCCGGCGACGGCAACGGCTTCAAGATGGGCGGCGGTGACCCCGACGACCCGGCGGTCGCGCACACCGTCCGCAACAGCATCGCCTTCGACAATGCCCAGGGCGGCTTCGTCGACAACGGCAACCCCGGGTCGATGACGTTCTCGCGCAACACCGCCTGGGACAACGGCGGCACCGGGTTCAACGTCTCGCGCTCGCGGTCGACGCTGACCGGCAACCTGTCGGTGAGCAACCGGACGGCGGTGTCGATGGGGACCTCGACCGGCAGCGGCAACTCGTGGAACATCGGCGGCACCTGGAACGACGCCAGCCTGGTCAGCACCAACCCGGCGGTGATCACCGGCCCGCGTACGGCGGCCGGTGCGATCCCGACGTCGAACTTCCTGCACCCGGTCTCCGGGGCGGCGGTCGGCGCCAGGATCTGACCTCGGCCCGGCCGGCGACCGTGACCACGGTCGCCGGCCGGGCACCGTCCGGCTCAGCGGGCGAGCAGGTCCGAGATCGCCTTCACGATCTCGTCCGGCGCCTCCTCGGCCATGAAGTGACCGGCGGTGGTCGTCCGGTGCTCCAGGTCGGGAGCCCACGCCCGCCAGACCGCGCCCGCGTCGTAGCCGAGCTGCGCGCCCCAGTCCTGCTGGACGACGGTGACCGGCATCCGCAGCCGGTTGCCGTCGTCGAGGTCGGCCCGGTCGTCGTCGATGTCGACGGTCGCCGACGCCCGGTAGTCGGCCACGATCGACGGTACGGCCGCCGCGCTGGCCCGCAGGTACTCCGCGCGGACGTCGGCGGGAACGGCGTCCGAACCGGTGCCCCACGCGTCGAGGAAGTGGCCGAAGAACGCGTCGGCGCTGCTGGCGATCATCGTCTCGGGCAGTCCCGCCGGCTGCGCCATCAGGTAGAGGTGGAACGCGACCGAGGCCGACACGCCGTGCAGCACCTGCCACGTGTCGAGGGTGGGTACGACGTCGAGGCAGGCGAGGTGACTCACCGCCGCCGGGTGGTCGAGCCCGGCCCGGAACGCGACGAGGGCGCCCCGGTCGTGGCCGGCCAGCGCGAACCGGTCGTACCCCAGCGCCGCGGCGAGGGCGACGACGTCGGCGGCCATGGTCCGCTTGGCGTACGCCGCCGGGTCGTCCCCGGCCGGCTTGTCGCTGTCGCCGTAGCCGCGCAGGTCCGGGCAGATGACGGTGTGGTCGGCGGCGAGCGCGGCGGCGACGTGCCGCCACATGAGGTGGGTCTGCGGGAAGCCGTGCAGCAGGACGACAGGGCTGCCGCTGCCGCCGACGGCGGTGTTCAGCGACACCCCGGGGGCGACCGGGACCCGCCGGTACTCGAAGCCTGGGATCGTGATGGTCACGGTGTTCCTTCCGATGTCCGTGGTCAGGTGACCGGACCACCGTCGCGCGCCCCGATCAGCAACGGATCAGCACGACCACCGGGCGGTGGGAGGCGGACAATGGCGCGGTGACGGTCGTCTTCGAGGTGCTCGGGCCGGTCCGGGCGGTCGGCCCGGCCGGCGAACCGCTGGATCTGAAGGGACCACGGCACCGCGAGGTGCTCGGCCGCCTGGTCGCCGCCGAGGGGCGGGTCGTGACCGTTGACCGGCTGGTCGACGACCTGTGGGCGGCGCCGCCGGCCAACGCCGTGGGGGCCGTACGCACCTTCGTGGCGACCCTGCGCCGGGCCCTCGAACCGGACCGCGCCCCGCGTACGCCGTCCCGCCTGCTCGTGTCGCGGGGCAACGGCTACGCGTTGTGTCCGTCCCGGGACGCCGTCGACGCCTGGCGGTTCGAGGACGCCGTCGGGGCGGCCCGGCAGGCACCCGCGCGGCGGGCGGCCGACGATCTCGACCGGGCGTTGGGCTGGTGGCAGGGGACCGCCTACGCCGAGTTCCCCGACCCGCACTGGGCCCGGGCCGCGCGCGGGCGGCTGGACGAACTGCGGCTGCACGCCGTCGAGGCGCGGGCGGCGGCGTGGCTCGACCTCGGCCGCGCCGCCGGGGCCGTACCCGACCTCGACGCCCTGGTCGCCGAGCATCCGTGGCGGGAACGCGCGTGGTGGCTGCTCGCCCTGGCGCTCTACCGCGACGGCCGCCAGGGGGAGTCGCTGGCGGTGCTGCGCCGGGCCCGGGAGACGCTGGTCGACCGGCTCGGCCTCGACCCCGGCGACGACCTGCGACGCCTCGAGGTCGACGTCCTCAACCGCTCCCGCCGGCTCACCGCGCCGGTGCACGACCACGACCAGCCCTGGGCCCACGCCACCGCCCAGTACGAGCGGACCGTCGCGGCCGGCTCCCGGACCGGGCTGCGGTCGACGGTCGACCTGCTGCGGACCCTCGCGGTCACCGGGGGCGAGAACCTCGTCGCCGCCCGCGAGCAGCGGTTGGCCGCGATCCTGGCGGCCGAACGGGCCGGCGACCCCGACCTGACCGCGCGCATCATCGGGGCGTACGACGTACCCGCCATCTGGAGCCGGTCCGACGACGCGGCACAGGCGCGTCAGGTGGTCGACGCCGCGCGCCGTACCCTCGCCGCGCTCGGTCCGGCCGGCCCTGATCCGGTCCGGGCCCGGCTGCTGACCACGATCGCGATCGAGAGTCGCGGTACGGACGACCCGGACGCCCGCCGGGCCGCCGGGGAGGCCGAGCGGATCGCCCGCGAGCTGGGCGACCCCGCGCTGCTGGTGTTCGCCCTCAACGGCGTCTTCCTGCACACGTTCACCGAGGCCGGCGGTGCCGCGCGTCGGGACGGGATCGGCGCCGAGATCGTCGACGTCGCGTCCCGCCACGGCCTGACCACGTACGAGATCCTCGGGCACCTCGTACGGCTCCAGGCCCGGGCGGCGCTCGCCGACCTGGCCGGCGCGGACACCCACGCCGCCGCCGCCGAACACCTGGCCGAGCGGCACGAGTCCCCGCTCGTGGCCGTCTTCACGCGGTGGTACCGCGCCATGCGGGCCGCCGCGACCGGCGCGGAGCCGGGAACCGTCGCGGCCGCCTACCGGGAGGCGGCGCGGCCCCTGCCCGAGGCGGGCATGCCCGGGCTCGAACAGGGGCTGCTTCCCCTCGCGCTGCTCTCGCTCCGGCTCCTGCACGACCGGCCGGCACCGACCGGTCCCGGCCTCGACTACGGGCCGTACGAGCCGTGGGTCCGACCGCTGGTGCTGCTGGCCGAGGGCGACCGGCCCCGGGCCCGGGCGCTGTTGCGTACGGTGCCGCAGCCGCCGCCGGACCACCTGCTCGACGTGCGGTGGTGCCTCGTGGGTGAGGCCGCCGTCGCCACCGGCGACCGGGAACTCGCCGGCCGTGCCCACGCCGCCCTCGAACCGGCCGCCGGCGAGCTCGCGGGCGCGGGAAGCGGGCTGCTGACCCTCGGTCCCACGGCCCGCTGGCTGGGCCGGCTGGCCCGGGTCGGGACGGCCTGACCCGGGCCGACCGGACCGCTCAGCGGGTCTCGGCCAGGATGGCGTCGATCTGGCCCATCGCCAGGCGCATGCCCTCTTCCATGCCCATCGCCGCCATCTGCTCCAGTTGGTCGGCGTCGACGAACTTCGAGACGACGGTCATCCGGGTCCGGTCGCCGGCGGCCTCGAGCGTCACGGTGCCGTGGGTGGGGGCGATGTCGTCCACCGGTTCGCCGTCCTCACCGGCGAAGCCGTCGTCGAACTCGAGCCGGTGCGGCGCGTCGATGGCGGTGATGGTCCACCAGCCGCGGGACTTCTCACCCTCCGGGCCGGTCATGTGGTAGCGGGACCAGCCGCCGACCACGAAGTCGTGCTGCTCGAAGGTGGCCGGCCAGGTCGGCGGGCCCCACCACCGCTCGAGCTGGCGCGGGTCCTCCCAGAGCCGCCAGACCCGTTCGACACCGGCGTCGAACTCGGCGACGAACGTCAGCGTCAACGCCTGGACGTCCTTGTCGATGCTTATCACGCTCACGGCTGTTCCCCTTCTCGGTCTTCGGCCAGGATCTGTTCCATTGCCCGGGCGCGGTGCCGCCAGAGCCGTTCGTACGCGTCGAGCAGCTCGGCCGCCCGCCGCAGCGCGGTGACGTCGATGTGCACGACCTGCTCCCTTCCGCGTCTCTGCTTGACGACGAGTGCGGCCCGTTCCAGTACCGCCACGTGTTTCTGCACCGCCGCGAAGCTCATCGGGTAGTTCCGCGCGAGGGCGGACACCGACTGCTCCTCGCGGATCACCCGGGTGAGGATGTCGCGGCGGGTGGCGTCGGCCAGGGCGTGGAAGATGCGGTCCACTTCCGCCTCGTCCAGCTCACCTACAACCATGTGGTTGTACGTTAGTGGCGGCGCGTGGGCGGCGCAAGCGGGTTCGAGAAGTCGGGTTGCCGTCTCAAAATCCCGAAAATGGTCCCGTAATTAGTCTCGATTGAGGTGCCGGTAGAGGGTCGCCCGACCCACTCCGAACTTGGCGGCGATCTCGTCCACGGTGTGCGTGCCGGTCGCGTGCATCGCCCGGGCGCTCGCCACGTCGGCCGGCGAGAGTGCCGGCGGGCGGCCGCGCCGCGTCCGGTCCCCCGCCCGCGCCGCCGGCCGGGGCTCGCCCTCCAGCAACCGGTGTACGCCGTCGAGCATGTCCTCGCGCAGCGTCGCCGTGTCGGCGTCGGTGTAGAACACGATCGGGTCGCTGACCATCGCGATCGCCTGGGTGGCCCGCACCCGTTCCCGCTGGTCGGCGTCCGGCCCGGCCACCAGTTCGTTGGCCTGCGTCGCCACCGCGAGGATCCGCCGGTAGACCGAGTTGCGGTTCAGGATCGCGATGTCGTTGACGAGCATGCCCAACGGCTCGCGGTGCTTCAGCAGGGTGTCGAGCCAGCCCTCGATCATCGCCCACCGGCGCGGTCCGGGGGGTTGCCTGGCGGCGTGCGCGGCCACCGCCTCCAGGTCGGCGACGAACGGCTCGACCAGTTCGCCGGCGAGGTGCTCCTTGGTGGGGAAGTGGTAGAGGATCGCCGCCTTGGTCAGCCGCAGGCTGTCGGCGATCTCGCGCAGCGACGTGCGCTGGTAGCCCTTGCGCACGAAGAGGGCGGCGGCCGCGCGCAGGATGCGCGACCGGGTGTCCGTCGCCGGCGCCGTGGTGTCCATCGGTCGATCGTAGTCCCGCCCTGACCGATGGTCATCCAGGCCGAGTATTATCTGACCATCGGTCAGACGATTACGGAGGTGCCATGCCGGCCATCGCGGTGTCGCAACTGGTGAAGACCTACGGATCGACCCGCGCCCTCGACGGCTTCGACCTGCGGGTCGAGCCCGGCGAGGTGCACGGCTTCCTCGGTCCCAACGGGGCGGGCAAGTCGACCACGATCCGCATCCTGCTCGGCCTGCTGCGCCGGGACTCGGGCGACGTCACCGTCCTCGGCGGCGACCCGTGGCGCGACGCCGTCGCCCTGCACCGCAGGCTGGCGTACGTCCCCGGCGACGTCAACCTGTGGCCCAACCTCACCGGCGGCGAGGTCATCGACCTGCTCGGGTCGCTGCGCGGCGGCCTCGACCACCGGCGCCGCGACGACCTGCTGGAACGGTTCGAACTCGACCCGACCAAGAAGTGCCGGACCTACTCCAAGGGCAACCGGCAGAAGACCGCCATCGTCGCCGCCCTCGCGTCCGACGTCGAACTCCTCGTGCTCGACGAACCGACCTCCGGCCTCGACCCGCTGATGGAGGCGGTGTTCCAGGACTGCGTACGCCAGGCCCGGACGGCCGGCACCACCGTCCTGCTCTCCAGCCACGTGCTGGCCGAGGTGGAGGCGCTCTGCGACCGGGTGACCATCGTGCGCGCCGGCCGCGTCGTGGAGTCCGGCACCCTCGCCGAACTGCGGCACCTGACCCGGGTGTCGGTGGCCGTACGCACCGCCCACCCGGTCGACCGGCTCGACGCCGTACCCGGCGTGCACGACCTGCGCGCCGACGGCGACACCATGCACTTCGAGGTCGACTCCGAACACCTCGGCGCGGTCCTACGGCTCCTCGCCGACCACGACATCCGCTCGCTGAACAGTGCGCCACCGAGCCTCGACGAACTGTTCATGCGGCACTACGGCGACCGGCCGGCGCCGGCCACCAGCCCGGCCGGTGCCCGGTGAACGCGCTCGCCGGCGCCGGCCGCCTCGCCCGGCTGGCGCTGCGCCGCGACCGGATCACACTGCCGGTCTGGATCGCCGGCGTGACCGCGGTCGGGTTCGCCGTCGCCGCCAGCGTCGCCGACCTCTACGGGGCCGAGTCCGACCGCCTGGCGTACGCCGGCACCACCGCGGTCAGCGTCGTCGCCCGCGCCTTCAACGGCCCCATCTCCGGCGCCGGCCTCGGCTCGATCGTCGTCGCCGAGACGTTCACCTCGCTGGCCGTCCTCGTCGCCCTGATGACGACGTTCACCGTCGTACGGCACACCCGGCAGAACGAGGAGACCGGCCGGTTCGAGCTGACCGGTTCGGCGATGGTCGGCCGGCACGCCCCGCTCGCCGCCGCGCTCGCCGTCGCCGTCGGCGCCGACCTGCTGATCGGGGCCGGCGTCGCGGCGGCCCTGGTCGGCCTCGGCCTGCCGGTCTCCGGGGCGCTGACCTACGGGGCGGCGCTCGCCGGTGTCGGCGTCGCCTTCGCCGCTGTCGCCGCGGTGACCGCCCAGGTCTTCTCGACGTCGCGGGCCGCCAACTCGGCGGCCGCGATCGCGGTCGGCGTCGCCTTCCTGCTGCGCGCCGTCGGTGACGCCCTCGGCACCGTCGACGCCGACGGGCTGCGGGTCACCAGCGCCTGGCCGTCGTGGCTCTCCCCGCTCGGCTGGGCCAACCAGGTACGCCCGTTCGACGCCGACCACTTCGGCCTGCTGGCGTTGCCGGCCGTCTTCGGCGTCCTCGCCGGCACCGTCGCCGCCGTGCTCGTCGAGCGCCGCGACGCCGGTACCGGACTCGTCGCCCCGCGCCCCGGCCCGGCCCGCGCCGGTGCCGGGCTGCGTACGGCCACCGGCCTCGCCTGGCGCCTGCACCGGGGCGGGCTGCTGGGTTGGGCGATCGGGCTGGCCGTGCTCGGCGTGGCGATGGGGGCCGTCACCGACGAGGTCGACGCCCTGGTCGGCGACAACGCCGGGCTCGCCGACGCGATCGCCCAGCTCGGCGGCACCGGCGGACTCGTCGACGCCTTCCTCGCCACGATCATGTCGTTCGTGGCCCTGATGGTCGCCGGGTACGCCGTACAGGCCGTCCTGCGGGCGTACGTCGAGGAGGGCGCCGGCCGGCTGGAGGCGGTCGCGGCCGGCGCGGTGTCCCGCTCCCGCTGGCTCGGCGGCCACCTCGCGTGCGCGGCCGGCGGTGTGCTCGTGCTGCAGGCGCTGACCGGCGCGACCATCGGCCTGGCCTACGCGGCGACCGTCGACGGCACGGCCGGTGTCATGGCCGAGACGGCCCGCATGACCGGCGCGGCACTGGCCCACGCCCCGGCGGTCTTCGTGCTCGCTGGTGTCGTCGTCGCCGGGTTCGGGCTGCTGCCCCGCTGGTCGGCCGCGATCGCCTGGACCGCGCTGGCGCTGTGCGCGCTGGCCGGACAGTTCGGGGCCGTCCTCGACCTGCCCGCCGCCGTCGTGAACGCCTCGCCGTTCAGCCACGTCCCCGCCGTACCGGTCGACGAGGTGACCGCCGGTCCGCTGCTGGCCCTGCTCGCGGTGGCCGCCGGCCTGCTCGCCGTCGGGATGGTCGCCTTCCGGCGCCGAGACCTGGCCCTTTGAGGCGCCTCCCGGCGCCGAGACCTGGCCCTGTGACGCGCCTTCCGGCGCCGCGACCCGGCCCGGTGACGCGCCGGCCGCCCGTGCTGTACCGGCCGGGATCGCGCGGTGATTCCGGGCCGCCGGCCGGACCAGGACGCCCAGGATGGTGGCGAGCGGCGGGAGCCAGCCGAGCCGGGCACCGATCCAGGCCGGGCCGGTCGGATCGCCGAGCAGGCCCGGGACGGTCGCGCCGCTGCCCAGCAGCGCGGCCGTCCCGGCAACCGCGACCAGCACCGGCTGGTGGCACAGGTAGATTCCGGTCGCCACTCTGCCGGCCGGGATCGCCCGCCGCCGCGACGGTCAGCCCGATCAGGCCGAGCAGCCCGGCCTGCACCAGGTAGGGCCGGAAGCGCCGCCGTCGCCCGGCCGGCTCTGCGCGGTGCGGCGGGTAGTCCGGACCGACGAGCAGCCGCCGTAGGTCCCGCGGCGCGGCCCGGAGCGCGTCGATCGGATCGTCCATCATCCGCAGCGTACGGCCCTGGTGGGGGGCCGTCGTGCCACCACGGGACCAACCGGCGGTCATACCCGGGTAGGGGGTGCCGGGCCGGCCGGTCGCCCGCGGGCAGGGAGCGCGGCTGTGGTACTGATGGATCATGAGTAGCGGGTTCCGGCGTTTCTGGGAGCAGGCCAGGGAGAACCGCCGGCAGCAGGACAGGTTCAACAGGCAGCACAAGTCCAAGAACCCGGACGGCTGCTGTGACTGCTGCGGGTTCGGGCTGTTCTCGACCCTGCTGATGCTCAGCTCGGCCACGGCGGCCATGACCCGGGCGCCGGCGGTGGACCGGGCGGGGGCGGCGGCGATCCGGGGCTACCGGCGGTGGCTGTCGCCGCACTGGCCGGGGCGGTGCCACTTCACCCCGACCTGCGGCGCGTACGGCCTGACAGCGGTGGAGCGGTACGGGCTGGCGGCCGGTGGCCGGATGGCCGCCGAACGGGTGCGCCGCTGCCGTCCCGGCGTACCGCACGGCACCCACGACCCGGTGCGCTGACAGCCGGGCGGGGTGCGCGGGGGAACCCGGTCTGGGACTCGCGTCGATCAAGGAAAGCGTGTAGCGCCGGCACCCGCGCGGAAGCCGAGCGTCCGGCGGCCGGGTATCACTGCCGAGGTCCACAGCGAATTCGCTGTTCCTACGCCGAATTCGCTGTGGACGGCGACAGCGACCCTGCCCCTCCCCGCACGGACACCGCCCGACCGAGTCCGCCGTAACCGGGGCCGGCCGAGCCCGACAGAGCCGGCCGGCGGGCCCGGCCGGCCCCGGTTACGCCCGGGCCGGACCCGGTCACTGGTAGCCGCGGATCTCCTTGAACACGGCGCCGAGCGAGCCGGTCCGCGCGTCGAACGTCCGTCCCCCGGTCAGCGTGGCGATCTCGGTCATCTCGCCGACGTTCCCCTCGCCGAACAGCAGGGTGAACACCGGCACCGACCGGATCGTGGCCGGCAGCCCGGCGTGCAGGCTCCGGAACGCGTCCAGGCTCCGGCCGACCGTACGCTCCCCGTCGGTCAGCAGCACGACGCTGGTGAACCGGCCCGGATCGGCCGTGTCGAGTTCGCGGGCCAGTTCCAGGCCCCGGGCGAGCGCGTCGTAGATCGCGGTGTCGCCGTTGGCGGAGAACCCCTGTACGTCGGCGCGGATCCGGTCGAGGGTCGGCCGCGGGTCGTCGGACGGTACGTCGAACCGGCGCGGCTCCTGGACCGTGGTGCTGAACGGCACGAGGATCACCTGCTCGCGACCGTTGAACCGGGTCAGTTCGCCGGACAGCGAGGTGTCCGCGCCGGAGAGCCCGAGCAGGGCGGACTGCAGACCCTCCAGGCGGCCGCCGCGCATCGACCCGGACAGGTCGAGCAGGTAGATGGTGCGGGCCGGTTTGCGCAGCGTGTCACCGAAGCTCGACACGAGCTTGTTCGCCACCTCGTAGCGGGTCGGGAACGGCAGCTCGACCAGGCCGCCGTCGGTGGGGCCGAAGTCGCTGGCCAGGCTGATCCCGGTGACGGCCGGCCGGCGGTGCGTCCGCTCCATGATCTTGGCCTGGGTCGACGGCCGGCGCAGGAAGTCGGCGATCGCGGCGTGGTTGGCCCGGGCCTGCTCGCCAGCGCCGGCGAGCAGGGTCAGCGGATAGTCGGCGGTGACCACCCCGTCGGCGGGGTAGATCACGGTGAGCGGCTCGGACAGCCGGCCGCCGGCGTTGAGTGACAGCAGCACCGACTCGTAGTTGATGAGGCCGTCCAGCGGGACGCCGGCGGTCTGCCGGTGCACGTACGCGTCCGCGAGCCAGCCGGACGACCCGGACGTCAGGGCGTGCCCGGTGAAGAACGACTGCAACCGGGGCGTCAGCGCGGTGATCTCGTCGGTGGTCAGCGCCCGCCCGGTGCCGGCCAGGGCGGCGGCCACCCCGACCAGGGCCGAGTAACCGGAGTTGGAGGTCGCCGGGCTGGTCATCCCGTACGTGAACTCGCCCTCGCCGGCCGCCGTGGCGATCTCGCTCCACGTCGGACGGTTCTTGTCCCAGCCGAGCCGCTGCGCCGTCGAGGTCCGCAGCCCCAGCACCACCGGCGAGTTCGCCACCTTGGCGTCGACGCCGATCTTGTCACCGGCGTCCGGGTGCAGTTCGAGGTAGCGGTTGCTGGAGAACCAGATCGCGTCGTGGTCGCGCGCGGCCGCGCCGCTGGCGACCCGTTCGATCCCGTCGAGGGTGCCGATCTCGGTGAGTTGCACGGTGACGCCGGTCGCCTCCCGTGCCTCGTCGAGGATCGGGCGCAGGTCGGCCAGTTCGCTGCCGGCGAGCACCCGCAGGGTGCCCGAACCGCGCAGGTACGGGTCCTCGGATCCACTGGCCGGCGTGGTCGGTGCCGGGTCGGCGGTGCAGGCGGTCGCGAGTGCGAGCAGCGCGGCGGCCAGCACCAGTTGGGGCGTACGGCGCACGGGAGTCCTCCTTGGCGTCACTGTCGTAGGTGCTGGTCGAGGGTGGTGAGCATGGCCTCGAACGCGGCCGGGTCGGGTGCGGGGGCGGCTTCGGGAAGCTGCGCGGGCAGCGGTGTCCCGGCGCCGGCCAGCCGGTCGAGCACGCCGGCGAAGGCGCCCTCGTCGCCGGTGCGGTAGCCGTGCTCGGCCGCGAGCGAGCGCAGCGTCGGGTCGGTGGCCAGCAGCCGGCCGACCTCGTCGCCCTGTTCGGTGAACGCGACCACGGTGTGGGTGCTGAGCAGGGTGGGGGAGAGGTACATCAGGGTGGCGCCCGGCGGCAGTGTCCCGGCGGTCGCCGCCTCGATGTACTGGGCCTCGTAGGCGAGCACCAGCGGGGCGAAGTTCAGGCCCTGGGTCAGGTACCTCTCGAACGGGTCTCCGGTGGACCGCTCGAGCCCGCCCTGGTCGGTGAAGAGCTTCGCCACCCGGTCGAGCCCGTCGGGGCCGAGGTGGGTGGCGGCGAGCCAGGCGTATCCGGCCGCCGAACCGGAATAGCCGGGGTGCGTCGTGGTCACCAGCACATCCCGCCGGGCCGGGTAGGCGACGTTGCCGGCGATCTGGTCCCAGCGCAGGTCACGGCTGGCCAGGTCGAGGTACGCGGCCAGGTCCAGCACCCAGTGGCCGGCCCCGCCGCGCCGGGCGACGCCCTCCTGCGCGAGCAGGTCGACGATGGAGGTGAACGTGGCCACCGCCAGCGGCGACCCGAACGGCTCGTACGTGCCGCTGGCCGGCCGGGCCCGGGAGACGGAGTCGGCGGCCTGCGCGCTGGCCGGGAAGCCGAAGTCGTAGCCGGCCAGCGCGTCGGCGGTGGCCATCTCCCGGGAACCGCGCGCGTCGATCTCCAGCCGGAGCCCGTGTTTCTCGAACGCCTCCCGTACCCGTGGGTCGGCGAAGAACGTCGCCTTCTCGGTGCCGACGACACCGCGTACCGTCGCCGGGTCGGATCCCGCGAGCAGGTAACCGACGGCGGCTCCGAGCAGCGCCAGGACGGTTACCACGATCACTATGTTCCGAGGCCGCATCACGGCCGAATGGTGGCCGCCCTCCAACCGCTCCACGGTGGACGGCCGGCGAACAACCGGTGAACGCTGCGGCTACCGCGGGTACGCCCCGGTCAGCGGTGGGGCAGCAGGCGTGGGACCGTACGGACGTAGACCACCATGCCGACCACCTCGACCAGGGTCTGGGTGACGACCACCAGGGCCGCGACCGCGAACTGGTCCGGCAGGGCCAGGGCCAGCGGCAGCACGACCAGCGAGTTGCGGGTCGCGCCGCTGAACACGATCGCCCGGCCGTCGGGGACGTCCAGCCGGAACAGCCGGGCGACGGCGAGGCCGGCGAACGCCATCACGACCAGGAACGCCACGTAGAACGGCACGACCCGGGCGACGTCGGCGACGCGGTCGTCGAGCTTGGGGACCTGCGAGGCGACCACGGTCAGCAGGGTCGCCGCCATCAGCGGCACCATCGCCGTGCCGGCGGCACCGGCGAACCGGCGGCCGGCCGGCCGCCGGGCGGCCCACGCCTGGGTCAGCCAGGCCAGCGCCAGCGGTACGACGATCAGCACGACGAACGCCTCGACGAACGGCCCCGTCTCGACGATTCCGGCCAGGTCCGGCCCCATGAACAGGTAGAGGTAGCCGGGCAGGAGCAGCAACTGGGCGAGCAGCAGCAGCGGCGTCGCCGCCAGCAGCCGCTGCCGGCTGCCGCCGGCCAGGCCACTGAACACGATGACGTAGTCGACGCACGGGGTCAGCAGGACCAGGAGCACCCCCAGCCGTACGGCCCGGTCGGCGGGGAGGAACGCGAACATCGCGGCGACCACCAGCGGCACCACCACGAAGTTGACGGCCAGTGCGGCCGCCAGGAACCGGCCGGCCCGCAGCGACCGGGCCAGGTCGGCGACCGGCACCTGCAGGAACGTCACGTACAGCAGGGCCGCCAGCACCGGGTTGATCGCGTGTTCGAGTCCCGGTCCGGCTCCGGGCAGGACCCGGCCCGCCACGGCACCGGCCACGATCGCCCCGACGTAGACCGCGACCTGGTGCCGTTCCAGGCCGGCCACCAGCCCCTGCGCTCCTCGCGACACCCGGGTCTCCTTCGGATCGGCCCGCAATTGTAGGAGACGACCGGCCGGTCAGGCGGCGGTGACCGGCCCGGTGAGCCGGACCTCACGCCCCGGCCAGCGGGCGCGCAGCCACCGGTCGTGGCTGGCGACCACGACGGCGCCGGGACCGGTGCCGAGCGCCTCCTCCAACTCGTCGGCGAGCCGGGGCGACAGGTGGTTGGTGGGTTCGTCGAGCAGCAGCAGTTCGGGCGGGTCGGCCACGAGCAGTGCCAGCGCGAGCCGGCGGCGCTGGCCCACCGACAGGTCACCGACCGGGCGGGCGATGTCCCGGGGCCGGATCAGACCGAGCGACCGCAGCGGTACGGCGTCGGCACGGGCGGGGCCGAGCGCCAACTCGTACGTCTCCCGCACCGAACGGTCCGGCCGCTCGAAGACGGTGTCCTGCGCCAGCAGGCCGACCTTCAGCCCGGACCGCCGCTGGATCCCGCCGGCGGCCGGCAGGTGTCCGGCCAGCAGCGCGAGCAGCGTCGACTTGCCCGCCCCGTTCGCCCCGGTGACCAGCACCCGGTCGGTGTCCGACACGTCCAGGCGGTCGAGGCGCAGCCGGCCGGGCACCTCCACGTCGCGCAGCGACACCAGCAGCCCGGCGGCCGACCCGGTGGCGAGCGCGGTGGCCCGGAACCGCAGTGGCTCCGGCGGCTTGCGGACCTGGTCGCGTTCGAGTTCGTCGAGGCGGCGGGTGGCGTTGCGGACCCGGCGCGAGATCTGGTTCTGGACCCGGCCGGTGGTGTGGCCGAACCCCATCTTCTCGTTGTCGCGCCGGGCCCGGCCGGGCGCCACCTGGTGCGCGGTCACGCTGGCGGAGCGCCGCAACTCGGCGAGTTCCTCCTGCTCCTCGGCGAAGCGCCGCTGCCAGCGTTCCCGTTCGGCCCGCTTGTGCGCCTGGTAGTCGGTGTAGTTGCCGCCGAACCGGGTGGGGCCGTCCAGCGCCGGGTCGAGGTCGACCAGGTCGGTGCAGACGGCGTCGAGGAAGGCCCGGTCGTGGCTGGCCACCACGACCACCCCGGGCAGGCCGCGCAACTGCTCCTCGAGGAACGCCGCGGCGTCGTCGTCGAGGTGGTTGGTGGGTTCGTCGAGCAGCAGCGCCACGGGCCGGCGGACGAGCAGCGCCGCCAGGGCGAGCCGGCCGCGCTGCCCGCCGGACAGCGACCCGAGGGTACGGTCGTGCGCCATCGCGCCGAGGCCGAGCCCGGCGAGGACGATCCCGGCCCGCCGGTCGGCGTCCCAGGCGTCGTGTTCCTGCGCCCGGTCGAGCCGTTCGCCGTACGCGGCGAGCAGGTCGGCGTAGCCGGGCGAGTCCGGCGGGAGGTCGGCGAGCGCGGCGGTGAGCCGGTCGAGTTCGGCGAGATCCGCGCGGGCCTCGCGCAGGGCGTCGTCGAGCACGTCGGCGATCGTCGCGTCGGCCCGGAACGGCATCTCCTGGTGCAGGAACCCGAGGTCGGCGGGGCGTACGACGGTGCCGGTGTCGGGCTCGTCGGTGCCGGCGAGCAGCCGCAACAGGGTCGACTTGCCGGTGCCGTTCTCGCCGATCAACCCGATCCGGTGGCCGGGTGCGGCGGTCAGTGAGACGCCGTCGAGCACCCGGCGCGTGCCGAGGGTGCGGACGAGGTCATGGGCGAGCAGGGCTGCTTGAGGCATGGGACACCACCGACTGGAAGAGATCTTCCGCCCGCCGGGCAGTGCCTCGGGCGCGGGCGCGGGAAGGTGTCAGCGGCTCACATCGCGGCAAACGTACGTCGCCGCCGTCGGGTTCCGCAACCCGAATTACGCAGGGCCACCGGATCGGGTCGGCTGTCTCGCCGACGAGTGGTCGTCCAGGGTCCGGCGGTCGGCGCCCTGGAGCGCGGAGAGGGTGCGGGCCGCCCGGCGCGGGAGGCGGGTGAACAGGCGCATCAGGTGGGGTGTGGTCCGGGCGGCGACCCGGGTGCCGGGCACGAGTTGGCGTAGCGTGCTCGGCCCGACCCGACGGCCGCGCTCGACCGGCTCCCGCATCACCTGTTCGTAGCCGCGGAAGGCGGCGTGGTGGTCGCCGCCGGCGAGCGCGAGTTCGTTGGCGAGGACGTATCCGCCGAGCGGTGCCGCCGCCGACGGCCGGGCCGGGGGAGTAGCCGGCGTCGCCGACGAGGGTGACCCGGCCGCGTGACCAGGTGTCCATCCGGATCTGGCTGATCGAGTCGAGGTAGAGGTCGTCGGCGCCGTCGGAGTGGGCGAGCAGCCGGGGCAGGTGCCAGCCACTTCCGCCGAATACGTCCCGCAGCAGTCGCGTCCGGCGGCCGGGGTCGCGCAGGTCGTCGGCGTGGCCGTCCGCCCCGGCGGGGTGCCGGAAGAGTAGGAGCGCCCGGGCCCGCGCGCCGTCGTCGACGGCGTACGTGAAGACGGCCCGGTCCACGTCGAGGTGTCCGAGGACCTGGCGGTCGAGGTCCAGTTCGTTCGGGTAGCTGAACACCGCCAGGTATCCGCCGAGGTCGTGGCGGAACCGCTGTTCCGGCCCGAAGACGAGGCGCCGGACGCCCGAGTGCAGCCCGTCGGCGCCGACCAGCAGGTCGAAGTCGCGGGCCGGGGAGCCGGCGAACGTGACCGTCAGCCCGTCGCCGTGCTCGTGTACGGCGGTGATCGTCTCGCCGAAGACGTACTCGGTCCGGTCCCGGGTCGCGTCGTGCAGGATCGAGATGAGGTCGTCGCGCTGGATCTCGACGTGCCGGTCGGTGACGAGGTCGCTCAGTCGGGGCATCGCGAGCGGCGGCCGGTCGTCGCGGTGGAAGACCAGCGTGTCCCGGCGTACGCGGGCCGCCTGGACGGCCGGCAGCAGGCCCATCCGTTCGATGACCTCGGTCGAGACGCCGCCGAGGTCGACCGCGTGCCCGCCGGTGTGCCGTACGCCCGGTGCCCGCTCGACGACCGTGGGGGTGAACCCGTGCCGCGACAGCCAGTACGCCAGGACCGGGCCGGCGATCCCGGCGCCGGAGATGAGGACGGTAGGTGACACCGCTGCTCCTTTTTCCGAGGTCTGCCGACTAGATTACTTGCCGGCCGGCTAGCTATCAATGGGATGGTCGTCGCCGCGGCTCAGGGCGCTGGTCAGCGCCGACCGATCACATAGAATCGGGCGTCTCGCGTGCCCGAGGGAGGACCGGCGATGTCACGGGAGTCTTCTGCGGTCCGCCGGGACGGCCGCGTCACCGACACCCGGGAACGGGTCAGGGCGGTCGCGCTGCGACTGTTCGTCACCAAGGGCTTCTCGGCGACCAGCCTCAAGGACATCGCCGACGCACTCGGCGTCACCAAGGCGGCGCTCTACTACCACTTCCCGGCAAAGGCCGACCTCGCCCGGAGCATCTTCCAACCGTTCATCGACGACGTCGACGCCCTGCTCACCCGCCTCGACCGTGCCGACCGTCCGCCGCGCGAGATCCTCACCGCCTACGTCGAGACGCTCATCCCGCACCGCGAGGCGTTCGCGGCGATCATGCGCGACCCGACCGCCGCCGCCGACCTCGACGTCGAGGGCGCCAGCCAGCGCTGGCTCGACCGGCTGACCGAACTGCTTGCCACCGGTGACACCCCCGAAGTGCGGATCCGGGTCACCGTCGCGGTCGGCGGACTCACCCGGGTCCTGGTGCTACCCGACGCCGACGCCGACGCGATCCGCGGGACCGCCATCGACGCCGCCGTCGCGGCCCTGGGACCCGCCGCCCACCGGTGACGGACCCGAAGTGTCAGTTGGCGCCGCTCCGCCCGCGAAACGGCGGACGGAACGGCGCCGGCGCGTACGCTCGGCGGCAGGTCGTCACCGCCCCGGGGGGAGTGGCCGTGGCCGAGTTCCGGATCGCGACGTTCAACGTCGAGAACCTCGACGAGACCGCACCCGACGAGCGGCCGTCGTTGGCCGAGCGGGTCGCGCTGATGAAACCGCAGATCGTGCGCCTGCGGGCCAACGTGGTCTGCTTCCAGGAGGTGCACGGCCAGGAACGTCCCGGGAAGCCACGGGCGTTGCTGGCGCTCGAGGAACTGCTCGCCGGGACCGACCTCGCCGGCGCGCCGATGACCAGCACCCGGCCGGACGGCGACGCGGTCTACAACGAGCGGAACCTGGTCGTGGTCTCGCACCACCCCGTGCTGGCGCACCGGCAGCTGCGCAACGACCTGGTCGCCCGGCCCCGCTACACCCGGTTGACGGCGGTCCCCGCCGACACGGCCCCGGTCGAGATCGGGGTGGAACGGCCCGTGCTGCACGTCGAACTCGACCTCGCACAGGTCGGCGGCGGACGGCTGCACGTCGTCAACGTGCACCTGAAGTCGAAGATCCCCACCGACATCCCCGGGCAGAAGCTCGACAGCTACACGTGGCGCAGCGCCGACGCCTGGGCCGAGGGCACGTTCATCTCGAGCATGAAGCGGATGAGTCAGGCCCTGGAGGTCCGCCGCCTGGTCGACCAGATCCTCGACGCCGACCCCGGGGCCCGGATCATCGTCGCCGGCGACTTCAACGCGACCCCGGACGAGATTCCCGTCCTGGCCATCCGCGGCAACGTCGAGGACACCGGCAACCCGGACCTCACCAACCGGGTGCTCGTCCCGGTCGAACACACGGTGCCTGCCTCGTCCCGTTACACCCTGTTCCACCAGGGACACGGCGAGATGCTCGACCACATGCTCGTCACCCGCAACCTCCTGGCCCACTACCGGGGCTCGGAGATCCACAACGAGATCCTGCACGACGAGTCCGCCGCCTTCGGCACCGACCGCAAGTATCCGGAGTCCGACCACGCACCCGTCGTCGCCACCTTCGCCTTCTGAGCCCGCCCCGCCGCCCCGCCCGTGGCGGGGTGGCGTCGATCATGGACAAACCGTGCCCGCCGTGTCGGGTTTGTCGCCTAACTGGTCCTTGATCAACGGGAGGTGGGGGTGAGGAGGCGGGCGCGGTGGTCGCGGTTGGCGTCGATGAGCCGGTCGAGGGCGTCCCGGGCCGTGGTGAGTTCCCCGATGTGGTCGGTGATGCGGTCACGTTCCCGCACCATCCGTTCGAACGCCTCGTCGGAGTTCTGCTCGCTGGGTGAGTCGACGCAGGGCAGCAGCTCGGCGATGGTCCGGCTGGAGAGTCCGGCGGCGTACAGGCGCTGGATGAAGGCCACCCGCCCGATCTCGTCGCCGGTGTAGTGCCGCTGACCGCTGGGGCTGCGGGTGCTGACCAGCAGGCCCTGCTCCTCGTAGTAGCGCAGGGAGCGCACGCTCACGCCCGTCCGTGCCGCGAGGTCTCCGATCCGCATGCCACCTCCGCGGTAACCCGTGTCTCAATGCTTGCATCTGACGTCAGTGTCAGGTTTTAGCGTAGCCGGGCGCCCGGTCGGCGGGCGTGCCCCCCGTGGGACGTCTGGAAGGCAGTGCGGACTGTGACGACTCTTTTCGACCGCTACCGGCTCGGCGAACTGGACCTGCCCAACCGGGTGGTGATGGCCCCGATGACCAGGGTCCGCGCGGCCGCGGGCGGTCTGGCGACGCCGTCGATGGCGACCTACTACGCCCAGCGCGCCACCGCCGGGCTCATCGTGACCGAGGGGGTGCAGCCGAGCCTGGTCGGGCAGTCCAACCCGGGAACGCCGGGGCTGCACACCGACGAGCAGGTGACAGCCTGGCGGCAGGTCACCGGCGCGGTGCATGCCAGCGGCGGGCGCGTCTTCGCCCAGATCATGCACGGCGGCCGGGTGTCGCACCCGGAGACGACGGGGCTGCGGCCGGTCGGGCCGTCCGCGGTCCCGGCCCTCGGCGAGGTGTTCACCCCGACCGGACCGAAGCCGGCACCGGTCCCGCGGGCGCTTCCCACCGCGGAGGTGCCCGAGCACGCCCACTCCTACGCCGACGCCGCCCGGCGGGCCGTCGACGCCGGCTTCGACGGGGTGGAACTGCACGGCGCCAACGGCTACCTCATCGGCCAGTTCCTCTCCACCGGCGCGAACCTGCGCACCGACCGCTACGGCGGGTCGATCGGCAACCGGATCCGGTTCGCCGTGGAGGCGGTGTCCGCGACCGTCGAGGCGGTCGGCGGCCACCGGACCGGCATCCGGCTGTCGCCCGGCGCCGGCATCTGGGGCGCGACGGAAACCGACGTACCCGAGCTGTACGGCGCGCTGCTCGCCGAACTCGCGCCGCTCGGGCTGGCGTACGTCCACCTCGAGGCGACCACCGACGAGGAGGTGCTGCTCGGGCTCCGCGCCGCCTGGCCGGGCACCCTGGTGGTGAATCCGGCCTTCCCGATGGGGCCGCGTCCGACGGACCGGGCGGCCGCCGACCGCTGGCTGGGCCTCGGGGCCGACCTGATCAGCTTCGGCCGCGCCTTCATCGCCAACCCCGACCTCGTCGAGCGGCTGCGCCAGGGGCTGCCGATCGCGCCGGACGACCCGGCGACCTGGTACGTCGGCGGTGACGCCGGATACCTGACCTACCCCGCGTACCGGCACGCGGTCTGACCCGTACGGCGCCGATGACAAAATACATCGAGCGAGATAGATTGATCCATCTCAACGAGGAGGGGTCATGGCGCTCGATCGTCGTTCGTTCCTGGGTAAGGTCGCCGCGACCGGAGCGGCCGCGGCCGTCGTGCCGACCCTGGCCCTGCCCGGCCGGGCGCAGGCCGCCACCTGGAAGAAGCGCCTGACCGGCGCCGACCTCGACACCAACAGCCGTTGGCGGGTCGCCGGCACCGACCTCGGCATCCCGTACGTGCTGGAGAACGGCTCGATCGGCTACCTGCTCGGCGACACGTTCGACACCCCGTGGCCGGAGGGGCCGCCGCTGCCCAACGACTGGCGCTCCCCGGTGATGCTGCGCTCCAACATCCACCCGGGGGCGCCGGGCGGGGTCGTCTTCGACAGTGCCGCCCGGGTCGCCGGCAACGGCCGGGCGCCGGAGCTGATGCACAACGGCCACAACGGGATCGGCATCGACGGCCTCTGGGAGGTGACCGTCATCCCCAACGACGGGATCAGTTTCCCGGAGACCGGCCGGCAGCTGATCTCGTACATGAGCATCGAGAACTGGCACTCGGCCGGGCCGGCCGGCCCGCAGTGGAAGTCCCGCTACGCCGGACTGGCCTACTCCGACAACGGCAACGACTTCATCCGTACGCCGCTGAAGTGGTGGAACAACGGCAACAACACCGACCCGTTCCAGATGTGGACGATGCAGCGGCACGGCGACTGGGTCTACGTCTTCTCGGTGCGGTCGGGGCGCCAGGACGGCCCGATGATGCTGCGCCGGGTCCGCTGGGACCGGCTGTTCTTCCCCGAGTCGTACGAGGGCTGGGGCTGGAACGGCAGTGACTGGGGCTGGGGCCGGCCGTGCACGCCGATCCTGACCGGCCGGTTCGGTGAGCCGTCGGTGCGCCGGCTCGCCGACGGCACCTGGGTGATGGCCTACCTGAACTGCGCCACCGGCAACATCGTCACCCGTACGGCGCCCGGCCCGGACCGGGTCTGGACCGCGGAGAAGATCCAGGTCACGCACTGGCAGGAGCCGGCCCTGTACGGCGGCTTCATCCATCCGTGGTCGGCGACCGGCACCAACAACCTGCACCTGATGGTCTCGAAGTGGACCCGGACCCCGGACGGGCGCAGCACCGCCTACCACGTGAGCCAGTTCGTCGGCACCGCCTGACGCCGACGGTCAGTGGCGGGGGCCGGCCGTGTCGAGGCGGGACGTCTCGTTGTCGAGGATGATCTGCGCGTGTTCCAGCGCCCGGGAGCTGTAGACGCCCGAGGCGCGGGCGTCGAGCAGGGCCGTCTGCGCCGCCTGGAGCAGCAGCCGGCGCAGCTCGCGGCGCTGGTGCAGCCGGCCGGGTTCGGCCGGGTCGTGGGGTTCGGCGAGGGCTTTGGCGATGGCGGTGTTGTCGTGCCGGACCCGTTCCACCACCTTCGGGTCGAAGGGCTGCCCGTTGGCCTGGCGCAGGTCGGGGTTGTCGAGCGTGGCGCCGCCGACGGTGGTGATCTCGTCGATCAGGCTGGCGAGTTCGCGCCGGTCGGCGTCGGCGTCGGTGCCGGAGATCCGCAGTTTCCTGATCACCAGGGGCAGGGTGCCGCCCTGGCCGAGCAGGGTGACGATGGCGACGGTGAACGCGATCAGGATGAGCTGCGGCCGGTAGGGCAGGTCCGCGGGCAGTGACTGCGCGGCGGCCAGGGTCACCACGCCACGCATGCCCGACCAGCCGATGACGACGCCGCCGCGCCAGCCGAGTCCCTCGGCGGCGAGGAAGCTGGCGTCGGCGTGCCGACGGCGCAGCCGCCGGTCGAGGCGACGTAGTCGGCGGTCGCCGTCCGTGGCGCCCTGCTGAAGTTCGTCGACCCGGGCCAGGGCGTTCTCCAGGTACGGGGTGAGGCGGGCCGCCCGGCGCTGGTCGTGCCGGAGCGAGGCGATCAGCGGTACGACGTACACGATGCGGACCACGACGAGCGCGGCGGTCACGACCAGGCCGACCGCGACGGCCCCGGCGACGCTCAGGTTCTGGTTCTCGACGTCGTGGACGATCGCGGTGATCTCGAAGCCCATCAGCAGGAAGACGCCGTTTTCCAGCAGGAGTTGGATGGTGCGCCAGTTGGTGCGGTCGTTGATCCTGGACTGGGCGCTGAAGTGCCGGGCGCTCTGGTGCCCGGTTACCAGGCCGGCCACGACGACGGCGAGCACGCCGGAGGCGTGCAGTTCCTCGGCGGGGATGAAGGCGAGGAACGGCACCGCGAACGAGATCGCGGTGTTCAGCACCGGCTCGTCGATCCGGGCCCGTACCTGCACGGTGAGCAGCCCGACGACCAGGCCGATGACCAGGCCGACGGCGACCGCGAAGACGAAGTCGCCGAGTACGCCCCACAGCGACACCGCGCCGGCGGTCGCGGCGACGGCCGAGCGCAGCATCACCAGGGCGGTCGCGTCGTTGACCAGCCCTTCGCCCTCGAGGACGGTGACCAGCCGTGGCGGCAGTCCGAGGCGTTTGCCGACCGAGGTGGCCGCCACCGCGTCCGGCGGGCTGACGACGGCCCCGAGCGCGACGGCCGCGGCCAGGCCGAGGTTGGGCAGCAGCAGGTGGAGCAGGAGTCCGATGGCGAAGGCGGAGACGAGCACCAGCAGGACGGCGAGGCTGCTGATGGCCTTGAAGTTGCGCCGGAAGTCGCTGGCCGGCAGGTTGACGGCCGCCGAGTAGAGGATCGGTGGCAGGACGACCATCAGGATCAGGTCGGGGTCGACGGCGAACTCGGGGGTGCCGGGCAGGTAGCTGCAGACGATGCCGACGACGACCAGGGCGATGGGGGCGGCGACCCCGATCCGGGGAGCGAAGTACGCCACCGTCACGATGATCAGGATCGCGGCCACGCCGAGAACGGCGAGTTCCATCTCCACGGTGTCACCGGCCTTCCCTCGCCCGTCCGGCCCGCGACGGCTCGTGCTCCCGGGCGGACGCCGTGTGCACTATATGTGACCGTCCGTGGGGAACTCCCTGATCAGCGGGTGTTTCCCGGGGAGGGCGTGGGGGGAGTGGTCGGGCCGCCGGTGCAGGATGGCCCGATGAGTGCTGCGACGGTGCCCGTGGACCGGCACGCCGAGTTCGTCATCGCCGGTGAGCGTGGCCTGCTGTCCCGGAGCATGGAGTGGGCGGCGCACAGCCATCCCGTACACGAGCTGTTGTGGGTGCGGCGCGGGTCGATGTCGGTGACGGCCGGTCACCGGGTGTGGATGCTGCCGGCCGGGATCGGGGTGTGGATGCCGGCCGGTGTGGTCCACGCCGGTACGGCGGCGGCCGGCTCGGACTTCCACGCCAGCTTCTTCACCCCGCACACCGCCCGGCCGGGGCCGGTGGTGTGCTCGCCGGAGCCGGTGGCGCTGGAGGTCACCCCGCTGCTCGAGGGGTTGCTGGAGCACCTGCTCGCCGACGACCTGACGACCGGCGCCCGGCAGCGCGCGGAGGCGGTCGTGTTCGACCTGCTGCGCCCGTCGAGCCGGTCGTGGGGGTGGGCGATCCCCGACGACCCGCGCATCGGCGACCTGGTCCGGGCGCTGGTCGACGACCCGGGGGACCGCCGTTCGCTGCGCGAGTGGGCCGAGTCGGCCGGCCTGAGCAGTCGTACGCTGGCCCGCGCGTTCACCGCCTCGGCCGGTGTCTCCTTCACCCGCTGGCGGTCGATGCTGCGGGTCTACCGGGCGCAGCAGTTGCTGGCCGAGGGGTTGTCCGTGGCGGACGTCGCGGAAGCTGTGGGGTACGACACGACGAGTTCCTTCATCGAGGCGTTCCGCGCCGTGGTCGGGCGTAGCCCGGGGGCGTACCGCGCCATGCTGTCTGATTAGCCGTATTCGCTGGCACCCGGCCGGGATTGCGACGCACCCCAGGACACCCTAAGTTAGGCAAGGCATACCTGGCTTGGAGGTCCGGTGACGATTGGTGCCGTCGTGGGCGACGTGCCGCGCGTACGAAGCGGCGGCGGTCGCGCCGTCGTGCTCGCCGGCATCGCCGTGGCACTGCTCGCCCTGGTCACGCTGAGCCTCTTCGTCGGCTCCGGCGACATCACCGCCGCCCAGAGCTGGCAGGCGCTGCGCGGCGTCGACCCGGACTCCCCGGCCGGGATCATCGTCCGCGACTACCGCGTACCCCGCACGATCCTGGCCGTCCTCGTCGGCGCCGGACTCGGCGTCGCCGGCGCGGTCACCCAGGCGCTGACCCGCAACCCGCTGGCCGACCCCGGCATCCTCGGCGTCAACTCCGGCGCCTTCTTCTTCGTCGCCGTCGCGGCCGGCTTCCTCGGCGTGACCTCCATCGCCGGGTACGTGTGGTTCGCCCTGCTCGGCGCGATGCTCACCTCCGTCCTGGTGTACCTGGTCGGCTCGACCGGCCGGCAGGGAACGAACCCGGTCAAGATCGTGCTGACCGGCGTCGCCGTCGGCGCGGTCTTCACCGGCCTCAGCTACGGCATCACGCTCACCCACCCCGACGTCTTCGACCGGATCCGGTTCTGGCAGGCCGGCTCGCTGCAGGGCCGCCAGATCGACGTCGTCGTCGGCGTCGCTCCGTTCCTGGTGATCGGCGTCGTGCTCGCGCTCATGCTCACCGCCGGCCTGAACGCGCTCGCCCTCGGCGACGACGTCGCCCGCTCCCTCGGCGCCCGGACCGCCGTCGTACGCGTCACCGGCTTCACCGCGATCGCCCTGCTCTGCGGCGCCGCGACAGCCGCCGTCGGACCGCTGTCGTTCGTCGGCCTGATGGTGCCGCACGCGGTCCGGATGATCGCCGGCCCCGACCAGCGGCGCGTTGTCCCGCTCTGCGTCCTGACCGCCCCGGTGCTGATGCTCACCGCCGACATCGTCGGCCGGGTACTGCTCGCCAACGAGGTACCGGTCGGCATCGTCGTCGCCTTCCTCGGCGCCCCGCTGCTCATCTGGCTCGTCCGGCGCCCACCGGCGAGGGCACTGTGAGCAGGCCGGGCGAGGGCGCTGTGAGCGCGCCGGCCACCGTCGGCCCGCCCCCGCTGTGGCCGCGCCGCGTCCGGGTGCTGTCCCTCGGCGACTCGTACCGGCTGCGGATCGACACCCGCGTCCTCACCGTCGGCGCGGTCCTCGCCGTCGTGGCCGTCGGCGTCGCCGCCTGGTCGCTGACCGTCGGGCAGACCGAACTGTCACCGGCCCAGATCTGGGCCGCGCTGACCGGCCAGGGCGAGACCGCCGTACGGCGCACCGTCGTCGAATGGCGGCTGCCCCGCGTCCTGATGGCGGTGCTCGGCGGGGCGGCCCTCGCGCTCAGCGGCGCCCTGTTCCAGACCCTGACCCGCAACCCGCTCGGCAGCCCCGACATCATCGGCTTCAACACCGGCGCGTACACCGGGGCGCTGCTGAGCGGCGTCCTGGTCGGTGGCTCGTACCTCGGCACCATCGTCGGCGCGCTCCTCGGTGGGCTCGGCACCGGGCTGCTGGTGTGGGCGCTCGCGATGCGCCGGGGCCTGCAGGGCTACCGCCTGATCGTCGTCGGCATCGGGGTCAGCGCCCTGCTCGCCGCCGTCAACGCGTACCTGCTGATCACCCTCAGCCTCGAACAGGCCGCCGCGGCGGCGATGTGGGGCGCCGGCTCGCTGGACACGATGACCTGGTCGCAACTGGTGCCGGTCGCGCTCGCCCTGCTCCTCCTGGCCCCGGTGACCGCCCTGCTCGGACGCGGGATGGGACTGCTGCCCCTCGGCGACGACGCCGCGATCGGCCGCGGCCTCGACGCCGGCCGGCTGCGGGTGTGGCTCCTGCTCGTCGGGGTCACCTTCACCGCAGTGGTGACCGCCGTCGCCGGCCCGATCTCCTTCGTCGCCCTGCTCGCCCCGCAACTCGCGGTCCGGCTGGCCCGTACCCCGCACATCCCACTGGCCTGCTCGGCCCTGATGGGCGCGGTGCTGCTGACCGTCAGCGACCTCGTCGCCCGGACCGTGATCGCGCCCACCCAGCTTCCCGTCGGCGTGGTCACCGTCGTGCTCGGCGGCGTCTACCTCGTCTGGCTGCTCGCCGCCCGGACCCGAAAGGCCTGACATGGTCACCACCGAAGCCGGGACCGCCCCCGCCGCTCCCGCCCCCGCTGGCGCCGCCGACCAGGCCCGCCGGCTGGAGGTCACCGGCCTGCGGATCGGCTACGACGCCCGGGTCGTCGTCGACGACCTCGACCTGGCCGTACCGCCCAACTCGTTCTCGGTCATCGTCGGCCCCAACGCCTGCGGCAAGTCGACCCTGCTGCGCAGCCTGGCCCGGCTGCTCGCCCCGCAGCGCGGAACCGTGCTCCTCGACGGCGCCGACGTACGTTCCATGGGCACCAAGGAACTCGCCCGCAAGGTCGGCCTGCTGCCGCAGAGCACCACCGCCCCGGAGGCGATCACCGTCGTCGACCTGGTGGCCCGTGGCCGCTACCCGCACCAGCGCCTCTTCCGCTCGTGGTCGGCACAGGACGACGCCGCCGTCCGGGCCGCGCTGGAGGCGACCCGGCTGACCGCGCTCGCCCCCCGGCCGGTCGACGAACTCTCCGGCGGCCAGCGCCAGCGCGTCTGGATCGCCATGGTGCTCGCCCAGCAGACCCCGATCGTGCTGCTCGACGAGCCGACCACGTTCCTCGACATCGCCCACCAGATCGACGTGCTCGACCTGTGCCGGACCCTGCACCAGCAGGGCCGCACCCTGGTCGCCGTCCTGCACGACCTCAACCAGGCCGCCCGCTACGCCAGCCACCTCATCGCCATGAAGGGCGGCGCCGTCGTCGCCCAGGGACCGCCGGGCGAGGTGGTCACCGCCGGCCTGGTCGAGGAGGTCTTCGGCGTACGCGCCCGGATCCTCACCGACCCGGAGACGGGCACCCCGATCGTCGTCCCGCTGGCCACCGGCGCCGTCATCGCCGAGTCCTGAGACCCACCCGCACCACTACGACTAAGGAACCCCATGCGCATCTCCCGCCTGTTCCCGCGCTGGTCGGCCGCCGCCGCAGCGGTGGCCGTCCTGCTGGCCACCGGCGCCTGCTCCACCGGCGACGACGGCGGATCGTCCGGCGGCGAACTGCTCGGCTCGGTCGAGACCAACTACGGCCTCGTCGAGATCCCGAAGCCGGCCGACGGCGACCTCAAGGTCGTCGCCCTCGGCTGGTCCGACGGCGAGGTCGCCCTGTCGCTCGGCGTCAAGCCGGTCGCCATCTACGACTGGCAGGACCACGGCGAGGCCAGCAAGGGCGTCGGCCCCTGGGCCACCGCCGCCTTCGGCGACTCGACCCCGGCCCTCATCGAGCGCGGCGGCGAGACGCTCAACTACGAGCAGATCCAGTCCTTCGAACCCGACGTCATCCTCAACGCCCGCAGCGCGTTCGACGACCAGGCGTACGCCCGGCTGAGCCAGATCGCCCCGACCGTGTTCGCGCCGAAGGGCACCCCCGACTTCGCGCTCGACTGGCGTACCCACACCACGCTCATCGCCCAGGCCCTGGGCCGGGTCGAGCAGGGCCAGGCGCTGATCGCCGACCTCGACGCCACCTTCGCGAAGTACGTCGGCGAGAACCCGACCTTCCAGGGCGTCACCATCGTCTCCGGCTCCAAGTTCGGCGACGCGTACGGCGCCAACCTGCCCGGCGACGCCCGCTTCGACATGTACGGCAACCTCGGCTTCACCCTCAACCCGCCGGTGGCCGCGCTGCCCGCCTCCGGCTTCTTCGCCCCGGTCTCCGTCGAGCAGGTGCCGGCGATGGACGCCCAGGTCGCCGTGCTGACCACGATCGGCTACCCGATCAGCGCCATCCAGCAGGACCCGCTGATCTCCTCCCTCGACGTCGTCAAGGACGGCCGGACCGTGTTCCTCGACCCGGAGGGCGAGGCGATGCAGGGCGCCACCGCCGGAACCGTCGCCGGCCTGAAGGTCGCGCTCGCCGCCGTCGTACCTCAGTTGCAGGCCGCCGTCGCCAAGCTCGACCGCTGAACCGCCCGGTCGCGGGCGCGCGCCCCGGCGCGTGCCCGCGACCGCCGCACACGAGGGAAAGACTGATGACGATCGCCACCTTCACCTCCACCGGACACCGCCGGACGGGTCGGCCGGGCAGGTGAGCGGAAAGACCAGTGCCGGTGGCCGCCGGCTCGTCACCGACGCCCGGCGCGAGAACCGTGGCCGCCTCGTCGCCTCGGCCGCCCTGTTCAGCGGACACCAGACCTGCGAAGCACTCGTCCCGGTCGCGATCGGTGTCGCCATCGACTCCGCCGTCGTCACCGGCCGCCACGACCTGCTCGCCGCCAGCCTCGCCGGTCTCGCCGTACTCTTCACCGCCCTCATCCTCTGCTGGCGCTGGGCGGCCCGGCTCGGGCTGGGCGCCGTGCTCGACCGCGCCCACCGGCTGCGCCGCCGGCTCGGCCGCAGCATGCTCGACCTGTCCGACCCCGCCCGCACCCGCCCCGACGGCGAGCTGCACTCGATCGCCTCCTCCGACGCCGACCGCGCCGCCCGACCCGTCGAATACACCAGCGGCCTGATCGCCGCCTCGGCCGCGATCGTCGTGTCGTGCGCGATCCTGTTCGGCATCGACGTACGCCTCGGCGCACTCGTCCTCACCGTCGCCGTCGCCACCACCGTCGCGCTGAACCTGCTCTCCCCGACGATGACCCGGCGCAGCCACGACCAGCAGCACACCGCCGCACAGGCGTCGGCGCTCGCCGCCGACCTCGTCGCCGGCCTGCGGGTCCTGCACGGCCTGTCCGCCCGCGACCACGCCATGACCCGCTACCGCGCCGCCAGCACCACCGCCGCCCACGCCGCGATCCGGGCCGGGAACACCCTCGCCCTGCAACGCGCCGCGACCCTGGCCGCCGGCGGCCTCGTCCTGCTCGTCGCACTTCTGGCCGCCGGCGCGCTCGCCGTCGACGGCCAGATCACCGTCGGGGCACTCGTCGCCGCCGTCGGCGCCGCCCAGTTCCTCAGCGAACCGCTGGCCATGCTCGGCACCCACCTGCAGTTCCGGGCCGGCACCCGGGCCAGCGCCGAACGCGTCGCCGCCGTCCTGGCCGAAAAGTCCACAACAGACGGACCCGGTACGTCGACGGCCGCCCCGCCCCGGCCCGGCCCGCTCACCCTCACCGCGGCCGGCACCTTCACCGCCGCCCCCGGCGAGTTCGTCGGCGTCGTCGCCGACCCCGCCGACGCCACCGCCATCCTCGCCGCACTCACCCCCGGCACCGGCCCGACCCCGTTCACCGCCGAGCTGTCCGGCGTACGACTCGACAAGCTCGACCGCGACGACCGACGCCGCCTGGTCCACGTCGAACCCCACCGGGTCGACCTGTTCACCGGCACCCTGCACGACAACCTCATCCTCGGCACCGGAGCCGGCACCGACGGGCTCGACGCCGGCTCCGGCCTGGACGGGCTCGACGCCGGTTCCGGCCTGGACGGGCTCGGCGCAGGCTCCGGCCTGGACAGGCTCGGCGACGCCCTGCGGGCCGCGGACGCCGACGAGTTCGTCACCGCCACCGCCGACACCCCGCTGCGTGACCGGGGCACCAACCTCTCCGGCGGCCAGCGCCAGCGCCTCGCCCTGGCCCGCGCCCTGCACACCGCCCCCGACCTGCTCGTCCTCGACCGGCCCACCACCGCCGTCGACTCCGTCACCGAACAGCGCATCGCCGACGGCATCCGCCGGCACCGGCACGCGAACGGCTCACCCACGACCACCGTCGTGCTCACCAGCAGCCCCACCCTGCTGGACCGCACCGACCGGGTCGTCCTCGTCGTCGCCGGGCAGGTCGCCGCCACCGGCCGGCACCACGATCTGCTGCGCACCAACCCCGACTACCGTGAACGGGTGCTCCGATGACCCGGCTGCCCATCGCCGACGCGAAGACCGTACGCACCGGACTGCTCCGCCAGATCCGGCGCCGCCCCGGCCCCACGCTCACCGCCCTGGCCGCCACCGCCGCCGCCGCGCTCGCCGGCCTCGCCCCCGCCCGGATCATCGGCATCCTCGTCGACCGGGTCCTGGCCGGAACCACGTACGACGAACTCGTCCGCCTCCTGATCTGGACCGCCGTCGCCCTCGCCGCCGGCGCGCTGCTGACCGGACTCGCGGCCGCGCTCACCGTACGCGCCGGACAACTCCTGCTCGCCGCCGTACGCGAGGACGCCCTCGACGCCGCCCTGCACCTGCCCACCGACACGATCGAGGAAGCCGGCCGCGGCGACCTGCTCAGCCGGATCAGCGACGACGTCGGCATCGTCGCCGAAACCGTCACCAACCTGCTCGCGGTCTGGGTGTCGTCGGCGGTCGTGATCCTGCTGACCGTGGCCGGACTCGCCACCCTCGACCCGTGGCTCGCCCTCGCCGGCTGCGCCACGGTCCCGGTGTACGTCTTCGCCCTGCGCCGCTACCTGCCCCGCGCCGTCCCGCTCTACGCCGAACAACGCGTCGCGTTCGCCGACCGGGCCGAGACGATCCTGTCGACCCTCAGCGGCCTCGCCACGATCGGTACCTACCGCGCCGAACCCCGCTTCGTCGCCTCGATCGACGCGTCCTCGGAACGGGCCCGCGACATCTCCCGCCGCGCACTGTGGTTCGTCACCGGCTGGGTGAAGTGGCTCAACATCGCCGAACTCGTCGGCCTGTCCGCGATCATCGCCACCGGATTCCTCCTCGTCGACGCCGGCACCACGACGGCCGGTGCCGTCACCACCGCCGCCCTCTACTTCCACCGCCTCTTCGGACCGCTCGGCGTCGTCGTCATGAGCGTCGACGACGTCCAGTCCGCCATCGCCAGCCTGGCCCGCATCCTCGGCCTGGGAACCGTGCCGGGCCGGGCACGGCAGACCCCGGCACCACCGCCCGCCGGCCCCGCCACCGTCGAGATCAGCGGCCTCCACCACACGTACGACGCGAACCCGGTGCTGCACGGCATCGACCTGCGGATCGCGGCGGGGGAGCGGGTCGCCCTCGTCGGCGCCAGCGGAGCCGGCAAGACCACCCTCGCCGGCATCGTCGCCGGCACGCTGACCCCCACCGCCGGCACCGTCGACGTACGCGACCCCGCCGGGCAGCGGCCCCGGGTGATCCTGGTCGCCCAGGAACCGCACGTCTTCGCCGGTCCACTCTCGACCGACCTCCGCCTCGCCCGGCCCGAGGCCACCGACCAGGAGATCACCGACGCGCTGGCGCTGGTCGGCGCCGACGGCTGGGTACGGCAACTTCCCGACGGCGTCGACACCCGCATCGGACCCGGCCACACCCAACTCGACGACGAGCAACGCGCCCAGGTCGCCCTGGCCCGGGCCCACCTCGCCGCGCCGTCACTGGTCATCCTCGACGAGGCCACCGCCGAATCCGGCAGCCATCACGCCGACGTGCTGGAACGGGCGGCGGAACGGGTCTGCGCCGGCCGGACCGCGCTGGTCATCGCACACCGGTTGGGGCAGGCGGCCCGCGCCGACCGGGTCGTGGTGATGGAGCACGGGCGGGTCGTCGAGGAGGGCACCCACGACGACCTGCTCGCCCGCGGTGGCCCGTATGCCCACCTCTGGGCAGCCTGGAAGCCCTGACCCGCCCGTGGCGGGTCTGTGGATTTAACGGTGTTTCCGGCCTGACCTGCCAGGCGTTGTGCCTGGTGAGGAGGGTGCCGTGATGACCGCGACACTGAACGACCAGA